>CAXTFG010000228.1:0-2009 GCA_964243415.1 uncultured Beijerinckiaceae bacterium | reverse complement strand
ACGCGTTCCGCTCGCTGACCGAGCAGATGGACACGACCACGCCTCACGGCGAACTGCTGTTCTCAATTTTCGGGGCGCTCGCGCAATATGAGCGCGCGCTTATCGGGCAGGCGCGCGGCGTCGAGTTCGACCGTCAGGATGCTTGCGAGCTCAGCCTCGCATCCGCGGTCATGCGCGAGGCTAAGGATGTCGACCATCAGCCGGCACGCGGCTTTTTCGGGCATGGCTTCAAGGAGACGGTCGAAGGTGAGGCGATATGCCTCACGCGGGAAGAGCTGCGCCCGGTAGACAAGATTGAGCAGCGCCATGGGCTTTTTGCGCAGCGAATGGATGACGTGGCGATAGTCGACGACATGACCATGCTTGTTGCTGCTGACGGGACGGCCACGCTCCAGCGTCATAAGCCAGGTGCCACCGAGCAAAACATCAAGGCGGTCATCGTAGAGCCTGACGCGCAACCGGCTGCCGATGAGGCGGGACGGTACGGTGTAAAACACTCTCTTCAAGGTGAAGGCGCTCGAGGAGGTGACCGTGACGATCTTCTCCTCGAAGTCGCAGCTACGTCCCGGTGGTAGTGCCTGCAAAGCGGGGCGCTCGGCCTCGATATGCCGCCTGATACGGGCATTGTTGCGACCGACGATCTCGTCGATGAACGCTCGATAGGTATCGAGATTCTCGAAGTCGCTGGTGCCGCGCAGCAGGAGGGCGTCCTTCACGGCAAACTTGAAATGGCCGTGCGGACTTTCGATCGAACCATTCTCGTGCGCGATGCCGCGATTATTGCGGGTCGGCTCCATGCCATAGTCGGCACACAGCGCGTCGTAACGCCGGGTCAGGTCTTCGCGGGCATCTTTGTCGAGGTTGCGAAACGCCGCCGACAAGCTGTCACTGCGATGCAGGCGCGGGACGCCGCCCAATGCCCACAGGGCGTTCTGCAGCCCTTCCGCCAGGGCGACGAAGCTCTCTCCGCCCAGAATGACGTGCGCATGCTCAAACCCGCTGTAGGCGAGACGAAAATGATAGAAGCGGTGGTCGAGCAACGCGCCCGCGACGGTGACCGTCTCAGCGCCGAGGTCCTTCATTTCGGTGAAGTCCGACAGTCCCATCCGCCCAGGCTCATGGACCTGGCGAAAGATGACCTCCTGCTCGGCGCCGTGGAGTGCGCGCCATGCGCGGATACGTCGTTCCAGCGTCCGACGCACGCCCGGCTCCAGGTCAGGATGACGACGCTCCAGCTCCCTGAAAATGCCGACCGCCCGCAGCCCCGGCGCCCCCTTCAACATCGGCACCACCTCCGCGTCAAAGATGTCGACCAACGGATCTGGACGCCGGCGTCCTCGCGCCTCCGGAACCCGGGGCGCCATCTGGCCTTCCCCCTCGAGTAAGTACGCCGTCGACTTACCGAACGATGCCTTTGCCGCAGCGACTGCAACGCCATCTGTCTGTCGGGCCTTCATATACAGCTTCCTTTGGTGATCGGTGACATGGCGGCCGGGCAATGGTCAGATCCCTTCACAGAAGAGATCCAGCTTTACCCGGCCCGGCGCGGTCACCGACAACCACCCCTTAAAGGGGCGCCAAAGTTGCCATTATCCGCGGCCGATCCTGATTGACGGAGATTCCGATCCTGATTGTCGCGCAGCACGCAGGCTGGAGCCTCCGAAGTCCTGCGACGTTCGGCAAGCCAAGCCTCCACCTCGTCCAAGTCCCACGCAGCGCAGCGAGGTGTGAGGTAGAACCTGCGTGGAAACTCACCACGCTGTTCCATGTCGTAGATCGTCGTGTCGGCAAGCGGGACAATCCGGCGTAGCTCAGGGCGCCGTACGGTGCGCTTCATATAGGTTGCTGTCGGCCGCAGCTGCGCGGACGCCGCCTCTACGGATAGAACCTGGAAATCGCTCATATCGGCCTCCGTTGCGGATTCCGGGATCATCGCGCTCAGCATTCCGGGATGATGGCGATCACGGTTCCGACATGATGGCGATCAGCATTCCGACATCATCGCGATC
>CAXTFG010000227.1:249-2621 GCA_964243415.1 uncultured Beijerinckiaceae bacterium | reverse complement strand
CTCAAAACACCATCTGACGGCCCAAGCCTATGGCGGCACTCTCGTCCTGCAGGTCGAGGGGCTTGGCCCGTGTCCCTCGATTTACGGTGTGGGTGTCGGTTTCACGCGTTGGGAGCCCGCGCGCATCATGCGACCGCCTGGGTACTCGGCACGTCGTACATTCTCATCGATAGCGGAGAGCGCAGCCGGTGATCGAGCAGGGCTTGGAGCCGTCGCCCGCCGTGAGCAATGACGATCGGTATCGCCTTGGCGGCGTAGCTCTCGAGCTTGGCCTCGTCGATCGTGGTGGATTGGAAAACGACGTATGCTGGCATAGTGGATCTTCTATCGACGGCGAAGCCCATCAAAGGCGCTTCGGAGGAAACGGGACCTCGGCGATTTCAGGCTTCGACGGCGTTCATGAACTCGTCGACGGTGACTCCGCGACCGCGTTCCTAAGGAAGGTGACGTGAAACCCTTCGCCCAGCGCATGACATCCCGCGGTATCGCGGTGTGCGACGTGAGGCCGCCGCCGATCTGACCGCGTTGGAGCCGATTTGGCGGCATGACGACGCGGTGCTCGCTGCCGCGTGTCAGTCATCGAAGCGCCGCCATTCGTCCGGGCCGGCGAGATTACGCCGCCGCGCTTCCGCGTCGCCGATCGGTTGAGGCGGGAAGTCTTGCGCCGCCGCCATCCAGCGGGTCGTCACGCGCGCTATGCGACGTCCGAACCGCTCGGCCGTGAGGCGATCGCCCGCATGTGGTGCCGTCTCGGTAGTGCCGTCGTTGAAACTCTGGGCGATCAGCCCGAGCCAGGCACCGTTGACGTTCACATCCGTGTAGCGGCTCGCGGAGAAATTGCCGCCGGGCGGGTCCCTCCGATCCCGACCCAGACCATTCCCATCTGCGCCGCGAAGACCGACAATTGTTGGAGGGTCATCAACTTGTCGCCCGAGCGCGACGACGAGTTCGTAAAGCCCGCGCCGATCTTGTCTTTCCAATCCTGGCCGAACCAGGGTCCGATCGCGTTGTCCAGAAATAACTTAAACAGTCCATCGGCTGATCCCATGTAGGTCGGCGCGCCGAACACGATGGCATCCGACGATGCCAAGCGAATCATGATGTCCTCGTCATGCCATCGGCCGTTGTCTGCGATCTGGGCGGCCGTGATCTCGATCAGGTCCGCTCGGCATCCCGGGAACGCATCCACACCTCGCCCAATATGCTCGGCGATAACACGCGTATGCCCATGGCCCGACGAGGAGACGATGCTGACGGTCTTCATACGAACCTCCCGTTTTCGTCTGTTGTGTCCGGACCAGCGCGCGAGCAATCCTCGACTAATTCCCCCGAAGAAGAGCGGGACGCCCTCATGCCAGCCGTGCCTCCATCGCGATGGTGCATTTCAGCGCCCTTGTTATGCTGCAGTTTGTCCGTGCGCTTTCGGCGCATTCATCGAATTGCGCTTGAGTCGCGCCGGGGACCTTGGCGTCAACGACGACATGGATGCCCTCGATTGTAGGCCGGTCTTTTTCGCCAATACTCACCTCGACGCTAACAGACGTCTCGATGCTTTCGGCCTCGAGGCCGATCATGCCGAAATTGTTGGCGAGCGCTTGATTGAAGCAGCCGGCATAGGCTGCTGCGAGGAGTGCCTCCGGACTGGCGCCGCGCGCGCCGGCGAAGCGGCTCGAAAAGGAGAAGGAGACCTTCTCCAAGGTCGGGCTTTGCGTGGAAATTGTGCCGGCACCTCCCTTCCAAGTGCCGCGCCAGTCCGATCGTGCAACAGCCTTCATCGCCTCACTCCTTGAGACCAGATCGCCGTGCGACCAGGCTCATACGAACGGATACGAATGTCAGCTGCGCGCCACCGGGCTGCCGCCGGCCAGGACGTGGTTGAAGGCAATGGCGTACTCGGACGCCGACTGTTGGTTCTGACCGGTGATGAGCTTGCCGTCGACCACCACGCGAAGGCCCCAGGGCTCGACGTGGCTGAACTCCAGGCCTGCCTTCTCCAGGACCGGCTGCGGAAAGTTCGGGATGAAGTCGCGGCCGTAGACCTTCTCGACCTCTTCGTCCTCCTTGCGCGAAAACCCGGTGCCGCGCCGTCCGGCGATCCGGTCCGGGTTGTTTCCCAGGGCGATCGCGCCATGGCAGAGCGCGCCCACGACCTTTCCTGCGGCAAAGAAGTGCTCGAGAATGCGCGCGACATCAGCATTCGGATAGAGATCGACGGCGGCACCGCCGCCGCCCACCACGTGGACGGCATCGTAGTCTTCTGGCTTCACATCCTTCAATGCCAACGTCGAGTCGAGCTTGCCGGCGAGGGCAGCATCAGAGAGGAAGCCCTTGCTGACGATGTCGTTCGCTTCCCAGGTTTCCTTGGCATAGGG
>CAXTFG010000227.1:0-239 GCA_964243415.1 uncultured Beijerinckiaceae bacterium | reverse complement strand
GGGATCGCTCATCGCGGCGGGTAGGATCTTTCCTCCTGCCGGGCTTGCGAGCTGCACGTCGGCGCCGCGTTCCGTGAAGTGCCAGTAAGGGTGCGTAAGTTCGGCGAGCCAAAAACCAATTTCGGCGCTGCTGACGAGGAACAGGACTTTCACAAAAAATCTCCCAAGCGCAGGGCTCGCGGCTTTCCGCGCCGGAGCCTGATGTTCATCATGCTTCAATCATGATACACGTAAGGCTT
>CAXTFG010000226.1:0-2660 GCA_964243415.1 uncultured Beijerinckiaceae bacterium | reverse complement strand
CCGCCTCCGGCACGACGAGATTGATGATTCCCCAGCGCTCGAAGGCCTGCGGGGTGTAGCGGCGCCCGAGCAGCACAATCTCTTTCGCGCGTGCGAGGCCGGCGCGCTGGACGATCCTCTGCGTGCCGCCCAACAAGGGCAGCAAGCCGACCGAAACCTCGACCTGGCCAAGGCTCGCCGTGTCGGCAGCGATGATATTGTCGCAAGTCAGCGCCAGCTCAAGGCCGCCGCCGAGCACGCCGCCATGGACGGCCGCAACTGTCGGAACGGCCACGTCTTCGAGCGCGTCCATCATCGACTCAAAACTCGATTGCTTGGTGTGACCAACCGTCGTCGTGCCGAATGACGCCATGTCCGCACCTGCACAGAAATGCCTCTGCCCGCTGCGCAACAGGATGGCGCGGCAGCCCTGCCTGAGGACCGCTTTGTAGGCGTCGACGAGTTCTTCCAGAAGCGCGTCGTCGATCGTATTGTGCGGCGGCTTGGTCAGCGACACCACGCCGACCGCACCATCGAGTTGATGGTTGACGAAGCCCATGACGTTCCTCCGATGATCGTTGTCGCCCAAGCTGCCCGGGCGCGCGCCGCGCGCCAAGGTTCGATTCTGCCAAATGGCGGGTTGAGTCACGCCAATCGCGCACCTACCTGCTCAGCTCTTTTGCTAGGGGCTCGACATGACGACCATTGGCAAAACCGCCAATTCCGGCCCTATGACCTCGCTCGTCGTGCGCCCGCTGTCGACCGATCCCGACGAACGCAACCAGGTGCTGGTCGGGCTCGTGGCAGTCGCCGCGGAGCTCGCATCGCAGGGCGTTTCGGTCGACGAGCTGTTCCGCGGCACGGGCGTCGCGCCGGCCGAGATGGACAATCCCGCCGCGCGCATCTCCCACCACCAGCGCCTGGCGATCTATAACAACGCGCGCACGCTCAGCCGTCATCCCGAGATCGCGCTCTCAGCTGGCGCCCGCCAAAGGCTCAGCGACTACGGCATCTACGGCTACGCGATGCTGAGCAGCGCGACCTTCGGCGATGCACTGCGGATCTCGGTCGAGCATATCACCATGGCCGGCCCCGCTGTGCGCGAGATCAGCTTCCAAATTGAGGGCTCGTCAGGCGTTTTGCGCAGCCGCGGCTTCGATGCGCTCGGCGACCTGCTTCCGTTCGTAGCGGAATTCTGGCGCAGCTCGACGAGCGCGGTGTTCAGCCACGTGATCGAAGCGCCATTTCCGTCGCAGAGAATGTCCTTTACCTTCCCTCGGCCGCCGCACTGGCGGCGTTATGAGCGTCTCTTCAATTGCGACATCGCCTTCGACGCGCCGGTGATGGAATGGCGTTTCGCCGCCGACGTGCTCGCGCGCGCCTGCCCCAACGCCAACACGATCACCGCGCAGGTCTGCCAGCAATTCCTCGATCGGATGGTGAGCGACGCAGGATCGGAAAGTGAGCTGAGCAAACGTATTCGCGCCGAATGCCTGAACAGCTCGGGTGTTTTTCTGCGGGTCGAGGAGATTGCGCCAAAACTTGGTATGTCGCCGCGGACGCTCCATCGCCGGCTCATGGAAGAAGGCCACTCCTACCAGGCAGTGCTCGACGACCTACGGCGAGCGATGGCGATCGAGTTCCTACAGACGACGCATCTCTCGATCGAGACCGTTGCTGCGCGGGTTGGTTTTTCCGATGCGGCGAACTTTCGTAAGTCCTTCCGCAAGTGGGCGGGACACCCACCCTCGTATTATCGGCGCTGAAGGAGCTTTGCGGCATCCGCTTTCCTTCACGCGTTCGGTATGACAGCCGCGGACGCGATGCGGACTGTAGATCCTGACAGACTAAATACGTTCAGCGTTCGGCTCGGCGCGAGGCGACGCCAATAGGGAGGCCGCCATGGTCGTGCCGGCCCGATCCATCAAAATCCTCTCACAGATCCGAGCGGCGTGTCACCGGATACGAGCAAGCTGATGTCCCACAATCCCAACGTTCGTTGATCCTCCGCGATCACCCGCAGCGGCGGTAAAGGCCTCCCGCTCTGCACGTCCATCATACGCGGCGCGGTCTCGTGGGGTGCGAAGGCAAACTCTTCGCCCCACTGCCACAACGCCACCAACGATACTAAGTCGTTCGCTCTTCTCGGTCAGAACGTACTCTTTGTAGGCGCTTCCGTACGAGGCTGGTTCGATAACCAGGATGCCTACGTCGACCAACTTGCGCAGTCGCACGGTGAGGATGTTCTTGGCCAAGCCAAGGCTCTTCTGAAATTCTCCGAACCGCCGCTTGCTGCTCATGGCGTCGCGAATGATCAGCAGCGACCACCAATCGCCGATCGCATCCAAAGCGCGCGCGATCGCGCACGCGTCGGAGCCCAAACTTGTCCTCTGACCTCTCACACCTTTCATCATCCTCATCCAACGGTTCGATGGCAATCCTCGAAATAACTAGTTGCAAATTTAAACCAGATGGTTCAGCTTCAGGTTTAGATGGGGTCCGTCCTTAGCACCGCCTCAGCGAGGAGACTGCCGACTGCACGACCCTCCAATGACGGGGTCGTGTGCCCTCCTGAAAATGACGCCAAGGTGCGCCTCCACCCGATTGACCCAACTTCGGAGACTGATTTTGACACACGACATCAGCATGCAAGACGAAATGGGTTCGACTCTCGCCAAGCA
>CAXTFG010000225.1:0-2709 GCA_964243415.1 uncultured Beijerinckiaceae bacterium | reverse complement strand
CCCTCGTGACCGACGGACGTTTCTCGGGCGGGTCGTCGGGGCTGTCGATCGGCCACATTTCGCCGGAAGCCGCCGAAGGCGGCACGATCGCGCTCGTGGAAGAGGGAGACCGGATCGAGATCGACATCCCGAACCGCCGTATCCACCTCGACGTCCCCGATGCCGAACTCGCGCGGCGGCGTGCGGTGCTCGTGGAAAGCCACGGCTTCAAGCCGGCGGAGGTGCGCAAGCGGAAGGTGACGACGGCGCTGAAAGCTTATGCGGCCATGACCACGAGCGCGTCGCGCGGCGCCGTGCGGGTGCTGCCGGGTTAGAACACGAGGCGGCGAGGCCGTGAAGGTCCGGGAGGCGATCCGAATGATCGAGGAGGGCGGCTGGTCACTGCAGGCGACTCGAGGCTCACATCGGCAGTTCAAGCATCCCTCAAGACCCGGCCGTGTCACGATCGCAGGAAAGCTCTCCGATGATCTGAAGCTTGGAACGCTCGCCAGTATCTTGAAGCAAGCCGGGCTCTAAAGGACTTACCATGCGCTACGCGATCGTTATCGAGAAAGCGGAGAGCAATTACTCCGCCTATGTTCCTGACCTGCCTGGATGTGTCGCAACCGGTGATAGCGTGGCCGAGGTCGAACAAGAGATGCATGACGCTATTCGTTTTCACCTCGACGGCCTGCGCGAAGACGGCCTGACGCTGCCTGAGCCGACTGCGATCGTGGATTATGTCGATGCCTGAGCCGGCGCTGACGGACATCCCGACCATATCGGCTCCCAACGCCGACCAAGTGGCTTATTGGAACGGCGATGCAGGCGCCAAATGGACCTCGCTGCGGAGCGGCTCGACCGGCTTTTCGCCGGCATAACCGAACAGGCGATCGCCGTGGCTGCGCCGGCGCCCGGCGAACGGGTGCTGGATATCGGCTGCGGCTGCGGCGCCACCGTTCTGGCGCTGGCGACAAGGGTGGGTGCGAATGGCCATGTCCTCGGGGTCGACGTCTCGGCGCCCATGCTCGAGGTTGCGCGCCGTCGGGTCGCGGCGGATGGCCTGTCGCAGGCCGAGGTCCTGCTGGCCGATGCGGCCACGCACCGCTTCGCGGCCGGACAGGCTGACCTCATCTTCTCCCGGTTCGGCGTCATGTTCTTCGATGCGCCGGTCGAGGCCTTCATCAACCTGCGCCAAGCTCTCGCGACCGGCGGCCGGCTGTTCTTCGCCTGCTGGCGGCCTTTCAAGCACAATGACTGGTTCGCCGTACCGTTCAAGGCGGTCGTGCCTCACCTACCTCCGCAGGAGAAACCGGAGCCCGACGCACCCGGCCCCTTCGCGTTCGCCGACCCGGAGCGCGTGACAATCCTCGGTCTCGCGGGCTTCTCGGACGTCGCCATCCGGCCCGTTGATACGATGCTGACGGTCGGACGATATGGCGGGTACCACCGGCTTTGTAGCGCAGATCGGCCCCGTATCGCGAGCCTTGGCAACAGCAACCGACGACGCTCAGCGCGGCGTCGCCGAAAGGGCGCTCGCTGAGGCTTTGCGCGATTATGATGGGGCGGAGGGCATCAGGCTCGGTGCGCAATTATGGTTCGTCTCGGCGAAAGCCTGAGCTTGCGACTCAACACGGGACGTTACCCGACCCGATTGGCGATCTCGACGAGATTGGCGTCGAGGTCGCGGATGTAGACTGAGAGCAGTGGCCCGGTGGCGCCGCTCCGCTCGACCGGACCTTCGACCACCGGAACGTCGCATCGCGCGAGGTGTAACAGCACGGATGGCATTGGCACGTCGGTGAGGAAACAAAGGTCGGCCGACCCAGGCGTTGGGTGCTGCGCCTTGGGCTCGAACGTGCGATCCTTCTGATGCAGGTTCAGTTTCTGCGATCCGAAATGCAGGGCGTGGCGCCCGTCCTTCTCCAGGTGCTGCATGCCGAGCACGGCTTCGTAGAACGCGCAGGTGTTTTCGATATTGGCCACGGTCAGGACCAAGTGATCCAACGGCTCGATCTTCATGAAATGTTCCTCGATCCGTGCCGATTGCGGTCGCGTTCGACCGAACGCACGACGTAGGTCTTCGGTTTGATCATGGATCGAGGGTAGTCCCATGAGCTTATCCATCGGCCTCGTCACGCTCGTGGTTAGAAATTATGACGAGGCGATTGCTTTCTACGTCGACCGCCTCGGCTTCAGCGTCGTGCGGGACGATGCACTCGCGCCCGACAAGCGCTGGGTCGTCGTGGCGCCGCCGGGCGGGACCGGGCCAGGGTTGCTGCTGGCCCAGGCATCCGAGCCGCGGCAGGCTGCGGCGGTCGGCAATCAGGCGGGTGGCCGGGTCGGCTTCTTCCTCATGACGGACGATATCCGGCGCGATCATGCGGGCTTCACGGCGCGCGGCGTCTTGTTCCACGAAACGCCACGGACGGAAGTTTACGGCACTGTTGCGGTCTTCGAGGATCTCTACGGCAATCTCTGGGACCTGATCGAGCCACGGCCCGCCTAGCGTGTGTCAACCCTACTCGATACACCCGCATCGAGGTGCCGCGCCAGGCAGGAGTATCGCCTGCCCATCCTCAACTCCAGAAATCCGGCACCATCGGGCTGAGGCGCCCGCCGATCCGCACCGGGGCGACCTTGACGGCAAGACCCGTGCGATCGTCGGTTTCGACCGCGACGCCGCAGAGCGTGGCGGGACCATTGGCGGGTTCGTAGCGGCTTCCCGGC
>CAXTFG010000224.1:0-2750 GCA_964243415.1 uncultured Beijerinckiaceae bacterium | reverse complement strand
CCGAGATTGACGTAGAAGCCGTCGCGCAGCTCCTTGGCGGCGCGCGCCGCCATCTGTTCGCGGGTCCAAGGCATTGAGGCGACCTTCCTGCAGATTTCGACGTGCAGGATCGCGCCTCCACCGTTGCCGCGTCAAGCCGGGCGGCGGCAAGCTGACGGCACCGTCCGTCGAACGGACGGGACACGCGGCTCACCACCGCGCGTCGTGCTTGTGTCCGCTCCGCCTACGCGAATGGATGACTAGAGAATGCCGAACAACCCGCCCAGCAGTCCGTAATCGTAGCCATAACCGTAATAGGGATAAGCATAGGCAGCGGGATAGTAGTAGGGGGCGATGGCACCGGCCGTGTAGCCGTTGCTCCACCCTCTCGAGTAGCCGCGGCGATAGCCGACCTTGTAGGGCGCATGCTTGCGAACGGTGAGGGTATCCTGAGAGAAGCAGGACGTGGTCATCACCGACGAAGCGGCCAGTGTCGCAGCGACGAGACCGCAACGGAGCAGGATCTTCATGTTAACCTCATGTTGGTTTACGCGCCGTCCCAAACTATTCGCGACGGCTTCAAAGCGCCGTATCAAGAAGTCGCAGCGCGCACCGTATTAGACGAAAGTAACGGGCTGAATATCTAGTCGGCGACGCAAGTGTTGGCGGATCGCTCGACGGCACAAGCCCTACTTCGGTATGAGATCCACCTTACCGCCGCAGCACATGAAGTTGCGCGATACGCCGGGCCGCCCGCGATCCGTCGCGGGTCAGAGGAAAATCCGGGACCGTGCTACGCCGCCACCTTGGGCCGTGTGGTGCGCTTCTCGATCGGCTTATAGACGTCCGGGGCGTGGATGATGCGGTGCACGAAGATGCCGGGCGTATGGATCGCGTCGCCGTCGATCTCGCCGACCTCGACCAAATGTTCGACCCCGACGATGGTCACATCGCCCGCCGCCGCCATCATCGGATTGAAGTTCCGCGCCGTCTTGCGGTAGACGAGGTTGCCTTCCTTGTCGCCTTTCCAGGCATGGATGATGGATACGTCGGCGCGCAGCCATTTCTCCATCACGTAGGTCTCGCCCTCGAACTCGCGGGTCTCCTTGCCGTCGGCGACGACCGTCCCAACGCCGGTCTTGGTGAAAAAGGCCGGAATGCCGGCGCCCCCCGCGCGGATGCGCTCGGCCAGCGTGCCCTGCGGATTGAACTCGAGCTCGAGCTCGCCCGCGAGGTACTGCTTCTCGAACAGCTTGTTCTCGCCGACGTAGGACGAGATCATCTTGCGGATCTGCCGCGTCTCGAGCAGCAGGCCGAGGCCCGCGCCGTCGACGCCGGCGTTGTTGGAGATGACGGTGAGGTCCTTGATGCCGAGGTCGCGGACCGCGTCGATCAGGAGCTTGGGGATGCCGCAGAGGCCGAACCCGCCCGACATCACGGTCATGCCGTCCTTCAGCACGTCCTGCAGCGCCGACCGGGCGTCGTCGTAAACCTTCTTCATCGCGCGTCCACTGCAGCGGGCACCGCAATTGCCCCTCGCGGAGTGGTACGATCGGCGAGGTATGTTGGCAAGATCGCGGCGCCGGTCGACGGGCGGACTGGCCCCCCGTGCCCGCCGGCTCAGGTCAAGGGCGCGAAGCGCAAGCCGATGACGAACTCGCGCGCCGCGCCAGGCGGAGGCGCCGGATATGGGGCGCCACGCCGAACCATCGCCATCGCTTCGGTGTCGAGGGCCGGATCGACGCTCTTGCTGACCACCTCGCAGCGGACGATCTCGCCGTGGTCGTCCAGCGAAAACCGCACGCTGGCGACGCCGGGAATGCCGGAGTAGCGGCCTTCCTTCTTGGCTTTCGCGACCTGGCTCAGGACGAGTTCCTTGTAGGACACCTCTTCCGTGCCGACGTCCGATGCGCCGGGAAGGGCGACGGCAGGCATGGGACCGAGCAGCCTCTCGAAGCGCTCGGCGGTCTTTTGGGGAGAAAGCGACGCGGGCGGCGGAGCTGGTCTCGGACTTACCGGCTTCGGCGGCGCGTTGTGTGCGGGTCTGGGCGGTGGCTGCTTGTCCGCACGAGACTTGCGCTGCTCCGTCTTGGCGCGGTCGGCAGCGGGCGCCGGCTTGGGTGCCCTTCTCTCGGTTGGCGCCTCCTTGGTTAGCGCCTCCCTGGGCGGCGCTTCCTTGGGCAGCTGCACGACTTCGACCGGGATCTCGACCGGCGGCAGTGTGGCCTGCTCGCGCCTGTAGGTCAGCAAGAGCAGGATCGCCGAAACGTGGACGACGAGTGAGAGCGCGGCGAGCAGCGGCAAAGCGTGATTGCGCGGCGTCGTGCGACCGCCCGAGGGCGGCGCCAACGCCGTGTCGGTCACCGCCCGGTCTCGGCCACGAAGCTCACGTTCGCAGAAAAGTCGCGTTGCGCGCCTTTCGGCGGCGCGGGAAACGGTGCCGCCCGATGGACGATCGCGATCGCCTCGTCATCGAGCTCTTTGATCCCGCTCGATGCAGCGAGAGACACGGTGAGCAAAGCGCCGTGCTCGTCGATGGCGAAACGAACGCCGGCCGATCCCGGGCGGCCCATGCGGGCGCCGAGGCCCTTCGCCTTCGCGAGCTGGCTGAACACGATCTCGCTGTAGCCCACCGGCTCGGCATCCTCGTCGTTCGTCGTCGACGGCAGCGCGACAGCCTGGAACGAGTCGGGCAGCGGCCCCAACCCGAGCGCGACCATCTTCTGCTCGGTCGCCGCATTCTGCTCGGCCGTTTGCGCCGCAGCCTTCGC
>CAXTFG010000223.1:0-3020 GCA_964243415.1 uncultured Beijerinckiaceae bacterium | reverse complement strand
ATAGCTGCGACAGCGACCTCACTAGGAAGGCCAGCCGTGTCCGGACGGCGTGTCAGCGCGACGACGTCGATCGGATCGGCCACGAGCAGATCAAGTAGCGCGCATCCGACCTATCCGGTCGCCCCCGAGACGGCGATGGAAGGGCGATTAACCGCGGGCCGGCTGGGACCCAGCATATCCAACTCCGATTCATCAGTTCGCGCATCATACCGATTCACATCGATGAAAAGAAGACGTTGAGGTCGCGGGAGGGCTGCTATACCAGACTGTTGTTACTGATATACGGTCCGCATCCGAACGTGTCGCTTCAAGCGTTGCACCGAGAAGCGTACATCAAGCAGATAAGGCCACTGACTGTTGATCTGCTCTTGGCCTTCGATGTCGATGAGCTTCTTATCGCCGCTAATGGAGAGCTGGGAGCAATAGATGTCTGTCTTCGACGACCGATCCGGCCGACGGAATAAGCGGACAGTCGTGGCCCAAAAAACATCACGAGTATCATACCTCTCGTTGATGCTTCTGAGCGAGGCCATTCCTGAACGGAGACGACCATGAAGGCCATCCGCTTCAACGAATACGGGCCAGCCGAAGTCCTCCGATACGAGCTGGTGGACGATCCCGCGCCACACGTAGGCGAAGTGCTGATCAGGGTGTTCGCGACGAGCGTCAACCCGATCGACTGGAAGCTTCGTTTGGGATCGCGCAAGTCCGAGTCGCCGATCGACCTGCCTTACATCCCAGGTCGCGATCTCGCGGGAGAGGTGCTCCGGCTCGGGAGCGGCGTGACAGGTCTTAGCGTCGGCGATCGTGTCATGGGGCTGGCCAACCACACTTACGCCGAGCTCTGCGTCGCGCCAGCTGACGACCTTACCGGCATCCCCTTGGGCCTGAGCTTCGAAGAAGCGGCGGCCCTGCCGCTGGTGACGGCAACCGGCGATCAGTTGGTGCGTCAGGCCGCCAAGGCAAAGCCCGGTCAGACGATTCTTATAACGGGAGCGGTCGGGTCAGTTGGGCGCTGCGCCGTCTTCGCCGCGAAGGAAATCGGCTGCACCATCCTTGCCGGGGTTCGGCGCAGCCAGAGCGATCAGGCGGCCGCGCTCCCGGGAGTGGCAGCCGTCATTGCCCTCGACGATGCCGACGCGGTCGCCTCCATGCGGCCGGTCGACTGCGTCGCAAACACCATTTCGTCCGACACATCAGACGTGCCGGTCCAGCTGCTCGCCAAGGTACGGGAAGGCGGCGTCTTCGGCACGATTGTTCATGGCACCTTCGATCGTCTCGGCGTCGAGACCAACTCAATCCTCGCTCAACCCTGCGCCGAAACTACCCGGCACTACGCCGAAGCCGTCGAGGGCGGCCGCCTCGAAGTTCCTACTGCTCGACGCTTCCCGCTCGGGGCGGCGGCGGATGCGCAACGGCTCGGCGAAAAGGGCGCGAACGGCAAGATCATCCTGACGCCCGAGCGCTGAGCGAACAGCAGCGGTGCAGATGGAGCATCAGGACGACCGGAGCCTCCCTCGACGCCCCCCGTTTGCCACCAACTTCTCCATACGAGGAGCGAGACCGCGATGAGGTTCGTGAAACTCTCGATCGACGATGCGATCGCCACGGTCACGCTCGACAATCCGGGCGGCAACCGCATCAACTTCAAGATGCGAACGGAGGTGCTCGACGCCTTCGAGCAGGTCGCGGCAAGTCAGGCCCGGGTTCTTCTCGTCAAGGGCGCGGGAGACGACTTCTGCCTGGGGGGCGATGCGGGGGAATGGATCGGCATCCCCAGCGGGGAGCTGCGGCCCAAGATCGAGGTGTTCGCCAAGGCGATCGATGCGCTCGGCGATCTCACGATACCTACCATTGCCGTGGTGCAGGGTGGTTGCATGGGCGGAGGGTTCGAACTGGCGTTGGGATGCGACCTGATCCTGGCCGCCGACAATGCGCGCTTCGAGTTCCCCGAGGCGACGCTCGGCATCATGACGCTTCAGGGAGGCGTGTATCTGCTCGCCGAGCGGATCGGGCGCACCAAGGCGATCGAACTCGTGATGCTTTCCACGATGATCGACGCCGACAAGATGAGAGATTGGAACGTCGTCAGTCAGATTGTCGAGCGGAGCAAATTGGAGGCTGCGTCGGTCGAGCTGTCGCGCCGTTTCGCGACCGGTCCGGCAAACGCCTTTGCCGGGACCAAAGAGCTCTTGAAGATCTGGACGAACCAGGGTCCGGCGGCGGCTCGAGGCGCTCTGTACGACATCACTATGCCGCTCTTCGACCACCCCAATGTCCAACAAGCTTTAGCCCGGGCGGCAAATGCGGCCAGGTAAGGCAGCAGTATTCGGGATTATCATTACCGAGCATCTGAACAGAAACGATCATTACGCCGTCCGGGACACGCAAAGGTCACGCGCCAAGGATTTGTCATCGTGACCGGCGCTTCGTCGGGGATCGGTGCCGCCACGGCGCGTGAGCTTGCCAGGCGCGGCTTCCATGTTCTCGCCGGCGTGCGCCGGGACGCTGATGCCGATACGCTCCGGGCGCGCAACCTTGAGCCGGTAACCCTCGACGTAACCGACGAGGAGGGGATCACCGCGCTGACGACGCGTGTCGCCGACGATCCCGAACGGCGTCCGCTGCGCGCGTTGGTTAACAACGCGGGGGTGCAGATCAACGCGCCGGTGGAGACGTTGCCCCTGGCGGACTGGCGGCGGCTGTTCGAGGTGAACCTGTTCGGCCACGTCGCGATGATGCAGGCGCTCTTGCCGGCGTTGATCGAGAGCCGCGGTACGATCGTCAACGTCTCCTCGCTGGGTGGGAAGGTCGCGATGGCGACCTATGGTCCGTATGCCGGCTCCAAGTTCGCCCTTGAGGCGGTCAGCGACTCGTTGCGCCGAGAAGTCGCGCCGCTCGGCGTCAAGGTCGTCGTGGTCGAGCCTAGTGCCGTTTCGACCCCCATGCTCGCACGGGTCGGTATAGTGGGCGAGAGTATCGTAGATCGAATGAGCGCCGAGCAGCGTAGCCGCTATGCC
>CAXTFG010000222.1:0-3059 GCA_964243415.1 uncultured Beijerinckiaceae bacterium | reverse complement strand
GAATCCGCCTCTGCGGACGCGCTCGACGTAATAACCCGCAGGACCGCCACCACCGCCGCCCGGAATGCCGCCCGGAACGTAGATAGGGCCGCCACCGCCGCCTCCATCGACGCAGCGCAAGGAGCTGATACGGTCGTTCCAGTGCGGCCCCACGAAGCTGTAGTTTCCCGGCCCGTAGCTGAGAACCTCGCCGCCGTATCCCGCATCCCAATAGAAGTTCCAGCGCCCCGCAAGGACGCGGATCGAGGAGATCTGGTCGTTCCAATGCTGTCCCACGAAGGGCTGGTTGCCTCGTATCTCTTCGGCTTCGCCGCTGAAGTTAGCATCTCGATAGACAATCACGTCGCAGGCGGCTTGTGCCCGACCGACGGCCACCGTCGATACGAGAGCGAGGGTAATGAGCGAAGTGACGGCGCGAAGCGTTTGGGTCTTCATGCTGGCCTTCTAACCTTTCGTCTTCGCAGCCGCATCACCCACTTGAATTACGACGAAGGTCTATAAGCCAACGCGTGATCCTGAATCGCTTTGAGCGGCACGCTGTGCTTCATCGATAGTGTTTATCGCGGAAAGCGACGCATGGGCCGACGGATCGACTTCTGCGGATCACTCGCGCTTCTCGGCGCTGTTTCGATTGCGTCGGCTTCGGCTGGCGATCTCATGATCCGCAACGGCGCCGAACGGGCTTTCGCGCTGAGCATCGACGCTGGCCGCCGTCTGACGGTCGCGCCCGTGCGGATGCAAGCTGGTTCGGCTTCGCCTCGGCAAGGCGAGATCATGGTCAGCATCTCGACAACGCACGCCGTGGGCTACCCGAAGCTTCACGTCTACAATCGCTTCGGCAAGGCCGTCACGTTCAAGGTTGCGGCAATGAAAAGTGGTAAGCTTCTGCTCACCTCCGATCTCTGCGGCCACATCGATACGGATTCATGGATCCTTTTGCCGTCGACGACGACGGATGTGCGCCTGTCGCGCTTCGCCGCTCTCGGAACGGACTGTCCCTAGCGTGTCCCGGCCAATGCGAGGTGGCGATGCACAGACTAGCTTTCCCCGTCATAGTCGGACTTTTCTTCATGCCGCCGTTCGCTTTGAGGGCCAACGATTCGTCGGCTGAGTTCGAGACCGGCGCCTTGCGCTTCCAACGCGATCCCGACATCTCGATGCGCGCGGAGGATCTTGCGATTTCCGCCAAGCGCGTCGCGATCTCCTACACATTCTTCAACCAGTCGCCACGCGCCAAGACCATCTTGGTGGCTTTCCCGATGCCTGACATCGTCGGCGCCGACAGCAACGACGAACTTGCCGTCCCGACCGACAACGCGGACAACGTCTTTGACTTCAAGGTGACGTCGGACGGCGCGCCGGTCCCCTTGCATCTCGAGCAGAAAGCCCTGGCCAGGGGTCTGGACCAAACCGCGCGCTTGCGGCAGCTGCATATCCCGCTCATGCCGATAGCAGCGGAGACGGACAAAGCGCTCGATCGTTTGCCGAAGGCGGATCGGGCGGACCTCGTCAGGCTCGGCATCGCCCGGATCGAAAACTACGGTACAGGGGACGCCCCGACCGAGGATCATCTCGTCGCCAATTGGACGCTACAGTCGGCTTTCACCTGGACACAGACCTTCCCCGCGATGCGCGCGGTCGTGTTGGACCAAAGCTATCGGCCGAGCGTCGGAAGCTCGGCGCAAACCCGCATCGGAACTTCCAACTGGAAAAGTCTTCCTGGGAGCGCGCGTTATATCCGCAGGTTCTGCATCGACCCGTCCATCGTCGGCTCGGTCCAGCGCGCCATGCGTTCAAAGAAGATCGATTATCCTCCCTTCGGCGAGCAGCGCATCGCCTACATTTTGAAAACCGGCGCGAATTGGGCCGGTCCCATCGAGATGTTCCATCTGACAGTCGACAAGGGCGACGCCGCAAATCTGCTGAGCTTCTGCGGCGACAGTGTCGTCAAGACCGGCCCAACCAAGTTCGAGGTGCACAAGCACAACTTCGTTCCCAGGGATGATCTTTCGATCCTGATCCTGCTACCGACCTCGTGAAGCACGTAGGTAGAGGCTCTGGTGATTGTTCACTGTCGCGCTCGGCAATACGTTCACCTGACGTCTAGACAAGTGTCACCTCGAATGGCGGCGGCAGCGTTCGCGGGGCGGTTCGTGGATATTCGGGAGTGGCGCGGGTAGGCCTCGAGCGTCAACACAATTCGAGGCAGACCAAACGGGGGCCTTCTCGAAGGCCAGTATGGCTTCAAACCGTTCGCGCAGGAGGGCGCCAATATGGGCTGTCGGCTCATTGCCGCAACGGAGCCAGATCACCTTTGGCAAAGGTCCCCGGTGCAGTGCCATCTCGAAGAGTCCGGAAAAAGATCGGCGAGCTCACGACACAACCTGAAGCTCAGGTTCTCATCGAAGAGGAGCTTCATCCGGCCGCGGTCAGCACACGCCTCTCCCTGTCGGCCGCATAGGAGAGGCAGGCTCGGATGTCATCTTCGGTGATATCTGGGAAGTCGGCTTTGATCTCGTCGTGCGACATGCCGGCAGCCAGCCAGCCGAGCACATCGGCCACGGTGATGCGCAGGCCGCGAACGCAAGGGCGGCCGCCGCGCTTGCCGGGCTCTATGGTGATGATCTGGCCGTAGTCGGTCATCACCGGACGGTATCGCGAAAGGTCGAAACTGACACGGTGTCTATATATCGGGCATCGACGCGCCGGTACTCGGGTTCGCGCCGCGCGCGTCCTGCAACGACGCCCGCCTACCCCAGCGCCGACGGCCCGAGATGCGGATACGGCCGCGCCGCCTCGGCCATCGCCTCCTTCAGCGCCTCGAACATGGTGAGCAGGTCGCAGTGCTGGAGCGTCGGCTCGGCGGCGCGCTCGTCCATCGGGATCGACGGGCGCAGCGAGGCGTCGCGGGCTTCCAGAGCTGCGAGCAGGTAGCAGCCGGAGGACACGAGGCTGAAGGCGCGCAGGAGCGACAGGCGCTCCCACGTGTCGGGCTCGCGCTGCTCGCCGTCGATCATCGCCAGCACGGCGGCGATCTCGCCCAGCGCCTGCGCCTTGTC
>CAXTFG010000221.1:0-3090 GCA_964243415.1 uncultured Beijerinckiaceae bacterium | reverse complement strand
CTCAGATGTCAAAGTCTCCGGCATATTATCCTCGCGCGCATGTTAGTAAATCTGGCATGGAAGCCTTCGGAACACGCCGCGCGGTGTTACCCGCGCGGCGATCGAGCCCTTACTTGCTGCTTTTCGTATGCGCGGCCTTCGAGGACTCGTGCGCCTTTGTCGAATGCCCGTGCGCGGTCTCGGAGTGCTTTTTCGCGCTCGCTTCGTCGCCCTTGTCGTGATGCTCGGCAGCGCTCTTGTGGGCCTTGGCAGCCTCCTCGTGATGTTTCGAGGCTTCCTTGTGTGATGTCGCAGCCATGTCTCGTCCTCCGTAGATCGACGATTCGTCGAAGACGTCGCCAATCATTGATGCGCTGGCTTGCAATCCGCCGGTCGCGCTTCCGGCGGATCTCGACAGCCGAGACCGAGATGGTCTTGACCGAACGATCACATCCAGTCGTTGCGAACCGTGGCAGCCGGCTTGTTCAGGTGCAGGTGCTCGTCGACCCGGGCGATCCAGCTCGTCGGAATGAAGTGATGCATTCCATCGGCAGACGCGGACTTGGTCAACTTGACCCGGTCCGTCCCATCCATGTGATCGACCGTTCCAACCTTCTCTCCGTCGGAGGCAAGAACATCCATGTGCTCGACGATCCGAGAGTGCATATCGGCTGCTGCTGTTCCGCCCGTAGCAACGATGGGGCGCTCGAGGCCGGCCCCGGTGCCGCGAACGGCACCGCCAGCGGCCAGGGTTGCGTCATCGACCTCAAGCTCGGTCCGTCGGACCGTATCCTTGATCTCCTCGGTCCGATCCGTAGCGGTCCGGTTCAGGCCGACCTCCTCGTAGACTCTCGCCTCTTTCGAGACGACCGCCTCTTCATGATGGCCTTCCGCCGAGATCGTGCGCTCCTGGAACAGGTTCTCTCCGGCGCCGAGCGCTCGACTGACGGGGCGCCGGCTGACATCGACGGTCTCGCTGTGGAGCGTGACAGACTCCGTGACCGGCTTCTCGACGACGTAACTGCGCAGGCGCACGCGGCCATGCGCAACGTCGCGTTTGCCAACGCGCATCGTCTCCTCGGCAAGCTGGATGGTTTCGTCGCCAAGACCAGTTCCGCGCGCTCCGACAGCCGTTTCAGCCACAGGCATGGTGCGAGACGCCGTCGTGCCAGTGAGGTCTTCAGCCGGCGCGGCCGTACCGAGCGTCGCGGCAGTCGACGTTTCTTGTCGGTAGGCCACAGGGGTTTCGAGACCGCGCGCGGCCGCCATGGTCGAGCCGACCGCAGGGGCTGCATCATGGCGCCCGGACCATCCTTCCGACTTCCACTGGGTCTCCCGCTCGTTCATGTCGACTGCACCCTCATCATCGAGGATGTCGATCACGCGGTCGTAGTGCGCTTCATCGGTATGCGCCGTCAGCAGGTATCCGCCGCGGCTTAGCCCCTCGGCGTACGCATGCTTGTCTTCTTCCGGCGCAAACATGTTTTTCACGGACCCCCAGAAGCCGCCTTCCTGCGAAGTCGAAGTCGTCATGGTCGCAGCGCCGGCGCGATTGGGATCGTTGCCCTCGACCACGCTGACCATGCTCGCTGGCACGCCAGAGGCGATGACGTTTGCCTCCGCCTTGGTGGCGGCGGCACGGGTATCAAAGAAAGCAGTGACGGTTCGATCGTGGGTCATGTCAGCGGTTGTCATGGCGTGTCCTTGCTGATGGGTGTTGATGAGATTGGCTCTTCGATGTCCGCGCGGTTGATGACCGCGTGCTGACGGCGCAAAGTCGTCGGCATCTCGACAGATCGTTCTTCGACCCGTCGACGAATATGGATTTCTTCTTTGAGGATGAGCCGCTTCTCAATGAAGAGGACCTCCTCGAAGATCGGCACGATAGTCAGATCGCCCTCGGTCCTCATTGTCGGTGCGACGTCGACCTGTCGGTCAATCGCCACACGTGTCACGTCAACGTGCTCGTCGCGCAGGACGCTCCGAACAATTTCCTCGAAGGTCTCTGTTTGGGTACGAACCTCGATCTTTCCAGTCGAGACCGTCCGCTTGCCGATCGTGGCGATTTCCTCGGCTAGCAGCAAGCGATCGGCCGGTTCCTCGTCGTCGCGGTGGTCGATCATCAAGCACTCTGACCGTTGGACGAGGAATATTGGTTTAGGAGCGAACAACGCGAGTGGCGGCCGGCCGCTCGACTTCGATGACGCGACGCCTTATCGCGATCAGGCCGCCAGCAGCAGCGGCGACCGCGCCGAGCAGAAGGTCGACGAAGATCCCGAAAGATGTTTTCGACGCTCCGGCGGAGGCGGTGTCGGCGGCGTCCGCCGCCTTCTGCTTGGCGTCTGCGACGGTTTGCTGGATCTTGGCCTGCGCGTCATCGAACTTCTTCGTCGCGTCGGCTTTGCTGATCTTCATCTGCGCGGCGGTGATGTCGATGATCTGCTCTTTCGCAGCCGGTGCGTCCGCCCCGCCTTGCTCGTAGGTTACAAGATCAGTCGCGACGGCTTTCTGTGCATCCTGGGGGCTCATGGTTGCCGGATCTGGATTGGTCGGCTGCAGATAGGCCTGTGCCTGCTGCTGCACCATGTCTGGCGAGATACCAACCGAGCTTGCGATCGGCGCCGCGGCGCTTTTGATCCCGCCACCCGCCGCCGAGACAGCACTGCTCATGGCAGAGAAGCCACCGCCGATAATGCCGCCAATCGCTGTGGTCAGCAGGTACACGGTAAAGATGGTCGAGATGCCCCACGTCACCAGCCCATGCAGGAGGCCGTCGAACTTGATTTCGTTGCCCGCCAGCCAAGCCGCGACATAGCCGCCGACAAACAGCGCGATGCAGCTCGACAGCACCCACCATAGCCCGGCGCCAATGCCGAAGCTCGAGGCACTGGGCGTGCTGCCGGCGTTGACGTTGACCGTTCCGAGCCCCACGCCCGCGCCGAGCAGGCTAAGCAGTATTTGAATGGATAGCACGAGCACGACGGCGCCGAATATGGCCGCCCACGATATACGCCGGTGAGTGTGCGATCCGACGAGTGCGCCGGTTAATGGGGCTGCACCGCCGGTGCCAGTTACCGTGCTGTCGTAAGTCGCCAAAACTTCTCTCCCGTT
>CAXTFG010000220.1:0-3112 GCA_964243415.1 uncultured Beijerinckiaceae bacterium | reverse complement strand
CGGCATTGACGACGCTCGAGGCCGGCGCGCCGAGGTCGTCGACGAGGATCGCCTTTGCGTAAGGGCCGGTGACGGCGTGCATGGCGTCGAACCGCAGCGTCAGCCCGCTCGCGAAGGCGGCGCGGATCAAATCGAAGTCGAACAGGCTTGCCATCAGCGCCTTGTAATCGGCGACGGGATCGATGACCTCGACGGCCATGGCGCCGAGGCTGAAGGTACCCTGCGCGTCGAGGTCGAGGTCCGGCCTGTCCAGCGTCATGAACCGCGTGATCGCCTTGGTGCGCGCGAATATGGCCTCGGTGATCGCCTCCGGTGCCGGGCCGCCGTTGCCGATGTTGTACTTGATGCCGAAGTCGCCGTGCGGGCCGCCGGGATTGTGCGAGGCGGAGAGGATGATGCCGCCGAAGGCGCCGCGGGCGCGGATCACGCACGAGGCGGCCGGCGTCGAGAGGAGGCCGCCTTGCCCGACCAGGGCGCGGCCGAAGCCGTTCGCCGCCGCCATGCGGAGGATCACCTGGATCGCTTCGCGGTTGAAGAAGCGGCCGTCGCCGCCGACGACCAGCGTCTTGCCCGCATAGCCGGCGAGCGAGTCGAAGATCGATTGCACGAAGTTCTCGACGTAGTGCCGCGCCTGAAAGACCGGCACTTTCTTGCGCAGCCCCGACGTGCCGGGTTTTTGGCCCTCGATCGCTGTGGTTTCGACCGTCCTCACGTCCATCGGGTGCCCTCGCGTGGATACCGAGCGGACCCCACGAGGGCGTGTTCGTCAAGCGGTCCGCGAGCCCGCTTAGCGCCGGCCAAACCGCAGGGGAGCATCACCTTGCGCCGCTGCCGGCGTCCTGTTCTCTGTCGAACGGCGTAACCGCCGTGATGGCCGGTACGAATGACAAGGGTTGCGACCGCGTGTCGCCCAGGGGGTTCAGCATGACCAGCAAGCTTCTTCTCGCCACCGCCTTCGCGCTCGGGACCGCGTTCTGCGGCGTGAGCATCGCCCAGGCGGCCGAACAGCCCTACGATGCGGCAGCCGTCGCGGCCGCGCAGGCCCAAGGCAAGCCGGTTATCCTCCACGTCACCGCGCCGTGGTGTTCGACCTGCGCGGCGCAGAAGCCCATCGTGGACGCGCTGATCGAGGCGCCGCGGTATAAGCAGGTCACGGTCTACGACGTCGACTTCGACTCGCAGAAGGCGGTGCTCAGAAAGTACGGCGTGACTGTGCAGAGCACGTTCGTCGCCTTCAAGGGCGACAGGGAAGTCGCCCGTTCGAGCGGCGATACCAACAAGGCCTCCGTCGAAAAGCTTTTCGACAAAACGAGCTGAGATCGCATCAGTCGGTAGGCAGGCGCCCTCATGATCTTCTTCGCTTTCGTCGCGGGTGTCCTGTCGATCCTCTCGCCGTGTGTTCTGCCGCTGCTGCCCATCGTCCTCGGCACGGCGCTCGCCGAGCATAGGCTCGGTCCAGTGGCGCTCGCCGCCGGCGTGGCGATGTCCTATGCGACCATCGGCATCTTCGTGCAGACGGTCGGCTTCGCCGCCGGGATCGACGCCGACGTGTTCCAGAAAGCCGCGGCGGTGCTGCTGGTCCTCGTTGGGATCGTGCTGCTCGTGCCGGCGCTGCAGATGCGGGTCGCAACGGCGGCGGGCCCCGTGGGCTCGTTCGCCCAGGAGCGCTTCGGCGGCTTCGACGCGTCGGGCCTCCTTGGACAGTTCGGCGTCGGGCTGCTGCTCGGGGCGGTTTGGTCACCCTGCGGCGGTCCCACGCTCGGCGCGGCCATCCTGTTGGCGTCGCAGTCGAAGGAGCTGTGGCTGGCGAGCCTCGTGATGCTCGCCTACGGCCTCGGCGCCGGCTTCCCGCTGATGGTGCTCGGTTTCGTCTCGCGGGAGACGTTGATGCGCTGGAAGGGCGGCCTGCTCAGCGCCGGCAAAATGGTGAAGCAGGGCATGGGCGTCTTGCTGCTCATCCTGGGGACGATGATGCTGTCGGGTTACGACAAGATCTTTGAGGGGCACCTCGTCGCCGCCTCGCCCGCCTGGCTCACCAGCCTAACGACGCGCTTCTGACGATCGATTCTACTCCGGCCTTAGATCCGCGGGAGCCGGCGCGCTCGGGTTGGCCTGATCCTCCCGAGCGTCCGCCACGATCTTCTTGAACTGAGGGAGGTCGAGCGGACTTGCGGTGATGAAGGGTCCGATGAGGTAGACCGGGGTTCCCTTGATCTGCAGCGCTTCGGCTTCCTGGAAGTTGCGCTTGAGCAGCGACACGATCTCGCCGTCGTGTTCGTCGAGATCCCTGTTCAGCTTGGTGACGTCCACGCCGGCGGACACCGCGGCGCGGCTGATGTCCGCGTCGTTGGCGGGGCGCGCCTTCATGCGCATGAGCGCCTTGTGCATCTCCGCGTACTTGCCCTGGAGATTTGCGGCGATCGCGATCTTGGCCGCCGCGACCGAGGTCTTCGACAGGATCGGACAATCCTTGTAGATCACCCGGACTTTGGGATCGTCGTCGATCAGCGCGGCGAGATCAGCCTCGCTCTTCCGGCAATAGGGGCAGTTGTAGTCCACGAAGGCGATGATCGTGACATCCCCGTCCGGGTTGCCGACGATCGGCGCCGCCGCATCGTGGAGCAGCGCGTCCCTGAGGCTGAGGATCGACGGCTTCTCCGCGGCGATCGCCTTGGCCTTGTGATCGATCGCGTAAGCCGGACCGGTCCCCACGACACCGAAGAGCGCGGCGATCAAGGGAACGGAGCATCCCGCGAGAAGCGCGCGTGGGCCGAAGCCGGAACGCGAGTCCGCCGGGCGGTGCCGCTTCGCACTGAGCCTCGTCCGGTCGAGCGAAGCGTCCCGAGCGCATTCCATCCCTCGACTATGCGACCGGCGTCCCCGAAAGGCAACTCGGCTGCCCGTAATGCGCGAGGTACCGTTCTTCGATGTCGGCCATGGGCATGACGGCGAAAAGATCGGTGGTGCCGAACTGTCGGTCGATGACGACGCCGGTGCTGAACCGCGCGCCGGTTCGCAGGTAGGCCTTGATCAGCGGCGGCAACGACATCAGGCCACGACGCAGGTCCACGCCGCCCTTGGCGATCGGCTCGAACGCGGCCTCGCAATGCTT
>CAXTFG010000219.1:0-3329 GCA_964243415.1 uncultured Beijerinckiaceae bacterium | reverse complement strand
TGTCGCGCATCAGCGGGAACTGCGGGACGAGGTCGTCGGGCGGCTCGGAGCGGTTCGACTTGTAGGCCGGGAAGAGGTCCTTGCGAAACGAGTTCTCGGTCTTGTCGAAAATGATGGCGAGATGGGTCGGCATGATGCCGGCGGCGCCTTCGCGAACGAACTGGAACAGTTTGGTGCAGAACAGCCGCACCGCGCCCGTCGGCAGGCGGTCGGAGCGGTAGTTGTACTTGGCGTCCTGGCGGATCGACTGGAAATAGGCACGGAAGACGAACGAGGAGCCGTCCACGAGGAAGACGTGGTCGCCGGGACCGACGGGACGCGGGGCGGATTGCGGGGCTGCTGCGGTGGTGGCGGCGGACGAGGTCATGCATCCACCATAGCCAACTCGCGGGCCTCCCGCACCGGTCCGCTTCGAACGCCCCGCGTCGGACGACGAAACGTCGCTTCTTTTCCAGCCCGAAATCGTGGCCATCTAGCCTCGCATGCTACCCGCCGCGATCTTCGATACCGGTCTCGCCCGCCGCCGGCTCAAGCGAGCCCTCGACGGCGCTCCGGCCGATTTTCTCTTGACGCGCGTCGTCGACGACGTTGGCGACCGTCTGGGCACGGTGCAGCGGTCCTTCTCCCAGATCGCCGACGTCGGCACGCCGACGGCAGCCCTGGCCGTCGCGCTTCGACGGCGGTATCCGGCCGCCGCGTGCGTACGTGTCGCGCCGCTTCGCGAGACCGGCTCGGTGGTCGGCGACGTCGATCGCCTGCCGCTCGCAGCCGGCAGCTGCGATCTCGTCACATCGGCCCTGGCCCTTCACGCGATCAACGACCTGCCCGGCGCCTTCATCCAGATCCGCCGCGTCTTGAAGCCGGATGGATTGTTCCTGGCGAGCCTCGCGGGCGGCCGCACGCTGCACGAGTTGCGCACTGTCCTGACCGAAGCGGAGAGCCTCGTGACCGGTGGCGCCAGTCCCCGCGTTTCCCCCTTCGCCGACGTCCGTGACATGGGCGGCTTGCTGCAGCGGGCCGGTTTCGCGCTGCCCGTCGCCGATAGTGAGCAGATCACGGTACGCTACCCGAACCTGTTCGCCCTGATGGCGGACCTGCGCGCCATGGGTACCACCAACGCGCTCGTGGCGCGGAGCCGGCTGACCGCGCGCCGCGCCCTGTTCGCCGAGGCGCAGCGGCTCTACGCCGAGCGGTTCGGCGACGCGGACGGCCGTCTGCGAGCGACGTTCGAGATCGTGTCCGTGTCGGGCTGGGCGCCTCACGAAAGCCAGCAGCAGCCGGCGCGGCGCGGTTCGGGGAAGGTGAGCCTTGCCGAGGTCCTGAGCGATCGCACCGCCTCGCCCGCCCGCAAGAATTGACGTCGGACGGTCAAGACATCGCGTAGCGGGTCGTTCGAAATCCGACTTCGATGCGTCAAATCGAGCACACCGGCTTACTTTCGACGCTTTCCGACATGACATGTCGATTGCCGTCAAGGTTTACGGCGAGTCTGCGTTGCACCCCACTACTCTGCTGTTAAACTCCAACCCGTAAAGGCGTTGCGGGGGCTGCGTCATGGCCGGCGTGTTCGATTTGAAGAAGGGAGCTTTCGACAGCTCCGAGGCCGGGCGCCTCTACAAAGCCTATGACATCGCACTGCAAGGCCTTCGTGCGTCGCACGAGGTCGATCAGGCCGTCGTGCAACGACTGGCGCGCTCGGTCGTCAAGGTCGCGCGGACGGAACCCGACTGCCTGAAGAACGACGGCACGATCGACACGGTCCGTCTCGCGCAGCGTGCGATCCTGCGGATGCTGCAGGTGAGCGCGCCATCGCTCGGCGTCGTGAAGCCGGGCGACGACGGCAAGTCGAGCGAGCCGCCGACACGGTGGAGCCGAAAGCCTGCGGAAGGGGATGCGCCTGCAACGCCGGCTGTCGCTGGCAACAGCACGTCGAAGATCATGATGCGGCTGTTCGATCGAACGACGTTCGCCAAACTTTAGCTGAGCTGCCCCGCGAAGCAGGGGTGACGGCCGGCGTGCTTGAGGGCAACCATCGCCTGAGCATGAGTTTCGGGGGCGCGCTCGTGGCGAGTCGAATTACAGTACGCGCATGCCATGGCGAGATTCGAGGGGGCGTCGGTGCCGCCCTGCGAGCGCGGGCGAACGTGCTCGACCGTGGCCATGCGGTAGTCGAAGGCGAGTTGGCAGGCGAGCGAACGGCTGGCCGGCAGATCCCATTTGGCGCGCAACCGCACTTCCTGCCGCCTCTGCCAAGGCAGCCATGTCTCGCATTCGCAGTAGCAGCAGCAGTCGTTCTGGGCCGCGGCCAACCAGGCGAGCGGACCCGGCACGCTGTTGTCTTGTCCACCGCGCCCGGCGATCGGCCTGCGTCCTTTCGACATCGTCATCCCGAAGCTCGTGCACCGTAACGCCAGCGGGGGCCGGCTCAATTTTGCCTTGGCTGAGGCGGATGATCAAACCCATGAGGCAAACACCCCGCTGTTTTCCATCCTACCCGACCCTCGCAGCACAACGCGCAGATTTGGCCGTCCATCTCATCGGGCTGGTCTTTGCGATCGTCGGCGGCATCGCCATGCTCACCCTCACCGCGAGCTTGGGGGTGGTCCCGGCCGCTGCCATCGCCATCTACGCCGTTGGCTTCGTCCTGATGCTGGCGTTTTCGCTGGGATACAACTTCTCCGACGGCCGCCGCCGCAATCTCTTCCGTCGGCTGGACCATTCCGGGATCTTCCTGATGATCGCCGGGTCCTACACGCCATTCACCACACTGGTCCTGAAGGGGCGTTGGGCATGGGGAATGACGATGGCCATCTGGACGATCGCGGGACTGGGCATCCTCGGCAAATTAATCGTGCCGCATCTTCGCGAAGGGATCTGGACCGCCCTCTACCTCGCGATGAGCTGGATCGTCGTCATCGCGGGCGGCCCGATCGTCCAATCCCTGTCGAGATCCGCTCTCATCCTGCTGGTGATCGGCGGCCTCATCTACAGCTGCGGGGTGATCTTTCACGTCAAGGAGCAATTGCAGTTCTCCCGCTCGATCTGGCACGGCCACGTGTTGGCCGGCGCCACCGCGCACTGGGCTGCGATTCTCATCGGGACAGTGCTTCCGCTGCTGCCGTCGTCTTAAGCGCGGGGACGGCAACGAGACCCTGATCTCTTTCAGACCGTTTTCCACGCCGTCGAACGGAGAGATCGGCTGGAGCGCTGTCATCATGCTGGCGTGCGGGTCGTCTTCCCCCGCTGCGGCTGGGAGATCAGGCGACAGGCTGGACATCTCGCTCGAGTGTGATTGACCGCGCGAGGTCGTCGCGTCAGCAACGCTTGGA
>CAXTFG010000218.1:0-3370 GCA_964243415.1 uncultured Beijerinckiaceae bacterium | reverse complement strand
TTCTTCGACTTCCCCGCCGAGCACTGGGACCACCTTCGGACTTCGACCCTCCGCCAGCCACTCCAACACGCTTCGCGCGCCGGAGCCTCTGGCTGGCTCCGCCCCATCGAGAGCGTCTTCGCCACTGTCCGGCACAGGACGGTACGTACCAAGGGGGCGCTCTCGCCGACAACGGCGCGGCTCATGGTGTTCAAGCGTAAGCGCCGCGAGCGGCACGCCTTGAAGGCTGTGGATTTTTGTGATCGTCGGATTGACGGCGTGTCCGCCGGCTGATGGCGTTGCTCTACAGGAGCGGCGGATGACGAGCATCGACGAACAATTGCGCGCGAAGCTGCGCAAGGTGGAGGCGCTGTATTTCGGCGCGGGAACCGCGGGCGAACGGGATGCGGCCGGGGCTGCGGTTGAGCGCTTACGGGCGAAGCTTGCGGAGGTTGGCCGCCAGGAGCCGCCGACCGAGTTGCAGTTCTCGATGCCCGACCCATGGGCGGTCCGGTTGTTCGTCGCGCTGTGCCGTCGCTATGGATTTCGGCCCTACCGCTACCCGCGGCAGCGCCGAACGACGATCATGGTGCGGGCACCCCGACGCTTCTTCGATGCCGTGGTCATGCGCCAGTTCGCTGACATGCACGCCGATCTCTGGCGCCACTTCGAGGAGACGACGGAGCGGGTGATCCGCGAGGCGGTGCATTCCGACACGACGGACGCGGAGATCATGGCAGCGCCGATCGGCTCGGCCTGATGCTCAGGCGGCTGTCTCGAGAGCGGCGGTCGAGGCCGCCTTCCAGTTCCACGCAAGAAGCTCGTCGATCCGGTTGATCGGCGTCCGTCCGGAGACGATCCTGCCGACCACGTCGGCCAACCAGACGAAGGGATCGACATCGTTCAGCTTGGCGGTGTTGATCAGCGACGCCAGGACCGCCCAGGTCTGGGCGCCGCCCTCGCTGCCGGCGAACAGATGATTCTTTCTTCCCAAGGCGATGGGTCGCATGCTCCGCTCGACGGTATTGGAGTCGATGTCGAGGCGCCCGTCACCGAGAAAGCGCGTCAGCCCCGCCCAGTGATCCAGCGTGTAGCGACACGCCTCGGCGAGGGTCAGTTGGGACGAGACCTCGCCCAGGACCGCTCTCATGTCCGCTTCCATCGACGCCAGGATGGGTTTGCTCTCCCTCTGGCGCACGGCAAAGCGTTCGGCGGCGCTGCTGCCGCGGATGCGAGCCTCGATGGCGTAGGCCGCGGCGAGCTTCTCGATGACGGCGGCCGCGAAGGGCGAACCGGTGGATTTGTGGACAGCCACGAACCGTCGCCGTGCATGGGCGAAGCAGAAGGCCAGCACCGTCTTGCCCGTTCGGCGGGCGTGAGCCTTGTAGGCGGCGTAGCCGTCCACCTGCAGGATGCCGTCGAAGGCCGCGAGCTGGCCGGCGATCTCGCGGGCCGATCGACTGGCCGCGAAGACATAGGTGATCGCCGGTGGGGCCGGCCCGTGCCAGGGTCGATCATCCATGGCGTGCGCCCAGAACTGGCACCGCCTGGTGCGGCCTCGGCCGGGGTCGAGCACGGGCAGATGCGTCTCGTCGCAAAAGATGCGTGCCTGTCGATGGGTGATCTGCAGCTGGCGGTCGTAGAGGGGGCGGAGCCACCAGGCCAGACGCTTCAGCCACAGCCCCAACGTCGTGCGGTCGAGGTGAAGGCCCTGCGCGGCCATCATCTGCACCTGGCGATAAAGCGGCAGGTGCCAGGCGAACTTCGAGACCGCTATGTGAGCCACAAGGTCGTTCTCCGCCATGCCGCCTTCGACGAGGCGGGCCGGTGCCTTGGCTTGAACGACACCTTCCTCGCAGGACCGACAGGCATATTTGGGGAACACCCGGCGCCTTACATAAAAGGACACCGGCATGACGCAGAGGCCTTCGCGAACGTCCTCGCCAATGCGATGCAGGCCGCCCCCGCAACACGAGCAGGTCGTCACGGCCGGCTCGACGATCTCCTCGACGCGGGGAAGGTGAGCCGGCAAAGCCCCGACGTTCCGGTTGGCATCGCGGCCGCGCCGCTGCGTCGTGGGCCCGCCTTGCGGCCGGTTGTCGTTCGCCTGCAAAGCAGGGTTCGCCGCCGCCATCGGATCGCCGAGGTCGAGCGCCATCTGATCGATCGCCAATGCCGCACGTCGCTCCGACCGCGATCCGAATGTCAGGGTCTTGATGCTGTCGAGCATGGCCTTCAGCCTGTCGAGCTCCACGCTCATGGCGATGACCATCTTGGCCAGTTCGGCAGGATCCTGCGGCAGCTGATCGGGGCGAATCGCCATGCCCGAAAGTAGCCAACCAACCGCCTGAAAGCCATTCAAATCAAGGCTTTCACGCAACCCTGAGGGGCTTTCGAACAACCCGCTCCGGAACCCGTGTCCAGTCGAGACCGGCGACCAGCATCGAGAACTGCGCCGGCGTCAGATGCATGGATCCGTCACGGATCGGCGGCCACGTGAACCGGCCAGCCTCCAGCCATTTCGTCGCCAGGATCATGCCGCTGCCGTCCCAGACCAAAATCTTCAATCGGTCGCATCGTTTCGATCGGAAGACGAAGAGGTCGCCGCAGTATGGATCCGTCTTCAACGCGTCCGCGATCAACGCCGTCAGCCCGTTGATTCCACGCCGGAAGTCGATCGGCTGCGTGGCGATCATCACGCGAGCCCTCCCGTGGGCCGCGATCATCGCTGGGTGCCGACAGCTGCAATGACCGCCGCTGCAAGACGGGGATCGATGGCGGCGTCGATCACGATGCGACCACCGGCGAGGTTCACCTCGATCTTAGCCGTGCCCGCTCCTCGGCCACCGCCGGCGACGCCATCGTCGCGACCGATCTCGATCGGAATAAAGACTGCCGCTTCGGGGACGGCTCTTCGTCGACGATCGTCGCCCGCCGCTACCCCGGCCGCGCGTCGCCAAACGGTCAGGAGGCCACGGCTCAGATCATGCCGACGGGCCACCGACGAGATGTTCGCTCCCGGCTCCGTACTCTCGGCAACAATCCGCGCCTTCTCGTCATCCGACCAGTCGCGCCGCCGTCGCCGTCCCGTAATCAGTTCGATCCGCCGATAGTCACTGGCCTCATTCCTGCCCTCAAGCCTGGCATCAAGCGTGGCTTTAGCCATTTTCCCGAACCCCGCATCGCCGAAAACACGGCCAGCTTCGCGGGACCGGCGCGGCTTGAAAAGGTGGGGCGCTCGCGGCGCTTACGATCGATCCATCCCCAGGCTCAAAAGCCACACATCGCGCTGGACCACCTTTAAGAGGGGAGCATCACGACGAGGCTGCAAATCTGCGCGCGCAGGTCCAAAACCCTGCCGCCATAAACCAAAAATTATTGATGTCCGTTC
>CAXTFG010000217.1:1266-3431 GCA_964243415.1 uncultured Beijerinckiaceae bacterium | reverse complement strand
ACCGGCATAATCCGGATGGAAAGTCATGCCCATGAGTAATCGAAGTATTATCAACCTAAACAAGCCGGCGCCGTTCTACGAGACCTTCCGCGCCGCCGTGCAGGACGCCGCCAACTCGGCTGAGCGAGGTCCGAGATGAGCGACGCCTTGCCCGGGCCGCTCTGTGGCGCCGACGTCGATGTGCGCGATCTCGACGGCTTCATGCTCAACGTCGAGCGCCTGATGGCATCCGAACTTGTTGCGCTCTCTACGCACGAGGTCGTCGCCGCCGCACTTTACCTCTGGTGTCGCGCATGGAAACAGACGCCTGCCGCCAGCCTGCCCGACGATGATCGCGTGCTCGCCGCCTACTCGCGTCTATCACCGCCGCGATTTCGAAAATTGAAGAGTGAAATCCTTCGCGGTTTCATCCGATGCGGTGACGGCAGGCTCTATCATCGAACCCTTGCCGAAGCGGCGACCGCCGCTTTTGCTCGAAAGAAGGCGTTCAAAGAGAAACGCGACAAGGATGCCGAAAGGCTTCGTCTGTGGCGTGGGAAGCAAGATGGAAACGCAGACGAAACGGCATCTGAAACGCGCTTCGAAACGAATTCTGAAACGCGTTTCGTCGCGGAAGGAGAGGGAGGGGAGAGGGAGGGGAATATAAAAGAAAGAAATGCCGCTGGCCCGCCGCTTCGCGACGGCGTTGCCGGTGATCAGGCTCTTGGCGAGGTCGTCCCGGCGCCTCAGGCCGAACTCTTCCGCCGCGGCAAGGAGGTTCTTGGCAAAACCTCCGGCGGGCTAATCCGCAAGCTGCTGACGGCGAAGGGCGAGAACGTCGCGCTCGCCCGCGCCGCGCTTGAGATGGCCTCGCAGGCCGGCGATCCGCGCGAATACCTCGGCGCAATCATCGCGGGCCGCGACCGAGACTCGGCACAGCTCTCCGCCCGCGACCGCGGCGAAGCGTGGTGATCCCATGCGCACCGCGACTGAAATCCTCCGAGAACACCGTATCGACCTGAAGCGGACCACCCATGGAAACCAACGAACGATCTGCCCGGAGTGCAGCCCGACGCGACAAAAGCGACGAAACCCGTGTCTGTCCGTCTCGATCGACCACGAGGGCGTGCGGTGGAATTGCTGGCACTGCTCCTGGTCAGGGGGCGCCTTCTACGAGCACGCCGGGTCCGGCCGCCCGATGGGCCCTCGACCATCGCCGCATCAGCCCGGAGACTTTGGCGCTTCTCGACGTCGGCTGCGATGCTGCGGTGTTTTTCCCTGACCTTAGGCGCAAAGCCCCGGCGCTCGTATTCCGCTACGGCGCCGGCTGGAAAGCCCGTGCTGTCCCGGACAAGGCCTTCGTCGCTGGCAAGGGTTTCACACCGGCGTTTTGGAATGTTGATCGCGTGCTCAACGGGCTGAAAACTAAGCGCGTCGATCGGGTCTACGTTGTCGAAGGCGAACTCGACGCTTGTGCGCTTGTCGAGGCCGGCATCTCGGAAGAGGCCGTGCTGTCGGTGCCAAACGGCGCGAAGACGCACGAGGCCGAGGATCCGAAACGGCAGCGCGCCTACAGTTTCGTTGATGACGCTCTCGCCGCCGGCCTTAACCGCGCAAAGGCGATCGTCTGGTGTGGCGACAGCGACGCGCCCGGTCTCGCCCTGCGAAGCGATATGGTTCGCTTGTTTGGCGCGGCGCGCTTCCAGTTCGTCGACTGGCCCGAGTGGGCGAAGGATGCCGGCGACGTGCTGAAGCAGGAGGGGCCTCCCGGCCTCCTCGATCGTGTCGAAAACGGTTCGCTACCCTGGCCCGTGGCCGGCCTCTATCGCCTCAGCGAGATGCCGGAGCCGGCGCCGCTCACGTTGTGGGACGTCGGCTTTCCCGAGTGGGAGAGCAAGCTCAAGCTGGCGCCCCGCACGTTGTCCGTAGGGACCGGTCACCCGGGCCACGGCAAAACGGCGTTTTGGGCGCAGGTCTGGTTCCAAATCGCGCGGCGCTACGGTCTCGTTGTGTGCTGCGCATCCTTCGAGACGCGGCCCAAGCCACACATGCGCCGGCAGTTGCGAAGCCTGTTTTGCGGCGCCCTCGAAAGAGACCTTACGCGGGACCAGATAGCCGCGGCGGACGCGTGGATCGATGACCATTATCGTTTCCTCGTGCATCCCGCCCAAAAGCCGACCCTCGAC
>CAXTFG010000217.1:0-1256 GCA_964243415.1 uncultured Beijerinckiaceae bacterium | reverse complement strand
ACCGCTTAGAAGCTCGTTGGAAAATGTGGAAGGGACCAAAAGCCGACCCTCGACTGGCTTCTCAAGACGGCCGAGATCGCAGTTATCCGGCATGGGGCGCGGGTGATCCAAGTCGATCCTTGGAACAGGCTTGAAGGCGCCCGAGCCGACCGCGAGAGCGAGACGGATTATATCGGCCGTTGCCTCCGCGCGCTTCACGCCTTCGCTCACGATCTTGATGTCCATGTACAGATCCTCGCGCATCCGGCGAAGATGGAGGCGCAGCGCCGCGGCAAGGCGCCCGGCCTCGAAGACATCAGCGGATCGAAGCATTGGGAAAATGCGGTCGACCAAGGCTTTGTCATTCATCGGCCTGAGGTGTTCGACGGCACGAGCCGCAAGACGGAGGCGGTGCTCTACCACCGGAAGGCGCGCTTCGAAGAGCTTGGCTATCCCTGCAAGCTGGGGCTCGACTTCGACCTGTCGAAGGGCGCTTACCGTTCGACCGACTATGATCGAGGGTACGCATGAGCGCGCGGATGCAGTGCCTCGACCCAGCCCTCGTCGCGCTCATGCGCAATCCTACCGTCGAGGGGGCGATGGGGTTCTACGAGCCCTTCCGCCGCCGGATGGGCTGGCGTACCCGATCGACGCGACGCCCGAGGTCGCAGCGCTCGCCTTCGTTCACAAGGCCCGCGTCCCTTGGAGCGGCAGCACGAAGCCGATGGTCCGCGCCAGCAAAGCATGGCTCGTCGAGCACGGCATGTCGCCGGACATCGGCGGCCAAACGCATCTTGCGGTGCAATGATGACTTCATCTCGCTACCCCACAGCGGTCGAGCGCGAAGCGGCGAAGCGAGCCGGCGACAGAGATCCGCCACATCCTGCGGACCGGTTCGACGATCCCTTGGCCGCAAAACTCGCGGACCTTCCCGATCAGACCGATGCGAAAAAGCCCAAGCTGAAGCACCTGGGGGATCGAAGTCGGACCGGTTCAACGTCGGAATCGCCAACGCCGTCCTAGCCGCATCGTGGATCACGAACAAAGCGGACCAGGAACGCCTCGTCATGGACGTCGGTCATGCGCTTGCGGGCATCGCACCGACGGCCGAGCTCGAGGGCATGCTCGCTGCGCAGATGGTCGCCGCGCATCAGGCCTCGATGGAATGCTTCCGGGGAGCCATGCTCCACGAGCAGACGTTCGAAGGCCGCACCACGAACCTGGCTTAGGGAAACAAGGCGGCTCGGACCTACGCCATCTTGCTCGATGCCCTCGAT
>CAXTFG010000216.1:0-3433 GCA_964243415.1 uncultured Beijerinckiaceae bacterium | reverse complement strand
CAGCGCCTACCTTAACCTTGTGTTAGCGGGCGACTGGACGGACACCGGCCTTCCGGCCACGATCGAAGGATCGATCCGGTCCGGCACGTCGGCTGCTGCGCTCTTGATGTGAGTAGAACGAGCAACCCGATGTCGCGCTGAACGACGCAGTTCGGCGTCTTTGATGGATGGCGCAGAGAAAAGTTATTTTTCTGTAGGTGTGTGTCGTGAAAATCTGCGAATTTTTCGCGGCTTTTCCTGGACGCCGCTCGTGAGGAACAGAAGAGTGTTGTTGACCGCCACACGCGATGAAGCGCCCACACGCGATGAAGCTCCGCTTCCGCTTGTGCAAGATGGGCTCGACCGCGCGATCGATCTCGCCAACGAGGCACTGCTGCGGACGCAGCGGCCGGATGGGCATTTCGTCTTCGAACTCGAAGCCGATGTGTCGATCCCCTGCGAGTACATCCTGTTCAAGGCGTTCCGGGGCGAATCGCTTGACCGCAAACTCGAGCTGAAGTTTGCCCGTTACCTCCGTGAGCGACAGGTGGCGCGGGGCGGTTGGCCCCTCTTCGAGGACGGCGGCTTCAACATGTCGTCGAGCGTCAAGGCCTATTTCGCCCTGAAGATGCTCGGGGATCAGCCGTACGATCCGCATATGGTGCGGGCTCGCGAGGCGATCCTGAAGCACGGCGGTGCGGCTCATTCCAACGTCTTCACTCGCGCGCTTCTCGCGCTGTTCGGCGAGGTCCCTTGGTCTGCAGTGCCGGTCATGCCCGTCGAGATCATGCACCTGCCGAGCTGGTTTCCCTTCCACCTCGACAAGGTCAGCTATTGGGCGCGAACCGTGCTCGCGCCGATGATGGTGGTGAACGCGGTCAAGCCCTGCGCGAAGAACCCGCGCGATGTTCACATCCCCGAACTCTTCACCGTAGCGCCGGAAAAGGTGCGGCGTTGGCCGGGAGGGCTAGGACAATCGCGAGTCTGGACCGCCGTCTTCAACAGCCTCGACAAGATCTTGCGCGTGAGCGAGCCGTTCTTCCCCGAAAGAGCCCGCCGCAGCGCGATCGCGAAGGCCGAGGCCTATACGACCGAACGGCTGAACGGACGCGACGGGCTCGGCGCCATTTACCCGGCCATTGCGTATTCGGCGATGATGTACATGGTCCTCGGCGCCAACGACAACGATCCACGACTGCGCCAAGCCATCGATGCGATCGACCGTCTCGTCGTCGAATACGATGACTATGCCTACATCCAGCCTTGCGTCTCGCCCGTGTGGGACACGTCACTGGCGGCTCACGCCTTGATGGAGGCAGGCCACGAGCGCAACGCCGCGGCAGTGAAGGCTTGCCTTGATTGGCTAAAGCCTCGTCAGGAACTCGAGGTGAGGGGCGATTGGGCCGTGCAGCGGCCGGATGTTCGGCCGGGCGGCTGGGCTTTCCAGTACAGCAACGCGTACTTTCCCGACCTCGACGACACAGCTGTCGTCGTGATGGCGATGCATCGCGCGCAAGCCCACGTGCGCTCGGGAATACCGGGGCGTTATACCCACGCCATCGATCGGGCGCGCGAGTGGGTCGAAGGATTGCAGAGTTCGAACGGTGCCTGGGGTGCCTTCGATGCCGACAACGACCACGAGTACCTCAACAACATTCCCTTCGCCGATCACGGTGCGCTGCTCGATCCGCCAACGGCGGACGTGACGGCACGGTGCATTTCGATGCTGGCCCAGCTCGGCGAAACGCAGGAAACGTCTCCGGCGATGAAGCGAGCGGTCGATTACCTCATCGAAACGCAGGAGGCGGACGGAAGCTGGTTCGGACGCTGGGGCATGAACTACATCTACGGCACGTGGTCGGTGCTTTGCGCCTTCAACGTCGCCAAGGTCGGCCGCGAAAGCCCGTCGGTGCAGAAAGCGATCACGTTCCTACGGGTGAACCAGAACCCGGACGGCGGTTGGGGCGAAGGCGCCGAGACTTACGAGCGCGAGTACAAAAGCTATCAGCAGGCGGGCAGCACGGCTTCGCAGACGGCTTGGGCGCTGATCGCCTTGATGGCGGTGGGCGAGATCGACGATCCCGCGGTTGACCGGGGCATCAAATACCTGACGAAAACGCAAGGGGCAGATGGCTTTTGGGACGAGCCTCGGTTTACCGCGACGGGCTTTCCGAAGGTGTTCTACCTCCGGTATCACGGCTATCCCAAGTTCTTCCCGCTTTGGGCCTTGGCGCGCTACCGCAACCTGAAACACAGCAATCACCGCCGCGTCCTGGTCGGCATGTAAGATAGACGATGTGAGGTCGACGCTCCTCGTCGTCTGCGGGCTGCAGGCTGAAGCGAAGATATTTCGGCAGGTGGACGTCGACGCGCGGCTGGACCTGGACGTGCTCGTCGGGGGCGGTGATCAGACCCGGCTGGCAGCGGATCTCAAGCGATCGGCGTCGGGCGCCCGAGCGATCCTGAGTTTCGGTGTCGCCGGCGGATTGTCGCCGGATTTGAGAGCCGGCCATGTCTGTGTCGGCGACGGTGTCGTCCTGCCCTCGGGAGAGCGGCTGTCGACAGACCCGGCCTGGACGAACGCCATCGCTCGGCGACTAAGCGCCCCGATCGGATTGATCGCCGGAGCCGACATGCCGCTCGCCGATATGGCCGGCAAAGCTGCTTTACGGAGCCGCACCGGAGCCGACGTTATCGACATGGAAACGCATATCGTCGCGCAGGCTGCGCAAGCTCATGGGCTGCCGTTCGCGGCGTTGCGCGTCGTGACGGACGCGGCCGACCGCGCCTTGCCGCATGCCGCAACGGTCGGGATGCGTGCCGACGGCAAGGTCGATCTCGTCGCCATTCTCGTCTCGTTGGGAAGAAACCCTGCGCAGTTGGCGAACCTGATCCGAACCGGGTTCGAGGCCAGGACGGCCTTCGCCGTCCTACTCCGCTGCCGTCAAGGTCTCGGGCCTGGCTTCGCGTTCCTCGATCTCGGTGAGCCGCTTCTGGACATGGCGTGAGAACATGAATTCGGCCGGACGCTGGTTGGCGAGCGAGATATCGGGCGCCATCGGCCCCTTCGTTCTGATGCCACGCGCCGCGACGCCCAGCAGCTTCCAGGGCTTGCGGAAACTGTCGGTGACCGCGGACGCCTCGAAGCCGGAATGGACCATGCAGTCGGCGCATTTCTCGTAATTGCCGGTCCCGTAATTGTCCCAGTTCGTGTCTTCCATCAGTTCCTTGAACGTCTTGGCGTACCCCTCGCCGAGCAGATAGCAGGGCTTCTGCCAGCCGAAGACCGTGCGGGTCGGATTGCCCCATGGCGTGCAGTGGTATTTCTGATTGCCCGCCAGGAAGTCCATGAACAGGATCGACTGATAGAACGGCCACGCCTTCCCGCCCTTACCTTTGGCGAGGATGGACCGGAAGAGCTCCTTCGTCTTCGACCGGTTCAGGAAATGCTGCT
>CAXTFG010000215.1:0-3513 GCA_964243415.1 uncultured Beijerinckiaceae bacterium | reverse complement strand
CAAACTACTTCGAACACGCCGGATACGAGCCGATGTAAGGTGAAGGTGCTCTAGCACTACTTTGGCAGATGTGGATCGCGGGCCTCTTTGAGAAGCTTTTCACAATGCGGGCATCGCAGAGGCGGCGCTCGCGCGAAGAGGTCGAGAATGGCTTGCGGGATGGCCGACATGCTGGGCTGCGGCGGCGGTCCTCCGATTCTTTTTTTCCGACGATCACGGTGCGGCGGCGCGACGACAAGGGCACCTCAGCCGACCGGATCGGTGACGCGGTGCTCATAGCGCTAGGCGTAGATATGGCGGCTGCTTCTGGGATCGCCGCATGGTCGGTATCCCGCTGATTGCCGGACACTGCGTTTTTCCATAGGCCCGTCCGAGCGCCGGTAATTCCGGGAGCGCCGATGATCCATCGGCAGGTTGGCAAGCAAGAGACAACACGCCCCTGTCCGCGTGTCGTTAGGCGGCCATGTATCGCCTCAGCGATCGTTCTGATTGGGCGTCTCGAGGCTTGACTCAGGCTCAAACTTGGCGATCTGGGCTTCCGCTTCCTTCCAAAACCTTAATGAAGAACCTTCCGGCCGCCCGGCGGCTACCCAAAGATCGTATGCGCGCCGCCGTATCTCTTGTTCCGTCTCCTGATTCATTCGAAGTGCCTTCATATGAAATACGCGCCAACTCGCGCCGGTAGTCGAACAACCTTCGGCAATCTTCAAGCCGACCGGCGTCGCTCGACCACGATCGACGTGTAGGCAAATATGGCCTCGATTGGCGCAGAAGGCTTTCGAACCTCTACTCGCACTTTTTGGGCGCGTGCGAAATGATCCAAAACGCCCCGCGCAACTGCCGCAGCAGCAGCCTCGACAAGCTTGTATCGACGTCCCTCAAAGGCCTGGGTCGTCACGTTGACGAGGTCGGCCCAGTTGACGGTTCCCTCCGCCTCGTCTTCCTGCTCGGCGTACGTCAAATCCGCTTCAACCACGACGTCGATGAAGAAGCGCTGGCCAAGTTCGGCCTCGGCTTCGAAGAGGCCGTGCCGAGCAAAAAGCGACAAGTCTTTAAGGATGATCTGATCGTTCGTTTGGGATGCGGGCGAAGAAACCTCCTATGGATAAGCCGCATATCTCGCGGCTGTAAGAGCGTAGGTGCCACCGGGTCGTAGCCTGCGTGATCACCGAAGCGCCTTTACAGCTCGATGGCGGATCGAAGGTGGCGTCGCTTGATTCGGCATTGAAGGAAGCCGAACAAACAAACCTATAGTCGCTGTTTAGCGGAAGAATCAGCGCCGGATTGTCGCATTTCGCAAATTTACGAGGATCAGTTGTAGCTCTGCAACACGGGTTGGACGAGTCAAGAAACGATGTTCAGTCACTTAGCAAGTGATCACGTAAGGTAGCGACATAGAAGCTGCGCTCGGGAACATATCGCGGACCGCTCGCTTAGTAGGCTCGAACACCCAACGGCTCGGAGAAGCGATAATGCGGGCACTTTGCTGGCACGGCAAAAACGACATCCGTTGTGACACCGTCCCTGATCCCACGATCGAGGATCCGCGCGATGTCATCATCAAGGTCTCGAGTTGCGCGATCTGCGGCTCCGACCTTCATCTTATGGACGGCCAGATGCCGACGATGGAAAGTGGTGACGTGCTCGGTCACGAATTCATGGGCGAGGTGGTCGAGACCGGCAGCGCGGGCCACAAGCTGAAGAAGGGCCAACGCATCGTCGTCCCCTTCAACATCAACTGTGGCGAGTGCCGGCAATGCAAGCTCGGCAATTATAGCGTCTGTGAGCGTTCGAACCGAAATGCCGAGATGGCGGCTGCGCAATTCGGCTACACCACGGCCGGCCTGTTTGGCTATTCGCACATGACCGGCGGATACGCTGGCGGCCAGGCCGAGTACGTGCGCGTGCCGATGGCCGATGTCGCGCCGATGGTGGTGCCTGACGGCATGACCGATGATCAGGTCCTGTTCCTCACCGATATCCTGCCGACCGGGTGGCAGGGCGCTGAGAACGCCGAGGTCAAAGGCGGCGACATCGTCGCCATCTGGGGCGCCGGCCCGGTTGGGATTTTCGCGATCCAATCGGCGAAGATCATGGGCGCCGAACGCATCATCGTCATCGAGACGGTGCCTGAGCGGATCGCGCTGGCCGAGAAGTCGGGCGCGACCGACATCATCGACTTTGAGAAGGAGGATGTATTCGAGCGGATCAAGGAGATCAGCAAGGGCAAGGGCGCCGATAGCGTCATCGACTGTGTCGGCATGGAGGCGACCTCCGGCCATGGCGTCACCGCCGTTATCAGCGCCGTTCAGGAGAAGCTGACCTCGACCGAGCGCCCGTATGTGTTGTCAGAGGCAATCAAGGCCGTGCGCCCGGCGGGGATCGTCTCGGTGCCCGGCGTTTATGGTGGCCCGGTTCCAATCAACATGGGCTCGGTCGTGCAGAAGGGCCTGACGATCCGCAGCGGTCAGACGCACGTCAAGCGCTACCTCGAGAAGCTCACCAGCCTGATCCAGGAGGGCAAGTTCGATACGACGTCGATGATCACCCATCGCAGCGGCGATCTCGACCAGGGGCCCGATCTCTACAAGACATTCCGCGACAAGAAGGACGGCTGCATCAAGGTCGTGTTCAACCTGCAATGATCAGCAACGATTCCGTTGCGCGCAATTCAATCCCGGGGGATTGTACATGCTGTGCTGGCGTGCTCCGCTTGGTTGTTCAACTCGCCTCAATGGCTTGATTACGCAAAACCCCCTACGAAAGTAGGCAAGCGCTTCGGCCCCCACGCTGATCGGCAGCAAGAATGGACGAGTGTTGCTAGTGGGCCGTGCGCCGGTAAGCTAATGGACCGCTGTAGCAACAGAAACGTAGTGCCTTGTAACAGCTCGTGAATCGGGGGTGTCATGGGCGGTCGAAAAGACATGGTACCATTTTGGCTTCTCTTGGCATATTGCCGGAAATGCGCACGCCGTGAGGGGGACGCCATCATGATCCGTACACAATGATGGTGATCCCGCGTGACCAATCGGTATTCGTCCCAAGCGGCGGCGGTCAAACCCCTGTCATATTGACGGCAAGGGCGAGAACCGCATAGTTACGTTATGATATACACAGTGACGATCACCTCGACCACCGGTGAAAAAAACACCTACAACTGCGGAGGCGCCACAGATCAGGAGGCGCTTATCTACGCGGGGAAGGTGGTCGAAGAGAAAGCGGATGCCTCCGATCTAGCGGCCTCCGTGTCGATCAATAAGGACGGCTGGAGTTCGGACCGATCGTTACTGTCGCGGACATGATCAAGAAGGCTGTATAGCTAGCTAAGTAGCACATGGTGACGAGGTGGCTACTAGTCGCGACAGGATGGTGGCATATCAGCTCGCGACGCTGCTTGCGGATCCTTGCTGGACCGGTGCGAATTCGGTGCCGTTGTCGGAACGATCGTGCCGAGCCGACCACGCCGCGCTACGAGCGCCGTCAGCTCGCGGACGACGCGCTTGCCGGAGATCG
>CAXTFG010000214.1:0-3561 GCA_964243415.1 uncultured Beijerinckiaceae bacterium | reverse complement strand
CCGCGGCACCGACGTCATGATGTCCGGCAAGGTGGCGATGATCGCCGGCTTCGGCGACGTCGGCAAGGGCTCGGCCGCCTCGCTGCGCAACGCCGGCTGCCGCGTGATGATCTCCGAAATCGACCCGATCTGTGCGCTTCAGGCGGCGATGGAAGGCTACGAGGTCGTCACGATGGAAGACGCCGCGCCGCGCGCCGACATCTTCGTCACGGCGACGGGCAACGTCGACGTCATCACCGTCGATCACATGCGCCAGATGAAGGACCGCGCCATCGTTTGCAACATCGGGCATTTCGACTCGGAGATCCAGGTCGGCGCGTTGAAGAACATGAAATGGTCCAATGTCAAACCACAGGTCGACGAGATCGAGTTCTCCAGCGGAAAGCGCATCATCCTGCTGTCGGAAGGCCGGCTCGTGAATCTCGGCAACGCCACCGGCCATCCTTCCTTCGTGATGTCGGCCTCGTTCACCAATCAGACGCTGGCGCAAATCGAGCTGTGGACCAAGCAGGGCCAATACGAGAACAAGGTCTATGTGCTGCCCAAGCACCTCGACGAGAAGGTCGCAGCGCTCCACCTCGAGAAGGTCGGCGCCAAACTGACCAAGATGAGCGAGAAGCAGTCGACCTACCTCAACGTGCCGGTCCAGGGCCCGTTCAAGACAGAACAGTACCGCTACTAAGAGTCAGGGAGCGAACGTCGGTCGAGCTGGGACGAAAGCGGCGCCTAACCCCAGTGCTGGAACGCGCGCGTTTGTAGCTTCTGCACGAAGGCTGCCGCTTCCGGCCCGGTCCAGGGGCCTTCGTAGCCCTCGCGCATCGGCCGTCCTTCAACCCACCAGCCTTGGCCCGGCAGGCCGTCGGACTCGCGGATCACTAGCACGGCGAGCTCCGGCTCGCCGGCGGCCGCCCCGGCCGCATCGATGGCGTCGAGTGTCCGGCACAGCGCCCGCATCTTCGGTCGCGTGAAGCGGTGGCCCAGCCGGTCAAGGAGGTCCGCGTAGCTCACCGCTTCGCCGCGCCGCGCCGCCGCGATGAGCAACGCGCGTACACGCCCCGCATCAGCGATGGCGCCGGCCGTCCCTGGGTCCGGCGCCGCCGACGGCTCGATTGGAGAGGTGATGCGCGGCACAAGACCTCCGGGGCATTCTAGAGCAACGGACGTGAAAGCGGCACCATCCGACAAGATTCGATGCGAGCGATGTTTCATTCGCCTCATGGTGAGGAGTGCCGAAGGCGCGTCTCGAACCACGAGGCGCCGCACGATGGCACCCTCTGGAGCCCTCGTGGTTCGAGACGCCGCTGCGCGGCTCCTCACCATGAGGGGACCAGTGCATTAGCCTGATTCCGCAAGACAGTCCGACGCTCTAGTATTCGCGGAAGAACCGCGCGATTGTCTCTCCATCCTGGGTGACAGTTAGAGCGAGAGCAAGAAGGATCCGACTTTTCTGCGGGTTGAGATTGTCGGCGTTGACGAAGCCCGAGTCGCGCAGCGATTTCGTGTCGGCGGCGCGGCCAATTCCAACGCGCGTCGATTGGACGACGACGGTGCCGTTCCGCGCTGCCTTTCGCAGCGCTTCCGCTTCAGCCGGCGTGGTGACCGCGGGAGCGAACCCCGCCGAGACGAGACCGCGCGCACCGGCTGCGAGGAACGCCTCGACCGCCGTCCCGTCGCACCCCGCATAGGAGTAGACGATGTCGACCCGCGGGAGAGCGGCGACGCCCCGGATGTCGAAGTCCGTCTCGGGGGCATGGCGACGCGTCGAGCGGCGGTAGTACACGACCTCGTCGCCATCGACCTGGCCGAGGATGCCGAAGTCGGGGGACCGGAACGTCTGGAGGCGCGCGGTCGAGGTCTTCGTGACGTCGCGCGCAGCCTGGATCTCGTCGTTGAGCATGACGAGGACGCCGCGCCCGACAGATGCCGGACTGGCCGCCGTGCGGAGGGCGTTCACGAGGTTGAGCGGGCCGTCGCTCGACAAACCGTTCAGCGGTCGCTGTGAGCCGACGACAACGATCGGAACCTCAACCTTCGCGGTCAGCGCGAGCGCGTACGCCGTCTCCTCGAGGGTCGCGGTTCCGTGCCCGATCACGATCCCGGCGAGATCGGGATAGTTTGCTACCAATCGGTCACACAGAAGAACGAGCTGTCTCCAATCGGGAAAGCCGATGTGAGCGCTCGTGACCGCTCTGAAGCCGACCGCGATCACGTCGGCAACCAGGGCTGCTTCCGGCACATATTCGAGGATTGCTTCTGCATGCAGCCGTGACTCGTTCGCCGAGTAGTCGATCAGATCGAGCCGATTTTTTCCAAGCGACGAGATCGTCCCGCCCGTCGCGATAAAAGCGACCTTCGGTTTCGGCGGCGTTGCGGCTTCCTCCATCATCGACCCCTATCAAGGCGGCGATCAACGAGTGCCCATAGCCGACCTATGACGGTCAACGGCGGCCCCGAATCAGGCCCGCCTTGCCGCCGCGCCGATCGCCGCGGCATCCTCCTCGCTGAGCGTGGGCTTGACCAAAGGCGGGTGGCGCTGGTCGTAGCCTTCCGGCGTCTGATCGCGCAGTGTCTTTGATCGCGTGACCAGAAAATCCATGAGGTGGTTACGCACGGCGTAATAGCCGGGGGCGTGGTGGAGCGCGACGCGGTCCCGTATCTTTGGCAAAGGGTTCTCGACGATCTCGGCAACCTTGGCCAGAGGGCCGTTGGTCATCAGGACAATCTTATCGGCGAGATAGATCGACTCGTCGACGTCGTGCGTGATCATGAAGACTGTCTGCCCTGTCTCGACGCAGATGCGGCGCACCTCGTCCTGCAGGGTACCGCGGGTCAGCGCATCGAGCGCGGAGAAGGGCTCGTCCATGAGAAGGATCTTGGGCTCGATGGCGAGGGCGCGCGCGATCCCGACGCGCTGCTTCATCCCGCCCGACAATTCGGACGGCCGCTTGTGTTCGGACCCGGCGAGCCCGACGGTGGCGATCGCTTTGCGAGCGCGCTCTTCGATCTCGGCCTTGGGTGCCCTGCGCCAGCGCGACGACACGGCATAGGCGACGTTACCGAGCACCGTGCGCCAGGGCAGAAGTGCATGACCCTGAAAGATGACGGCACGGTCGAGGCTCGGGCCCTCGATCGCCTGACCGTCGACGATCACGACGCCTTCGCTCGGTGCCTCGAGCCCGGCCAGGATATTGAGCACGGTTGTCTTGCCGCAGCCGGAGTGGCCGATGGTACAAACGAACTCGCCGCGCCGGACAGGCAGCCAGAGATTCTCGAATACCGTCGCCGTCTTGCCGCCGGGCGCGGGATAGCGCCGCGCGATCCCCTCGATCGAGATGAACTTGTCGTCGGAGTGCCGAGCCGGTGCGGCGGCGTTTCCAGCGGAGCGCAAGGGGATAGGGACCGCCATCGCGTCTACTCCGGAAAGGTGACGGCGCGCTGCGCCTGAGCGAGGAGCTGATCCAGGACCATGCCCACGACGCCGATGGTGAGAATGGACACGATCACGTTGGTGATCGACAGGTTGTTCCACTCGTTCCACACGAAATAGCCGATGCCGGTGCC
>CAXTFG010000213.1:0-3656 GCA_964243415.1 uncultured Beijerinckiaceae bacterium | reverse complement strand
GCACGATCGGCCTCGTGATGGATTGCGACACGACCGGCATCGAGCCCGATTTCGCCCTCGTGAAGTTCAAGAAGCTGGCGGGCGGCGGCTACTTCAAGGTCGTCAACCGGGCCGTGCCCGAAGCTCTGAGGGCGCTCGGCTACCGGGCGTCCGACATCGGCGACATGGAGGTCTACGCGGTCGGCCACGGCAACCTGCGCCAGGCGCCGGGCGTCACGACCTCGGCGCTTCGTTCCAAGGGCTTCACGACCGAGAAGCTCGAAGCCTTGGACAAGGCGCTTCTCAGTGCCTTCGATATCAAGTTCGCGTTCAACAAATGGACGCTCGGGGCGGATTTCCTGACGGGCGCGCTTGGGGTTCCGGCCGAGAAGCTCGACGAACCCGGTTTCGAGCTCTTGCCTTGGCTCGGCTTCTCCAAACCCGAGATCGAGGCGGCGAACATCCATGTTTGCGGCGCCATGACGCTCGAGGGCGCCCCGCACCTGAAGCTCGAACACTACAAGGTGTTCGATTGCGCCAACCCCTGCGGCCGCACGGGCAAGCGCTACCTTTCGGTCGACAGTCACATCCGCATGATGGCGGCGTCGCAGCCGTTCATTTCGGGCGCCATCTCGAAGACCATCAACATGCCGAACGACGCGACCGTCGAGGCCTGCAAGGACGCCTACATGCTGTCCTGGCGCCTCGGGCTCAAGGCCAACGCGCTCTACCGCGACGGCTCGAAACTGTCGCAGCCGCTGAACTCGCAACTCATCGCCGATGACGACGACGAGGAGGCGCTCGACGAGCATCTCGCGGCCTCGGTTCCGGCCCGGGCCGCCGAAGTGGCGGAGCGGATCGTCGAACGCGTGGTGGAGCGGATCGAGCGCGACCGCGAGCGCGAGAAGCTGCCGGCCCGCCGCAAGGGCTATACGCAGAAGGCGACGGTCGGCGGCCACAAGGTCTATTTGAGGACCGGCGAATACGTGGATGGGCGCCTGGGCGAGATCTTCATCGACATGCACAAGGAGGGCGCCGCCTTCCGGTCGTTGATGAACAACTTCGCCATCGCGATCTCGCTCGGGCTGCAATATGGCGTGCCGCTCGACGAATACGTGGATGCCTTCACGTTCACGCGCTTCGAGCCGGCCGGCCCGGTGCAGGGCAACGACGCGATCAAGAACGCGACCTCGATCCTCGACTACGTGTTCCGCGAACTCGCCGTGTCCTACCTCGACCGGACGGACCTGGCCCACGTGGTGCCGTCCGACATCGGCTTCGACGTGCTCGGCTCGGGTGAAACCGAAGGCCGGTCGACCACGGGCGAGAGCCGGGCCGCCGCGCAGGCTCAGGCGAGCCCCGTGTCGAAGGGGTTGGTCCGATCGAAGACCGATCGCTTCATGCTGGTCCGCGGCACGAATACCGCGACCGCCGCCGACGGTCGCACCGGACCCACGCCCGTCAAGGCCTATGGGGTCGAAGGCGCGACCGCCCTGAAGCGGGAGATCGAGGCCGAGGCGGCGTCAGAACTCACGGCCCTGGCATGGAGCGAGCCGCAGGGATTCACGGCTGCCAAGACGGCCGTCTCCGACAAGCGGGCCGAAGCGCGTATGAAGGGCTATGTCGGCGAGGCCTGCCCCGAATGCGCCAACTTCACCATGGTGCGCAACGGCACCTGCCTCAAATGCGAGACCTGCGGCTCGACGACCGGCTGCTCGTGAGGAGTTCGACCTTCGTATCGTCGAGTGCACCATAGTTTGCATCGCGTTGACGTCGAACTCATGCAATTAGAGGTGTAGGATTCCGTGAGTTCCGCACCTCGAACATCGTCAGCGCATGAGCTTATGAGCGATGCTGGACAGAGAGAGATTGAGCCAAGCCTTCCAACTCCTTGGCGAAGATCTTGCCGGGAAGGGAGTGTTCCTCGAAATCGCAGTCTACGGTGGCAGCGCCATCGTCATGCAGTTCGAATGGAGGCGTTCGACGGAGGATGTGGATGCCGTCGTAAGGGAAGGCTACGACGAAAGAGCCCTAGGCACATCCGTGGCACGCGTCGCAGAACGCATGGGCCTGCCGCCCGACTGGCTGAACAACGCGGTCGGCATGTTCACGCCGTTGGATGAAAGCGATAGCCTTTTCGAAATGTCGGGAACCTATCCCGACGCTGGCCTTCCCGGACTTCGTGTCCTGCTGGCCAAACCTCACTATCTTCTGGCGATGAAGCTCAAGGCGCTCGCCAATCTGGACCGCGGCGACAGGGATCTGTCAGACGCGCGGAACCTTGCCGCCGCACTGGGGCTGACGAAGGGTGAGGATCTGCGAAAGCTCTATGTCTCGATCCATGACGAGGAGCCTCGGGGCGCCATAGCAATGCAGTTTCCCGCCGTCCTGGGAGCGGGCTGACGGATGCGCCCCTCGACCCTCGCCGAAGTCGCCGTCCGGTCCTCTACGGATCCCGATTGGCGACATCACCTCGATGAGTTCCTGGACGCCTTCTACGGCGCCGATGGCGACCGGTCGCGTCAAGCCGCGATGATCGAGGAAGCTCCGAGACTGCTCGACGTCGCCCGAGCCGATGCCTTCCTGGGCGGCGTCGGCGAGCATCTCGCGCGACGTTGGGACTTGCCCATCCCGCGCTGGGTCCGGTCCGACGAACGATACCTGGAGGAAGCGTTTTTCGTTCCCGACAGGAAGGCTTTCCGAGGCTACCTGCTTGCGGTCAGCCCAGTGGCGTTTCGCACTCGGCTGATCTTCACCGGGCCAGACCCGCTGCAACGGGCGCGGTTCCCATACGGTCGCGGCGTTGTCAGCATGCCGTTCGACCGTTTCGACGCGTCAGCCCATGTGCAGGCGGACGGCGCCTAAAGGTTCGTGCTGTTCGATGATTCGAAGCCGCCCTTGCAGCCTCGTCTGGCCCCTGACCCTGACGCATATAAGATGCCGCAACTCGAGGCTGCGCCTTTCCATCGATCCGAAGGATTGATGGAAAGGAGACATACACATGATGAGATCAGCATTGTTGTTGACGTTCTCCGTCGTTCTTTCGATGGCGGCCGCCGCATCAGCCGTGGCTCAAGTTCATGACGGCGTGAACAACTCGCCTGCGGAACAGGAGACGGCCGACAAGTTGCGCACACAGGGCTCTGCCTGTACGGCGCCGGCCTGCCAAAACAATGCCGAGGGCATTTACCCGCAATCGACCACGCCTGGCGTCGGCGCGAAAACGCCATCGATTTCGAGCGGGCACACCCAAAACTGACGGAGTGCTCGTCGCGTCCTTGATCCCACGGAACGTCGGTCGGCTCCGGCTTTCGGAGCGTACTCACTGAAATCGCGAATTGAAGCCTGGGCCTTGAGCCGAGGCCGCGAGACTGTTTCCAGATCCATCGACAAGCGATGGGATGTGTTCCGGCCCGAGTTTTCTGGATTTCGAACCAGTTTGAAAAGAATTGGATCATCGACCGTTGCAGCAAGCCAAGTGTGGCGGACCCGAGATGCAAGATTACGCGACGGGTTGAGTCTTCGCTACACTCCTACAGAATATGCAAACCGGCTTTGGAATGTTCTCACCCATCCTCATGCTGAGCCGGCCCGCAGGGCCGTGTCGAAGCACGCAGGGCCGGTCGTGAGGGCCCTGGAGCATCCTTCGACACGACCGCGTTCCGCGGCCGGCTCAG
>CAXTFG010000212.1:0-3717 GCA_964243415.1 uncultured Beijerinckiaceae bacterium | reverse complement strand
CACGAACAGAACGCCGGCAACGCCGCCGCGATCGCCGGCTTCCTGACGAAGAAGCCCGGCATCTGCCTGACCGTCTCGGCGCCCGGCTTCCTGAACGGCCTGACGGCGCTGGCCAACGCGACAACCAACTGCTTCCCGATGATCCTGATCTCGGGCTCTTCCGAGCGCGAAATCGTCGATCTGCAGCAGGGCGACTACGAAGAGATGGACCAGTTGGCCATCGCCAAGCCGCTCTGCAAAGCCGCCTTCCGCGTCCTTCACGCTGCCGACATCGGCATCGGCGTCGCGCGCGCGATCAGGGCGGCCGTGTCTGGACGGCCCGGCGGCGTTTATCTCGACCTTCCGGCGAAGCTTTTCTCGCAGACCATCGCCGCCGACGCGGGCGCAAAGTCGCTCGTCAAGGTCATCGACCCGGCGCCGGCGCAAATCCCGGCTCCGGCCGCCGTCAAGCGCGCGCTCGACCTTCTGAAGGGCGCCAAGCGGCCGCTCATCATTCTCGGCAAAGGCGCCGCCTATGCGCAGGCCGACGACTTGGTCCGCGCTCTGGTCGAGAAGAGCGGCATTCCCTACGTGCCGATGAGCATGGCCAAGGGCCTGTTGCCGGACACTCATCCGCAGTCGGCCGGCGCCGCGCGCTCGACCGTGCTGAAGGACTCGGACGTCGTGGTGCTCGTCGGCGCTCGCCTCAACTGGTTGCTCTCGCACGGCAAAGGCAAGACCTGGGGCGAACCCGGATCGAAGAAATTCATTCAGATCGACATCGAGCCCCGCGAGATGGACAGCAATGTCGAGATCGTCGCGCCGCTGGTCGGCGACATCGGGTCGTGCGTGGCAGCGCTTCTCGACGGCATGGACGGCAGCTGGCCCGCTCCGCCGGAGGACTGGATCAAGGCCATTACGGCGCGCAAGGAAGCGAACATCGCCAAGATGGCGCCGAAACTCATGAAGAATTCGGTGCCGATGGATTTCCATGGCGCGCTCGGCGCCCTACGCACCGTCATCAAGGAACGCCCCGACGCCATGCTCGTCAACGAGGGCGCCAACACGCTCGATCTCGCGCGAGGCATCATCGACCTGTACCAGCCGCGCAAGCGGCTCGATGTCGGCACGTGGGGCATCATGGGAATCGGCATGGGCTATGCCATCGCGGCGGCGGTGGAAAGCGGCAAGCCGGTTCTGGCCGTCGAGGGCGACAGCGCCTTCGGCTTCTCCGGCATGGAGATCGAGACGATCTGCCGGTACAATCTGCCGATCTGCATCGTGGTCTTCAACAACGACGGCATCTATCGCGGCACCGACGTCAACCCGAGTGGCGGAGCGGACGTCGCCCCGACCGTCTTCGTCAGAGGCGCGCGCTACGACAAGATGATGGACGCTTTCGGCGGCGTTGGCGTCAACGTGACGACGCCCGACGAACTGCGTCGCGCCGTCGGCGAAGCCATGGACTCCGGCAAGCCGACCCTCATCAACGCCGTGATCGATCCGGCGGCCGGGACCGAGAGCGGCAACATCGGCAGTCTCAATCCGCTGAGCTCACTTCCCAAGAAAAAGAAGTGATGCGGGGGGAAGAGGCGAAAGGGCGAGAGCAGGCGTCCAGCCTGTCGACCTCCGGGCTTTCCTAGAGGGAGGCGTTCCGTCGACCGGGGCCAGGAACAATCGGGACCAGAAAGATGAGCAAGGCGCTCGCGGGCATCAAGATCCTCGATTTCACCCACGTCCAATCCGGACCGACCTGCACGCAGCTGCTGGCGTGGTTCGGTGCCGACGTGATCAAGATCGAACGGCCCGGCGTCGGCGACGCTACGCGCACGCAGCTTCAGGACATCCCGAACGTCGACAGCCTCTACTTCACGATGCTGAACCATAACAAGAGGTCCATAACGATCGACGTCAAGCAGAAGGAAGGGATGGAGGTTCTCAAACGACTCATCGCCGTCTGCGATGTCCTCGTCGAGAACTTCGCGCCCGGCGCGCTCGATCGAATGGGGCTGACCTGGGAGACCATCCAGGCGCTGAACAGCAGGATGGTCGTCGCATCGGTCAAAGGCTTTGGTCCGGGACCCTACCAGCACTGCAAAGTGTACGAGAACGTCGCCCAATGCGCTGGTGGTGCGGCATCGACGACAGGGTTTCGCGACGGCGTCCCGATGGTCACCGGCGCGCAGATCGGCGATACCGGCACCGGTTTGATCCTGGCACTCGGGATCGTAACCGCTCTGTTTCAGCGGACCCATTCCGGCCGCGGCCAGCGGGTCGATTGTTCGATGCAGGACGGCGTCCTCAACCTGTGCCGCGTGAAGCTGCGCGATCAGCAACGCTTGGAGCGTGGTCCGTTGAAAGAATACAGCCAGTTCGGCGAAGGCATTCCTTTTCCCGATGCGGTCCCCCGGGCTGGCAATGATTCCGGAGGGGGACAGCCCGGACGCATCCTGAAGTGCAAAGGCTGGGAAACGGACGCCAACGCCTATCTTTACGTCGTCGTGCAGGCTGCGGCGTGGCCGGCCATTTGCGACATCGTCGGTGAACCGACCTGGAAGAGCGACAGCGATTACGCGACACAGGCCGCGCGTCTGCCGCGTCTCAACGAGATCTTTCAACGGATCGAGCGCTGGACAACGACGAAAACGAAGTTCGAGGCGATGGATGTGTTGAACGCCGACGACGTTCCGTGCGGCCCCATCCTTTCCATGGCGGAGCTCGCCACCGACGCGGCCTTGCGCGAGACGGGGTCGGTCGTCGAAGTCGACCACCCGGAACGCGGCCCCTACCTTTCCGTCGGCAACCCGATCAAGCTGTCCGACAGCCCCACCCTGGTTGCGCGATCGCCTCTCCTGGGCGAACACACCACGGACGTGCTGCGCGACCTTCTCGGTCTCCCGGAGAGCGAAATTGCGCACCTGCTTGGGTCCGGTGCGTTCGGCGCGGCACCGCTGGTTGCCGCAGAATGAGGACATCTCCTTTCGGTTGGTCGACAAGGCATGAGTGAACCGTCGCCGCCGCTCGATTGCCGGCAGCTTGTCGCGACGGCGGGTGATGCCATCATCGCGGCTGACGCCGCAGGCACGATCATGCTGTGGAACGCCGCGGCAGAAAGAGTCTTTGGCTTTTCGGAGGACGAAGCGCTCGGCCAACCGCTCGACCTGATCACGCCGGAACGCCACCGCAAGCGGCACTGGCATGGCTACGAGAAGACGATGCGGACGGGAGAGACCCGCTACGGCGCGGATGTCCTGCGCGTGCCAGCCCTGAGGAAGGACGGACGGCCCCTCTCGATCGCGTTCACGGTCGCGATGCTGCGCGATCCGGACGGAAAGGTGACCGCGATCGTCGCGATCATTCGCGACGACACCGCCCGGTGGACCGAGGAGCGCGAAATGAAGCGCCGGATCAGCGAGCTCGAGGACGGCGCCGTTGCGGCCCAGTCTCGCGCCGATGCAAACGTCCACCTCACCGAGGTGGACACAACTTCCTTTGGCGACGGAATCCTAGATGCCAGAGACGAGACCGACAGGAGCACCATGCATGGATAAGCCGTTAGAAGGTATCAAGATCATCGATTTCACCCACGTACAGGCCGGCCCGGCCTGCACGCAGATGCTGGCGTGGTTCGGCGCGGACGTCATCAAGGTCGAACGACCCGGCGCGGGCGACGTCACCCGGACGCAGCTCCGCCACGTCGAAGACGCGGATGCCCTGTATTTTACCATGCGCAACAGC
>CAXTFG010000211.1:0-3718 GCA_964243415.1 uncultured Beijerinckiaceae bacterium | reverse complement strand
AGATCGGCGCCCGGGCGAGCGCGCTGCGGATGAAGTGCGCCACCCAGCCCTGGTCCTCGGTGCCCATCTGATGCGGCCCGTAGATGCAGCTCATCCGCATAGCGGCGGTGCGCAGGCCGAAGCTGCCGGCGTAGTCGAGCACGTATTGGTCGGCCGCTCCCTTCGAGCAGCCGTAAGGCGTGTGGAACGCCAGGCTCATGGCCTCGCCGACGCCGTTGCGCCTCAGCGCCGAATCCTCCGGCACGTAGACATCGCCTTCGTGGGCGAGGGTGACCGCGGCAAGGTTGCCGTACACTTTGTTCGTGCTGGCGAAGAGGAGCGGGGCGTCGGCGTTCTTCTGCCGCAAGATCTCAAGAAGATTAATCGTGCCGGCGACATTGACGGCGAAGTCGTCCAGCGGCGCGACGAGGCTGGTCGTGACCGCGACCTGCGCCGCGAAATGGAAGACCGCACGCGCACCGGCGACTGCACCTTCGAGCTTCGCCCGATCGCGAATGTCCGCGATCTCGACCGAAACCCTATCGCCGTGAACCGTCCGCAGCCAGGTCAGGTTGTCTTCGACGCCTGGACGCGCCAGCGAGTCGTAGACTGTCACACGGTGCCCGTCCCGGCACAGGCGATCGACGAGGTTGCAGCCGATGAAGCCGGCCCCGCCCGTGACCAGGACGGGCCGATCGCCCCGCGCGACACCCGCCGTCACGCCACCAGCCCCCGCATCTCGAGTTCCTTGCGCGCCTCGACGACCTTGTCCTGCGCCTGCTGCTTGGCGACCCAAGAGGCCAATTCCTTGAGGCCCTCGGCGAAATCGCGCTGCGGCTCGAACCCGAGATCGGCGCGCGCCTTTTCGATGTCGGCGAAGCAATGGCGAATGTCGCCCGTGCGTGCCTTGTTGAGGATGTCCGGCCTCAGGTCCGTCCTGCTCATGGCCGACGCGAAGGTCTCGGCGATGTCGAGGATGGTCCGCTCCTCGCCGCTGCCGATGTTGAAAACGCCGCCCTTGGCCCGAGGCTGCTCCAGCGCGAGGAGGAAGGCCTCGGCGACGTCCTCCACATGAACGAAATCACGACGCTGCCGGCCGTCCTCGAAGAGTAGAGGTGCATTGCCGTTCAGCAGGCGCGAGGCGAAGATCGCGAGGACGCCGGTGTAGGGATTGGAGAGCGCCTGCCCCGGCCCATACACGTTGAACAGGCGAAGCGCGACGCCTTCCATCCCGTAGGCGGCCGTCACGTTGAGCGTCAATCGCTCCTGCACGTACTTGGTCAAGGCGTACACGGACGCCAGGTTCGGCCGTTTCCATTCCGGCGTGGCGATCGGGACGAGATCGCGCCCCTGCTTGTCGCGCGGATCCCACGCCGTAGAACCCGCCTCGACCACGCGCTCGACCCCGTCCTCGACGGCCCCGTCGGCGTTGCGATAGAGGCCCTCGCCGTAGATGCTCATGGACGAGGCCGTCACTAGGCGCTCGACCGGCGAGTCGATGAGGCACTGCATTAGCACCGCGGTGCCGAGGTCGTTGACCGACACGTAATGCTCGATGGCATACATGCTCTGGCCGACGCCGACTTCCGCAGCCAAGTGGACGACCTTGTCGACGCCTTTCAGGGCCGCCTGGACGCGGGCGGCATCACGGACGTCGCCGCGAATGAACTCGACGTCGGCTGGCAGCCCGGCCGCGCGCGTGGCGCCGCCATGCACCTGATCGATGAGCAGATCGAGAACACGAACATGACTGCCGAACTTCAGGAGGCGCTGAGCGACGTGGCACCCAATGAAACCGGCGCCGCCCGTGATCAGAACCGTATTCGCCAATACACCCTCACCCATCAGTCGAGCGATTCGAACCGACCACGGGCCAAGCTCACGCTCCAAAGCTTCTTCTTCTTTGTACAAGAAGCCGAGCGCAAGTGATTTCAGTGGGGATCCGCAGCGCGATAGGCCCGTTCCCCATGAAATCGCGGCGATACGGTCGCGCGGATTGGTCAGCGAGATGATCCCCTCGCCAGCGGCAGGGATGAAGCTGTTCATCGGGCGAGCCGCGCTGATGGACCTCCACGCAAGAGCTCCGAGGCGCTGAAGCCTCCACCAAAAGCGGCGGGCCTGTCCGACCGTGGCGCAAGAACGAGCGATCGCTTAGTTTGGCTGCCGCTGGCAAGCAGGAGAACACGACGATGGATTTGGGCATAGCCGGACGGATCGCCGTGGTCACCGGCGCCGCTTCGGGCATGGGTTTCGCGGTCTGCCGGTTCCTCGTCGACGCTGGCGTCAAGGTGATGATGACGGATCGCGACCCTGAGACCCTCGCAGCGGAGGTCCGCAAGCTGTCGGGTGAGGGAACCGTCGTCGGCCACGCTGCCGACCTCACGGAAGCGGGGTCCGTCGACAAACTGCGCGACGTCGTCGAGAGCAAGTTCGGGCCGGCGGACATCCTGGTCCACGCCGCCGGCATCACCGGTCCCGTCGGGGATTTCCTCGGCATGAGCGACGAGGACTGGACGACGACGATCGACATCAACTTCATGGCGGCCGTCCGCGTCTGCCGCGCCTTCATCCCCGGCATGCGCGGGAAAGGCTGGGGCCGCATCGTTCTGTTCTCCTCGGAGGACGGCTTGCAGCCTTACGTCGAGGATCTCCCCTATTGCGCCTGCAAGGCGGCCATCATCAATTTTGCCAAGGGGCTGTCGAAAGCCTACGGCAACCATGGCCTGACGGTGAACTCGATCCTGCCGGCGTTCATCGCCTCGCCGATGACGGACGCGATGATGGAAAAGCGCGCGAAGGAGAGGGGCGTCGGGTTCGACGAGGCGGTCGCCAGCTTCCTCGACGAGGAGCGCCCCGGCATCTCCATCAAGCGTCGTGGCAGGGCCGAAGAGATCGCCTCGGCCGTCGCCTATCTCTGCTCCGCGCATGCGAGCTACGTGAACGGAAGCGCGATGCGCGTCGACGGCGGTTCGGTACAGACGATCTGACGCGAGCGTGCACAAGGATGTGACAAGAGGCACGGCGGCCGCGCCGGCGCCGCTCGGGTTGCCCCGGTTTCTCAAATTGGCCATGGTGCCGGGCAACAAGCGGGGCTAGTTCCCCGAACGCCCAAGGACCGCGTGCACCATGCCGGTAGAGCTTTCGTACCCGATCCGTACCCCCCGGGTGCTTGCGGCAAGCCTCGTCGCGCTTGGACTTGCGACGCTTGGATGCGCCGCGCCGGCGAGCGCGCGGCAGGCGATCAACTTGTCCACCCCGTTCGAAGTGTCGGACAACCCGTCCGGCAATTACCTGTCCGCCTTGATCGCCGGCGCCGACCACGACACCACGGCGGCGGCGACCTTTTTCAGGGAAGCCCTGCGCTTCGATCCGAAGAACTCGCAGCTGATCGAACGCGCTTTTCTCGCCGCGCTCTCCAACGGCAATATGCTCGACGCATTTACGCTCAGCGACCGGCTCGTCGCGCGTGATCCCAATAACGGGCTTGCCCACCTGACGCTGGGCATCAGGGCGATGCACAATCGCCAGTTCAGCCAGGCGCGTGCACAATTTGCGCGGGGCGGTCCGGCGCAAGCGCGCGACGTCACGGCGACCCTTCTCACGGCGTGGAGCTTCGCCGGCTCCGGCGACCTCAAGAAAGCGCTGGAGGCGTGCGATAAGCTGCGCGACGATAACTTCGCGGTGTTCCGCGACTTCCACGCCGGCCTCATCGCCGACATGATGGGCGACAAGGCCGAAG
>CAXTFG010000210.1:0-3733 GCA_964243415.1 uncultured Beijerinckiaceae bacterium | reverse complement strand
CTCACCGCTGGAGCCCTCACGGTTCGAGACGCCGCTACGCGGCTCCTCACCATGACTCGACGCGCCCGACCTCGCCGAGCGGATCGGCACCGATGCGGTCAAGCGGGAGCTGCGCGCCAACGGCGAGGCGGCGCTCGCGGCGGGCGTGTTCGGCGTGCCGACCTTCGTCATGGACGGCCAGGCCTTCTGGGGCGAGGACGCGACCGACCTGTTCGCGGCTTTCGTCGCGGACCCCGACCTGTTCCGCCATCCGGAGATGGCCCGGCTCGAGACGATCCCGGTGGGCGTGTCGCGGAAATAGGGGCGCGTTCCGACGAGGTCAGCCGCATCAGAGGCCGTATTCGCCGTGGCCCCGTGCCATCGCCGCGGCGAAGATCGGGAGCAATGCGAACAGGACGACCTCCGCTCAAAGGAACCTGCGCACGAAGGCGATTTCGCTGGCGCTCGGGCCGGCATCCGCCCGTTTCCGGCGAAGGTAGGACATCGTCGGTGGGATCGATAGGAAGCCGATGACCACGAAGGTCGTGATCTTGGCCCAGAAGTAGATATTGTGCTCGTAGTAGTCCCAACCTTTGGCCGCGAAAATCGCCCTGGTGAAGCCGACGGCCAGGATCGCCGCCGCGACGATGCCGTACCAGAGGTCGATGCGGGCCACGGTCGGCAAATCGACGCGCGTCCTCACCAAGACGAGTTCGGCGACCAGAACACCGAAGAGAAGGAAGATCAGCAAGTGATGGCCGATGGCAAGAGCAAGATCGAGCATCGCCCTTTCCTTCAGCGCAGCAGGTAGGCGACGACCGCATCGGTCAGTCGGCCGAAAGGCGCGCGAAGCGGGCCTGTCGCATTGAACCGTGCCTGCATGAGCACGCCCTTGGCGTGGGAGAAGGTGCGAAACCCCTCCTCGCCGTGATAGGCGCCCATGCCGCTCTGACCGATGCCGCCGAACGGCAAGTCCTCCGCTGCGTAGTGCATCAACGTGTGTCGTTGACGGTGACGTTGCCGCTGGTGGTGCGCTCGAGGACCCGTTTGACGACGGTCTTGCTGTCACTGAAGAGGTAGAGGGCGAGCGGGCGCGCTCGCGCATTCACGTAGGCGATGGTCTCTTCGAACGTCTCGTACGTCAGCACCGGCAGGATCGGACCGAAGATCTCCTCCTGGAGGATGCGCATCTGCGCCGTCGCGCCGAGGATGACGGTGGGCGGGAGACCACGCGATCGCGTCGTTCCGCGCGGATTGATCTCGATGATCTCCGCACCCTTCTCACGCGCGTCGACGACAAGGTCCCGCAGCCGCTGGTGCTGGCTGTCGCTGATGATGGAGGAGAAGCTCGCGTCGGCGACACCATCGGGATAGGCTGTCGTAACCGCCGCCTTGAACGCCGCAACGAACGCCGGGACATCGTCCTTCGCGACCATCGCATAGTCGGGCGATACGCAGATCTGACCCGCGTTGGTCAGCTTGCCGAATGCGATCGACTTCGCGGCACGCGTCATCGGGAAGCCGCGGTCGACGAGGACCGGAGACTTGCCACCGAGTTCGAGGGTCACCGGCACCAGCGCCTGGCTCGCAGCCTGGTGCACCTTGCGACCGACGACGGTGCTGCCGGTGAAGAACAAGTGATCGAAGCGCAGGCCGGAGAACGCTGCCCCGACCTCCGGACCACCCTGCACGACGGCCACCTCTTCCTCTGTGAAGGCATCGCCGAGCATTTCGGCCATGACCTGCGACGTGCGCGGTGTCAGCTCGGAAGGTTTGATCATGACGCGATTGCCGGCGGCAAGCGCGGTCGCCAAGGGCATGAGAGCAAGTCCGACGGGAAAATTCCAGGGCGACATGATGCCGATGACGCCGAGTGGTTGATACAGCACCATTCCACGTGCCGGCCTGAAATGGATCGCCAGGGGGCGGCGTGCCGGCCGCATCCATCGGCGCAGGTTTCTCGATAGGTAGTTGATGCCTTGAACGGTCGCGACGAGCTCCATGATGGCGGTCTCGCGATGTGGACGATGCCCGAAGTCTCCATCGATTGCGGCCTCGAAATCCTTGCGCTTGGCGAGAAGCGCTTGCTTGAGACTCGCAAGGTGGCCTCGTCGCTTCTCGTAGCTTGGCGCACCATCACGCAAATACGCAGCACGCTGCATGTCGAGAAGCTTCTGAATCTCCGGAACGGCCATGGTATCCATGCAAAATTCCCCCGTAATTCCGCATTCGACTTCAGGCCACTCGGCGAACAGAATTCGCTCGCGCGACCGCCCCGTTCAATCTGTCACCAGCATCCACGACCACGAGACTGCCGGTCGCGCATCTTCTCGTTACCGCCCCCCTACTCGGCGCGACATCGAAAGCTCATGAGCTCGCCCAGAGGTAGATCAACACGGCGGTCGTCCCGAGTACGGTCCGTCCGCTGTGGGCAAATCCCCAGCGACGAACGTCTCCGCGCACCGAGCCATGTCCAGCGTCGGCCGAGATCGACGTCAGCCGCCGATTGATGGGCATCACGACCATGAAGGTGTAAGGCAGAAGGAGCAGGAAGGTCAGCGCACCGAAGAGCCAACGCCAATCGTGCATTATTATGTATGTTGCCAAACCTAAAAGAGCGGCCGTGACAGCGAGCGACACCTGCATGATGGTCCCGCGCCTGTAGCTCACTTTCCATTCGGCGAGCAGGGCACCGGGCTCGATCTCGAGCCTCGCCGGCTGTTCGACCGCATTGATGTAGACGGACGCGCTCGCGAAAGACGCGGCGGTGACAAGCGCGAGCTGACCGACGATCATTCGTGTGTGTCCCTACCTTCGAGTGCGCTATCGTCCAGTCGCTTCAAGACGGATTGGATGACGCGGGAGGCATCCTCGATGCGCTCCTTGCCGATCCCGCGCGCGAGTAGCGCGGCCAGGGCTTCTGCCGCGGCTTTGTGGGCGATCTCTCCCTCCGGTGTCCGTACGACCAGACGCGCCGTGCGATGATGAGGATTGGGGGCAAAGTTCACCAAGCCCGCCGCCGCCAAGTCGTTCGCCACCGCACGCACGGCCTGTCGGGTCAAACCCAGGTTGCGTGCAATCGAAGCGATCGGCAGGGGCACCGGCGACGTCGCGCACCAATAACCTCCATCGGGCGCTCGTCAGTCCCAGATCGCCGACAAGGCGATCACACGCGGCAATCAACGCTCCGTTCAGGCGAAACACGCTATTGAATAGGACAATTAACGGTTCCAACTCCAGTGGCAGGTAGCGCTCCTCCACAAAACAAATCCCTACCGTTAAGACAAGGTCCTGTCAATTCTCTCGGCGCTCGAAGCGCAGAGTGGCTTTTCTCAGATGGGCGACATGCGACGCAATTCTGGACGCGTCCATCCGGCCCCCCGCGTCGCCCCAACTGCGCAATCGAACAAAGGCGCCTCGCCCATGCTCGCGTTCGCCGACATCGCGCGCCCCATGTCGGCGCTCGCCGGCACGGCTCGCTCCGGGATCGGCGCTCGCCGACTTTGGCCCGCCCTGGGATCGGCGCTCGCCGACTTTGACGCACCCGAGCCCCCGACGGCGCCCGGATGGACGCTTATCCGCGCATAGGTTATATTACCGGTTCCTCGGCCCGGCAAACCGCGTGCAGGGCGCGTAAAAGCCCTCTTCACCCTGGCGGCCAAAACGGGTCGCATCGCCCCGCCGCCCCTGGTAAGCAGGCCCCGCCTGGAGACCCTTTTCCCGTGAACGCCCCCAGATGAACGCTCCCATGCAG
>CAXTFG010000209.1:0-3848 GCA_964243415.1 uncultured Beijerinckiaceae bacterium | reverse complement strand
GGCGAGCCGTCCGCCGCCATCGTCCCGGCGGCGCTCTGCAACGCCATCGCCGACGCGCTCGGCGTCCGGCTGCGCTCGGTCCCGTTCAAGCCGGACAAGGTGAAGGCCGCCCTGCAGCAGATCTGAGGAGCCACCCGCTTCGGATGGTCATCTCGGCTTAGGTCGGGACGTCACTGCGAGCGCACCGAAGCAGCCCAGGGATCGCGAGACACGGTGAGTAGCTGAAGCAACGCCCCTGGCTTGCTTTGCCTTTGGCTCGCAATGACGGCACGGCAGCGGACGAGTCCAGCGCCCTTAGACGATCCGCAGCTCGAGATCGGGCAGGCCGTCGATGTGGCCGACGAGATGGTCGCCGCGGACCACCGCGCCGACCCCGGCCGGCGTCCCCGTCATGATGACGTCGCCGGCCTTGATCTCGCTCCCGCGCGACAGGATCGCGATCTGCTCGGAAACGCTCCAGATCATGTCAGCGAGATCGCCTTTTTGTCGGACGGCACCGTTCACGCTGAGCACGATGGCGCCCGTCGCGGGATGGCCGATTTGCGCGACGGGATAGACCGGGCCGACGGGGGCGGAATCATCGAAGCCCTTGCCGATCTCCCAAGGCTTGCGGCCGTCCTTCATAGTTTGTTGGGCATCGCGGCGTGTCATGTCGAGCCCGACGGCGTAGCCGAAGACGTGGTCCAACGCGGCGCTCGCCGGAATGTCGCGGCCGCCGCTTTTGAGAAAGACCACCAGCTCGAGTTCGAAATGGTAGTTCTGCGTCAGCGGTGGGTAGGCGTGCTCCCCTACGGTCCCGGGCGGGACAATCTGCACGGCGTCCGAGGGTTTCTGGAAGAAGAAGGGCGGCTCGGTCTTAGGATCCGAGCCCATTTCCTTCGCGTGGTCGGCGTAGTTGCGGCCGATGCAATAAATCCGGCGGACGGGAAGACGCCCGCCGCCGTCGACCGGGACAGTGGGCTGCGGGATCTCGAAGGCGAGGGTCGTTTCGGCTTGGCGCATAGGCGCTCTCTCACCATACATCGCGAGCGCTGTCGACCTCCGGCGTTGGCGGTCCCTTACCCCCTCCCAGCGGAGGAGGATACGCGGATGTGCTCTATCGGCGGCCCCGCGCGCTCGCGTAGCGCCCTCTTCCTTCGCGCGATGGCTGGCCGGGATCGCCGCAGCCGGAGACGGCATTGCGCATGAGGATCGGCTTCGAAAAATAGAAGCCCTGCGCGCAGGCGATCCGCGTCGCGCCCATGAGGTAGGCGAGCTCCTCGTGGGTTTCGACACCTTCGACCACGATACGCATGCCGAGCGCGGTGCCGAGCAGCTCGATCATCTTGAGGATGCTCTGATTGCGCGGCTTCTTATGGATGTCGGTGATGAAGGATCTGTCGACCTTGAGTTCGTCCGCCGTGATCTCGGCCAAAGCCGACAGGGACGAGTAGCCGACTCCGAAATCGTCGATCGAGACGCGCGCGCCGATACCGCGGATCATCGGCAGGATTTTGGCTTGAAAATCGCCCGTCGAGAGGAAGGCCTCTTCGGTTAGTTCGAGAATGAACCGATCGGGATAGCCCGTGGCGACGAGCGCCTGGGTGAAAGACGTCATGAACGCGAAATCGCCGGCTTGGCGCGCCGCGACGTTGAGGCTGATGCTGGCGTTCGGCCCGAAGGTCTCATTGATGTCGTCGATCTGCTCGGTGACGCGTTCGAGCACCATGAGCGCAATGTCGTCCATCAAACCGAGTTCGAGGGCGAGCTTGAGGATCTCACCAGGCGCCCTGATCTCGCCGTTGACGTCCTGCCAGCGCAGCAGCACTTCCATGCCGACGATGGTATCCGTGCGAAAGTCGACCTTGGGCTGGAAGGCGCAACAGATCCGCTTGTCGCGGATGGCAAGACGCAATCTCTGCTCGACTTCCATGCGCTCGGCCGCGGCATGGCCGAGCCTTGCGTCGAACAGGCACACGCCGCCCTTCGTCGTTCCCTTGACGCGATACATCGCGCTGTCGGCGTTGGCCCGAAGCACGTCGTACTGGCGTCCATGCAACGGAAAAAGGCTGACGCCGATCGAGGCCGACGAGAAGATTTCGTACCCATCGATGAAGAAGGGTTCGCGGAAGCGCTCCGACAGGTGTTCGATTTCCGGCCCAGGCCGCTCGAGCGAGGAGATCGGGGTTGTCAGAAGGACGAACTCGTCACCGCCGACGCGGGCCAGCAGATCGGTCGGCCGCATCGTGTCGCAGATGCGTCGCACGATCTTCTTGAGCAACTGATCGCCGACGGCATGGCCGTGGTAGTCGTTGACGTACTTAAAGTTGTCGACGTCGATGAACGACAGCGCGAACGGCGGACAGTTCTCCGCGATCATCGCGTTCAGCGTCTGCTCGAACAGGTCGCGCTTGGGCAGACCGGTGAGATCGTCGTAGAAGGCGCGCCGGGTGAGTTCGGCCTCGATGCGCCTGTGGTGCGCCGCGTCGACCGAGACGGTGACATCGTAATCCTGCCCGTCGACGACGGCGAGGTGCGTCCGGTGTTCGAAGTCGCCCGTCTCGGCTTCCACGACGCAGCCCGTCGGTGCGCCGCTCTGCTTTAGGCGCGCGACCCGGTTCGCGAAAAGGCTGCAGCCGTCCTCGCGACGGCGGATCGCAAGTCCGAGAGGCAGATCCTCGGCGATGCGCGCGACGAGCGCCGCGCCGGAAAGGTCCGGCCGGTTCGAGTCGGCCACGCTCAGCGCCTGAGAAGTTGATAACGTGCCTGGTCGAGGCGGCTGCTCGCGCTGATGGGGTCGGCCTGTTCGGGTGCAGCGACCGTGGGCTCCTCGGCGCGCAGCTTGCGGCCTGTCACCGCGTGGCGCCACCGGTCGACGACCTCCTGGACGAACTGACCGTTGGTGAGGTCCGGCGCCGCCGAGCTATCGCCGATCGCCTCGCTGCGCAGGAGGCTGGCTTCGGGCAGGGTCTTGAACTGCATCCTGGCCGGAAACGAGACACCCTCGCCGAACGCGATCACCTCGCGCGTGCCGAGCGAAGGCACGAAGGCAAGCAAGTCGGCCGTCGCGTCGCTCACGGCCGAGCGCAGCAAGGCCTGGTCCCGGTCGTTCGCCATGCGCATGGCAAACAGCGTCGAGCATTGCGAGATGATGTTGGGATCGAGCTCGGAGGGACGCTGCGAGACGAGACCGAGGTAGACGCCATACTTGCGCCCTTCCTTGGCGATGCGCGACAGAGCCCGCCGGGTCGGCCCGAACCCGATCGCCTGGTCGACGGCGGCGTAGCGATGCGCTTCCTCGCAGACGAACAGCAGCGGCACGGCGCCGTCGCTCCAAAGGCCGAAGTCGAAGGCCATGCGGCACAGCACGCAGACCACGGCATCGACCACTTCGACGGGCAGACCGGCGAGCTGCATGATGGTGATCGGCTTGTCGGAGGCCTCGAGGCGAAACAGCTGGCTGAGCAGCTCCGCCATCGTGTCGCCGCCGACGTTGGCGTTCTCGAACATGAAGTCGTAGCGCGGGTTGTTCCGGATCGTCTCGATCCGGCTCATGAGCCGGTGATAATTCATGCGCGAGGCGCGGTTCTCGAGCTTGCCCATGCGCTCGTCGAGCAGCGAGACGAGGTCCTGGAGAATGTAGGGCACCGGCGTGTCGACGGTGTAGCCTGTGCTTTTGGGATCGACCCGCTTGATCGTCATGCGATCGACGGTCTTATACTGGAGGTAGTTGCTCTTTGCGATCGGGATCAGCTCGGAGAGGATCTCGAGTTCGTCGTCGATGGCGGCACGCCCGCCGTAGAGGATGTCGACAAACTCCTCGAAATTGAACAGCCAGAACGGCAGCTTCAGGTTGCGCGAGTTCATCA
>CAXTFG010000208.1:0-3860 GCA_964243415.1 uncultured Beijerinckiaceae bacterium | reverse complement strand
CGGTTCGCGAGTCGAAAGCCATCTGAGGCGTGCTGCTGCGGCCATGCTCAGACTCGAGTCGACCAATCGTCCGGGCTTCAAACCGGAAACGCGCTCGGTGCGGACGACGCTTCGAGAACTGACCCAACGCTGGCGTAGCCGCGACAGTGCTGGTTCCAGTTCGCTCCAGGAACTCGGAGCCACGTGATACGGTAGGTATTCGAGTCCGAGCGACCGGGTCCAGTCGGTCCATTTGAACCGATGTATGGTGGCGAGCGGGAGGACCGGTATCCAGGGAACCCTGAGGTTATCGGCAACGATGGCGCCGTGCATCGCTTCTGCGACCACGACCTCCGAGGCTGCGATCTCTTCGAGCACCTGCTCGACCGGGTTGCGCGGATCGATGAGGTTGACCCCCGCCCACCGGCAAACGCGCTCCCAGTCACCGGTGTAGAAACTCTCCCAATGTGGGATGTAAGACGCTCGAAACCGCTTGGGCTTCGGCCTACAATCGTACACCGCGCGGAGGAGGATCGCACCGTCCGTGATTGCCGTCCCGGGGTGCAACCCCAAGGCTTCGGCTGTCTGCGGGCCACGGACGAAACTGAATTTCCACGTTTCGTCGATCATCGGCGGAGGAGTATAGGCGCCGTAACCGGCGCCCATGACAAATTTGCGGGCTTGCAGAGGATAATCGTTCCACAAGACCGATCCGATGCCAATGAAGACGGCGCTTTCGTCTTCGTCGAAAACGTTACCTAACAGTTTCGGCCAGAGCCAAGGATTGAGTTCGTCGCCAAAGTTCGGAGCTTTCGGATGGCGAAAGTAGAACATCTTCATCGAAATCGCCTTTCAAAAAACCGCAGCATAAGGACGACCCATCAACTTAGCGCCCGTCGCTTTAAGTATTAACGCCGGAGCAAGAAGGAACAAATTTCTGTCCGCCCGATAGGCCGACGTTACGATACCAAAATCGAGACGTCGCGCAACAAAAAGACCCCGCAGCGTAAGCCATATGAATTCAGTCCGATAGGTCTTTATACGCTGATCAACTATACGTCTCACGACATCGTCGTCAACAAACAAGGTTTTTGCGCGAATAAAGCCTTTCAGATCATCGAGGACCAATCTTGGTCTATGAGGATGGCTCCAAGCACAAGATCCCGTGTAGAGATCGATGCCATTGCCACGAAAGACGTTGATCTTGTGCGAGCAACAGGTTTTTCGGCCGGCATGCGCGAGTTCGAGGGAGAATAGATAGTCTTCTCCTGAAAATCTGAGATTTTCAAAAAATCTAAGGTCGGCCATCGGCTCTCTTCGAAAGACGATGGTAGACGTATGTGCAAGATATCGGCGAACGATGGCAAGAGACGCTGATCTTTTATTGAGATAAATCAGTTGAGCATCATTGTCATCGTCTGGTAATGCGGGAACGAGAGCATCTGCAAGCTTGTAGCGGACCTGTTCTTCACGCAACTTGGCAAAATAGGAGTTCGCGCTGCCAGACGAATGGTGATCGCAGAAGTAGAAGTCGCAGTCCTGCCCCAACGCATCGATGGCGTGCTGCAAATGGTCGGGTTGCCAGATATCGTCCGAATCCAGGAAGGCCACGAATTCGGTCGATGGGTCAATTGCGTCGAGGCCCGTGTTGCGGGCAGCGCCGGGTCCGCCGTTGAGGCGGTCGATGATGCGGAGTTTCAAATGGCCGTCGAACCCTGCGGCGGCGCACTCGCCACCTGGGTTGAGTGGCGAGCTGTCGTCCACCACAAGCACCTCGACCTCGACCTTTTGTTTAAAGCGCTGATCTTTGATGGATCGTAGAGCCCGGGCCAGAATGCCGGTATTTCTTTGAAAAAACGGAATGACGATGGCGATGCGCATGATGGCCTCCTCAGGTTGGGTTGACATCGGGGGGCTTTGCTGGGCGGTGATCGACTCAGGCATGGTGCACGTGCCTGACACGGGACATTGACTGTACGAAAGAGCGCAGGCTGCTCGGTGCAAGCAGCGCCAATGCGCCGACATAGGCGGCAGCGCCGGCCGGGATCTCGGCGGAGAGCCGCACTAGGGACGCAGCCTCCCAGCACTGCGCATCGACATAGATTACGGCCCCGTACAGTGCGGCGGATGCGGCGAGCGGCGGGAGCAACGGCCGCATGTAGTCCGTCAACCCTATCCGCAACAGCCGCATCGCCATGGCGACCGGGATCGGCCAAAATAGGTAAGTTTTGATGATGAAAGCTCCGATCATGGTCCGGAGCCCGTAGGGCGCTGCCACCACATAGACCGCAAGATTGGTGACACCCGCCAGCAACTGGTAGCCGAACCACCAGGAGGCCTTGCCGAAGCTCGTGATCAAGGCCGCTTGAATCGTCCCGATGCAGGTGATGATGCCGAGCACGCAGAGCAGCGATAGAGGGATGGCCGCGCCCTGCCATTTCGCCCCGAAGAGCGCGGGAACCAGTGTCGGCGCGGTTGCAGCGAGACCGGTGAAAAGCGGGAACGCGACAAGGCTCACGAATGAGGTCGCTCGTATGAAACCGCGGCGAACCAGGGCGGTGTCGCCCTGCGCATTTGAGAAGGCGGGATGCGCCACTGCGGTGAGAACGCCGCTTGTCAGATCGATCGCGATCGTGAACACCCGCTTGGCAAAGGCGTAGAGTCCCACGGCCTCGGTTCCGAGAAAGAGTCCGATGAGGAGTTGGTCGGCCTGCCCGCTGAGAAACTGCACGCCACGTGTGCCGGTGGCGAAGAGGCCGTAGTGGCTGAGGTCCCGGAGGGCCTCGAACGAACCAAGGGATCGTGGCCGGTACCCGGATGCCAGAAAGACGACGCCGGTCGAAAGGGCGGCGGTCGAGACTTGCGATACGATGAGGGCCCAGACGCCCCGTCCCTCTAGGGCGAGGGCGACCGCCAGCACGCCCGCCGCCAATGTGGTTACGGCGGTTCGCATCACCAGGATACGAAAATTCATGGTGCGGGCGATGAGGGAGTTCGGCACGATGCCGAGCGCGTCGAACAGGATGCGGCTCGCCAGGACCGGCATCACGGTATCGAGAGCCGGCTTGCCATAGACCGTGGCCACGACGTGTCCGCACAGGATCGCCGCGCCGGTGCACAGGCTGCCGAATGCAAGGCTCAACCAGAACGCACTATCCCGATGGGCGTCATTCAAGGTTTTTCGCTGCACCAGCGCTTCACCGAAGCCCGTCGGGAGCGCCATGGCGAAAAACGCCACCGCGGCTCCCGAGACGGCAGACAGCCCGAAGTCTTCCGGCGCCAGGAGGCGGGACAAGATCACGAAAACCGCGAAGCCGGCGGCGTTGATGTAGAGCGCATTCACGGCCGACCAGAAAACACCCTGATAGGCGCGGCTCGCGTGGCCGCTCGTTTCGGTGTTGCTCAAGTGATCAACTCTTCGCGGGCCGGTGAGGCTTCGACCGCGCCATGGAGCGCTCCTGCCCGGCCGGTCTGGCGCAACCTCTTCAGCAAAGCGATCAAGTCATCACTGCTATCGTGATGGTCCACGAAGGCGTCCCGAGGCGCCTGCAAGAGCCGGGACCGAGCCTGATCATAAGCGCGGGTGTCGAGACCTCGCAGGAAAGCCGCGACCGCCGCTTCGAGCGGCTCGTCGAAAGCGACACCGTACCCTCTTCCCTCGACCAGACGCCCGGTCGCCGTCCCGCGTCGGGCGAGAGCGACAGTTCCGAGAAGACCGCCTTCGTAGATCCGGTTGGGGATGAGCCAATCGGAATTGCTGCCGGCATCAATGTAATCGACGCACCAGCTGAAATGGACGGGTCCGTAGATCGCGTCGAGATCGGCGGGGCTCGCGTAGGCTCCGATGTAGCGCATTCCGGGACGCTGCCCGATCGCGTGTT
>CAXTFG010000207.1:0-4092 GCA_964243415.1 uncultured Beijerinckiaceae bacterium | reverse complement strand
GGGCGACGCGCTGCTGTTCGCCGCCCGACAGCTGCGCGGGGTAGTGCGCCGTGCGGTCGCCGAGGCCGACGGCCGCGAGCTGTTCCCTGGCGTGCGGAAAAGCATCGCGGCGGCCGGCCAGTTCGAGGGGAACCGCGACGTTCTCGAGCGCGGTCATCGTCGGAATAAGGTGGAAGGATTGAAAGACGATGCCGACGCGCTGGCCGCGGAACCGGGCGAGGGCATCTTCCCCGAGCACGCCGATGTCCGTGCCTTCGACCCGAACCGTGCCGCGGTCGGCGCGTTCGAGCCCCGCCATGATCATCAGGAGCGTGGACTTGCCCGACCCCGACGGCCCTGTGAGGCCGACCGTCTCGCCGGACTCGATCCGTAAGGCGATGTCCTTGAGGATGTGGACACGGGCGGCCCCGCGCCCGAGACTGAGATCAACGTCCGTCAATTCGATTGCTGGTGCTGCCATGCCGTGGTTCGATCATCCCTGTCGCCGCTTCGTCCCTGCATATGGGGACGTGAAACGCCACCTCCTATCATGCCTCCTCGCCATCGCCGCGGGCTGCGGCGCTGCGTCCGCCGCGGCGACGCCCGGCCATCCCCTGCGCATCGTCGCCTTCGGCGATAGTCTCATGGCGGGCTACATGCTGCCCGACGATGCCGGTTTCGCGCCGAGACTGCAGGCTGCGCTGCGCGGGCAGGGCCAGGACGTCACGGTGATCAACGGCGGCGTCTCCGGAGATACGACGACCGGTGGTCTCGCCCGGCTCGACTGGACGCTTGGCGACGGTGCCGACGCGGTGATCCTGGAACTCGGGGCCAACGACATGCTGCGCGGTCTCGATCCGAAAATCCCGGAAGGCAACCTCGCGCAGATCATCGACAAGCTGAAGGCCAAGCGCATCCCTGTGCTGGTGGCCGGCATGCGGGCGGCTCCGAGCCTCGGGAGAGAATACGCCGCACGATTTGACTCGATTTACCCCGATCTGGCCAAGAAGTACGGCGTGCCGCTCTACCCGTTCTTCCTCGACGGCATCATTGGCGATCCCGCCCAGCACCTGTCCGACGGGTTGCATCCCAACGCGCGCGGCGTCGACACGATTGTGGCGCACATCCTGCCGAGTGTGACGGCCTTGCTGAAGAACATGGGCGGCAAGAGCTGACGGCTGCCGCCTCAGGCCGCGGCAGCCGTGGGTTGCCTCGGCACCAAGGCCGAGGCTGTCAGCTTGGCGTGATCGAGCACGGTCTGGCTGGCGTAGCTCATCGCGAAGCTCGCGAGCGCCTCGTCGAGCTCCTCGGACTTTCCGACGTAGCCGGTGATGGCGGCCGGGTCTCCGGTCCGTGCATGAGCGCGGGCAAGCGTCCGGCCGCAAAGGGTCGCGTAGGCCGGCAGCGCCTTGCTTTGAATCAATTCGGCGACCGACCCGAGACGTCGGTTCTTCAATTGTCGGATATAGAACTGGCGCCCGCTGCCGTCCTGCGTCCAGCCCAGGAATATGTCGCTCGCCGCTTGCAACGCGCGCTGGCCTTCGACGACGCGCCGACCCTGGTGCGGGACCGGCGCGGCGCTTGATGCCAACGGGGCGACCGTCGAGTCGAGCGCCTGCTTGAGCTGAAGAATGATCTGCTCGCCATCCGCGGTCGCCATCAGTGCGACGGCACAGAATGTACCGACGCTGCCGACGCCGACCACCTTGAATGCCGCGTCCGCCAGCTGATAGCGATCGAGCAGCATCGCGCGTTCGAGCTGCAGCGTCGCCGTATAGTCGGAGATGGCTTGGGGAGACAGAACCGTCCCCACCGAGTGGCCGCTCGCATCGGTATGGTAGATGAAGGGCGGCCGATCGACGAAATGGAGTGCGCCGTCGTCGTCGTCTTCCAGATGCGGTTGTTCGCTCGAGGTCTTGCCCTTCTTCTCGGATTTCACGAGCTGGTCGAGGATCTTGGTCTCGAGGTCGGCGTCGCCGAAGCCTTTGATCTGATCTTGCAGGTCCATGCGGGTCTGCCAGACGGCGAGAGGCGATTGGTCGGCAAGAAAACTCATGAAATCGCGGTAGGCCTTGACCGTTGCCGCCGCGAGCGCCTGAGCCTTCTTGTCCGGGAGCCCGGCGTCCTGTGCCGCGACGGTGACGCTCGCGACGAGACGTTTCAGGTCCACCATGAAGTCGATACCGGGAAACGTCTCGTCGAAGTCGTTGATGTCGAAAAGGATGTTGCCTTCCGGAGATGAGAAGGCGCCGAAGTTCAGGAGGTGACAGTCGCCACAGGCCTGCACGGGAAGTCCGATCCTCGGAAGCGTTGCGAGATCATGCGCCATCAACCCCGCCGCACCGCGATAAAAGGTGAAAGGGGAGACGGCCATTCGCTTGTAGCGCTCTGACACGAGACTCGGCACGCGCAGGTCGTCGTTCACCGCGAGAATGGGAAGTGGATCGCGATGCGGATCGACGACGAAATCCGCGTGGCTCTCCCGCGACACGACCGATCGCAACGCCTTCCCGGCCGCATGGCGCTGCTCGCGCGGCTGAATGTGCCAGTGTCCCGTGTCGTTCGATGTCATGGCATTTCCTCGGGTTGATGGACCAGAATGGTTCGCTGATCAGAGGAGGCGCGGGTGCCGCGAACCCACCGTGCGCGAACGGACCCGCCGAGGCCATCTCGGACGTCCGAGCATTGATGCGGACAGGCGGCAAGCTGCATTGCCCGTCTTTGGTGCCGCCTCCCATTCGATCAGGCAGCGGACCGCTCTGAAGCTGAACTTATAAAGGTGTCGAGCGACGGTCCGATGACCGAGCTAAGGTGCCAGGCTGGCCTGTTTGCCGAACGCGCCTTGCTGCGCCGGGCCCGTCGCGGGCGGCACTTTGCTGCCCACAAGGACGCTCGGCTGGACGGTAGCATTGGCGCGCTCGATGGCATGGAAGGTCGAGCGCTGCCGCTCGTGCACATCCTGGCTCTTCGATAGCGCGACGAAATCCGTCTGTTTGTACGGATAATGCGACCCGCCGTGGAAGACCTTGAACCCAGTCTTCGTCATCACGGCATCGCCCCTGCGCAGAGTGAAGTCATGCAGCAGGGATGAGATCCGGTTCCCTTCGCGCGGATGGCAGGTGCACGCGTCCGCAACAAAGGTCGTGTAGTGGAAAGCGCCCGGCATCTGCGAGTACGTGCGCCCCGATTTGATGTCGACGGCCTCGCCGATCGCATCGGCACCGTTCGGCAGGACGTAGAGAGCGGTGCGTGCACCGGGACATTGGCTCTGACACGTTGCCTCATGGGCCGCGCGGTCCGCATCGCCATGATAGGTGCCGACCGGGAAGGCGAACCCGTCGCAGGTCCGCACGCACATCGACAAGCGCCCGAGACGCACCGGATTACCGTGACGTGAGGAAGCGAGTTTCAGCTGCGATTTGACCTCGTTCGCACGCCGGCGCGCAGTGCGGGGACGAGGAGCGCGCGAGATCTGCCCTGCGGAGCTTGGCTGCTGGTAGGCAGGTTGCGTCCCGAAAATATTGCCGAACGCGCCGAAGAAGTCGTCGGCGTTGCCGATGCCCCCGGCTGTCAAGGAGATGACACCGATGGCGGTGACGGCGAAGCCCGTCGTCACGGCAAGTCGGAAGCGCGACGGGCGCGTCGCGAAGCGGGCGACGAAGCGGCGTCTTACCGCGGACAACCCGAACATCCAGTCTGTCACCGATCGATCCCGAGCCAAAGCCGCTGATCTCTAAAACACAGTCAAGCTTGAATATGCAACGAATCCGACGAAAAGCGGGCCAAAAGGTAAACGGATCATCGTCGTCGATTTGCATCGCGCGTCGACGATGACGTTGACGCACCAGGCCGTACGCTCTCTTTCTGCAGCTATGGGCGACCCGTATCAGCGGCAGGGTGCCCTCGACCGGAGTTCCTCCATGGCCAAGGCATCGGCGCTGGACGTCTACGAGGCCAAGCGCGATTTCCAGAAGACGGCCGAGCCGCGCGACGATGTCGGCGTCCGCCCGTCGGACCGGTTGCGCTTCGTCGTCCAGCGCCACGATGCGCCGCGGCTCCATTACGATCTGCGGCTCGAGCTGGACGGCGTGTTCAAGTCGTGGGCGGTCGCGC
>CAXTFG010000206.1:0-4093 GCA_964243415.1 uncultured Beijerinckiaceae bacterium | reverse complement strand
CCGCCATCACGGAAAAGACGCGGGCGATCATGGTCGCCCACACGCTCGGCAACCCCTTCGACCTCGCAACCGTGATGGAGGTCGCCAAGCGCCACGACCTCTACGTCGTCGAGGATAGCTGCGACGCGCTCGGCGCCACCTACGACGGTAAGATGGTTGGCACGTTCGGCGACATCGGCACGCTGAGCTTCTACCCCGCCCACCACGTCACCATGGGCGAGGGCGGCGCGGTGTTTTGCACCAACAGCCTGATCAAGCGCGCGCTCGAATCCATCCGTGACTGGGGTCGCGATTGCTGGTGCGAGCCGGGCAAGGACAACACCTGCGGCAAGCGCTTCGACTGGACGCTCGGCGAGCTGCCGGCGGGCTACGACCACAAGTACACGTACTCGAATATCGGCTACAACCTGAAGATCACCGACATGCAGGCCGCCGTCGGGTTGGCGCAGATGGATCGGCTCGAAGGGTTCATCGCCGTGCGCCGGGCGAACTTCGCCTATCTGACCGAGCGCCTGCGCGACCTCGAGGAGTTCTTCATCCTGCCCGAGGCGACGCCGCGCTCCGAGCCGTCCTGGTTCGGCTATCCCCTGACGGTGCGCGCCGGGGGGCCATTTACCCGCGACGAGCTGACCCGCCACCTCGACAAGAACCGCATCGCGACCCGCCTCGTCTTCGCCGGCAACCTGATCCGCCAGCCCTACATGAAGAACCAGAACTACCGCGTCGTCGGCGACCTCGACACCAGCGACGCCGTCATGCGCTCCTCCTTCTGGCTCGGGTTGTTCCCCGGACTGACGAGCGACCATCTCGATTACGCCATCGACGTCATTCGCCGGTTCTGCGGCGTGGAACGCGGCTAGCAGCTGTCGCCGTGGCGGCAATCTTGCAGGTGTCGATCCTGTCCGTGTCCGAGCGCGGCTGATCCGAGTTCGGCTTGGCGACGGAAGATCGGCAGCAAGCCGGTGTGATCGCCCTCGATCCTGCGCGCGAGTGGCGCATCGACGACACCGATCGCCGAACCACCGCGGTCCGGTCTAAGGTGTGACCCGCGACCAAGACCGCCGATTGCTCATATACTCGGCGTCAAGGACACTGAAACGGACGCGTCCGACCACGACTATAGAGACACAGCCACAGGGATAGGAGCTCGCGATGATGCACGGTGATATTTCGTCCAGCAACGATGGCGTCGGCGTCGCAGTGGTCAACTACAAGATGCCGCGGCTGCACACCAAGGCAGAGGTGCTCGCCAACGCGCGGAAGATCGGCGACATGATCATCGGCATGAAGGCTGGTCTGCCCGGCATGGACCTCGTGATCTTCCCCGAGTACTCGACTCACGGCATCATGTACGATGCGAAAGAGATGTTCGAGACGGCTTCGACCGCTCCCGGTGAGGAGACCGAGATTTTCGCCGCGGCCTGCCGGAAAGCGAAGGTCTGGGGAGTTTTCTCACTGACGGGCGAACGCCACGAAGAACACCCGCACAAGGCGCCGTACAACACGCTCATCCTCATGAACGACAAGGGCGAGATCGTTCAGAAGTACCGCAAGATCATGCCCTGGACGCCCATCGAGGGGTGGTACCCCGGCGACAAGACCTACGTTTCGGATGGGCCCAAGGGGCTGAAGGTCAGCCTGATCATCTGCGATGACGGCAACTATCCCGAGATCTGGCGCGATTGCGCCATGCGTGGCGCGGAACTGATCGTCCGATGCCAGGGCTACATGTATCCCGCAAAGGAGCAGCAGGTGGTCATGTCCAAGGCGATGGCGTTCGCCAATAACGTCTACGTGGCCGTCGCCAATGCGGCGGGACACGATGGCGTTTACACGTATTTCGGTCACTCCGCCTTGATCGGCTTCGACGGACGAACCTTGGGGGAATGCGGCGAGGAGGAAATGGGTGTCCAGTACGCCTCCCTGTCCAAGTTCCTGATCCGCGACGCGCGCCGGCACCAGCAATCGGAGAATCATCTCTTCAAGCTTCTGCATCGCGGCTACACCGGCATGATCAACTCGAAGGAGGAGAAGCACGGCATGTCCGAATGCCCCTACGAGTTCTACCGCGACTGGATTGCCGATCCGGAAGCCACTCGCAAGAAAGTGCAAGCGATCACGCGTCAGGGAGTCGGGACCGACGAATGCCCGATTGAAGGCATCCCGTTGGTTGGCAAAGGCGATGCTCCGGCGGCTCTTCCTGAGAGGCAGGCGGCCGAGTAGCCAGGCTCTCGGACAGGCCGGGCAGGCCGGCAATCGGCTGTTGCTCGTGTGGACTGAAGTGGTGTCTCGGCGGCGGCCTCAGAGATAGCTGAGCCACCACGAGCGCCGCCGCGCCTTCACGCTGGCGTACCATGTCGACATCGGCCACAACACGAGGAGAACGACGAACCACGCCACGTACACCCACGGTAGGCTCACGCCCCAGCCGGCCTCCAACGCCCGGTTGTGCCGCGAGAACGCGTCGGTGAAGATCGCCGGTGACAATCCTTCGGCCAAAGCAAGCAGGATCGCCAAGCCACGCGCGACGTAGAGGTGGAGCAGGTAGGTGAAGAGCGGGGTCCGGCCGAAGATCTGCAACGCCCGCCCTACAGGACCGTCCCACCGCTCGACGAGGGGCGCCAGCGTCAGCGTGATGCCGAGTGTCACGAGCGTGTAGTCGAGCGAGGGCGGGTACTTCGTGATGTTGAAGAACGACAGGATCGTGCGCGTGGCGTCTGCCTGCGTCGTCCACGACGATGGATCGCCGTAGAGGCCGAAACCGCGCAACAGCGCAAAAACGGCGATCATGGCGAGACCGCCGGCTAGGAGGATGCGGTTGCGCTGTTTGGGCGGCCGCGCGAACACGCCACCGGTGCCGAAGCCGATCGCCATGACTCCGAACCAAGGCAAGGCGGGGTAGGCGACGTAGGCCACCTTGAAATGCGCGAACGGCAATTGGACCACGCCTGGCTCCACCATCAGCGTCCATAGCGGCGCGACGGCCCCAAAGCGTTGACCGTCGATCCCGCCAAGCAGGCCGTGACCGGCGACGATGACGAGGCCGATCACCAAGAGCAGTCGCGGGGGCGCCCAGACGAGCGCGGCGAGAAGGATCATCGAGAAACCGATCGCCCAGATGACCTGCAACAGCGCGCCGTGCCAGGCGAAGGTGAAGGCGATCGTCACCAGCGTCACCTCCAACGCGATCAGCCAAAGGCCGCGGGTCAGCAGGAAGCGCGACAAGGGCCAGCCACGTTTGCCGCGCGACCATTGCAGATGAACGGCGACGCCGGCCAGGAACACGAAGGTCGGCGCGCACACATGGGTGATCCAGCGTGTGGCGAAGAGGGCCACGGTCGTCTTAGCGAGGTCGGTGGGCGAGAACTGGTTGGCTGCGACATGGAAGAAGTCTCGAACGTGATCGAGAACCATGATGACGATCACCAAGCCGCGCAGCTTGTCGACGATCGCGAGGCGCGCGTGGGACGCCGGAGTCGGCGCGGGCTCGGTCAGCGGATCGGGTTGCGCAGCATCAGCGGCGACGGGATCGGTCGGCGCGCTTTGCGCCGACTCCAGATTCAAGAGTTTGTCGCCACGGCCGGCCATCGACCCTCGTTCGACATCCGTTCGGATTTCATGTCGTTCCACCGCAGGTGCCGCTTCTCTCAGCGGGGCGGAACGGCCGTCGCTTTCTGGTCGAAGATCGGGGCTGCGACGGCCGAATTGATGATGACAGCCGCATCCTCCGGCAACAAGAAGCCCTGGGCCTGCACCGCACGCACCGCGACGCGAACGCGGTCGACGTAGTCGCTCTGGTCCTTGTACCGCTCCGCCAGCGAGGGATGCCGGCCGTCGGTCGACTCCTTCGTCCGCGCAAACGGGAGATACGCGCCGGTCAGCGAACAGCTGAAATTGCTGAGCGGCTCGTTCTGTGCCCCGTTGACGCCCAGCGGCACCTCGACGTCCGGCAGGCGCACCCCGCCGATCGGGTTGCCGTCGGCGTCCCGTTGCGGCACCTGGATGACCGCGTCTGGCAGATTCTTCGGCGCGCGGAGCACCGTCGGGTCGTCCTTGGCAGGCTGAAGCGGCATAAGCCGGGTCGCCGGTGGAG
>CAXTFG010000205.1:0-4112 GCA_964243415.1 uncultured Beijerinckiaceae bacterium | reverse complement strand
CCAACTACTTCGCAGCTGCCGGATACGATGCAGACTGATAGGATTCCGCTCTAGGAGAATTGAGTTGTGCTGGCGCATTACGGCCTACACGGGTCTTGGAAGAAGGTCGTCGATGGGCAGGCGGCCTTACGCTTTGAAGTCAGGGCGCTTCTCGGTCACATAGCCGCAATCGCGGCAATGCCCGCGGGTCAGCCTTGGATGTTGCGTAGAATGGAGACGTAGTTCGCCACGCCCGAGCCGCCCATGTTGTAGACCGCCCCGATATCGGCTCTGGGCAGCTGCATGTCTCCGGCTTCCCCGGCGAGCTGCATTGCGGCGATCACGTGCATCGACACGCCCGTCGCACCGACTGGATGACCCTTGGCCTTCAGCCCTCCAGAACGGTTAACGGGCAGGCGACCGTCCGGAGCGGTCCACCCTTCCGCCACAGCACGCCATCCCTGTCCCGGGCCCGTGAGGCCCATGGTTTCGTACTCGATCAGCTCGGCGATGGTGAAGCAGTCGTGTGTCTCGACGAAAGACAGGTCGCCGATCGTCAGACCTGTTTCAGCATAGGCCATGGCCCAGGCGCGCTCCCCCGCTCCAAAGCGGGTCATGTCGCGGCCTGACATCGGCATCAGGTCGCTGGCGTGGGCGCAGGCCAGCACCTTGACGGCCTTGGGCAGGTCGCGCCCGACGTCGTCGTTGCGCAGCACCAGAGCCGCGGCGCCGTCCGACACCGGCGAGCAGTCGGTGCGGCGCAGCGGCGGGGCGACGATTGGGTTCCTATCGCTCACCGTGCGGCAGAACTCGTAGCCGAGATCCTTCTTCAGTTGGGCATAGGGGTTGTCGACCCCGTTTCTGTGGTTCTTGGCGGCGATCCGCGCCAGCGCATCGGACTGGTCACCGTACCGCTGGAAGTAGGTCTGAGCTATGCGGCCGAACACGCCCGCGAAGCCCCCTATGATGTCGTTCTCCTCGCGCCGGTAGCTGGCACCGAGCAGGTTGTCTCCCGCCTGGGTGCCGGTGACGGCCGTCATCTTCTCAGCTCCGATTACCAGGGCGAAACGAGAACTGGTCGCCGCGAGGTAGTGGCGGGCCGCAACGATCGCTGCACTGCCGGACGCGCAGGCGTTCTCGCAGCGGGTCGCCGGCTTGAAGCGGAGTTCGGGCACCGACTGCATCGCCAGCGAAGACGGGAAGTCCTGCGGGGAGAACCCGTTGTTGAACATTCCGACGAACACGGCATCGATCTCGTCCGGCGCGAGGCCCGCGTCCGAGATCGCCGCGCCGGCGACGCGGTCAATCAGGCTTTCGACGTCGGGGTCGGCCAGCTTGCCAAAAGGCGAATGAGCCCATCCGACGATCGATTGATTGATCATGGCAATGTTTTTCCGTGTTGTCGTGAGACCGCGTTCAAGCGGCACGCCGCAGGACGCGGTTGCGGAGAACGCCGATCTTTTCGACTTCGAGCTCGACAACATCGCCCGAGGATAGGAACCGCATCTGTTCCAGACCGCAGCCGTTTCCGACCGTGCCAGAGCCGAAGAACTCGCCGGGATAGAGAGTCTCCGAGCGCGACACATGGGCAATGCAGTCGGCGAACGTCCACGACATCTCGCTCGAGTTGCCGCGACCCCATTCTTCGCCGTTGACCCGCACCGACATGACGAGGTTATAGGGATTGGTGAGTTCGTCGGCGGTGACCAAGCAAGGTCCCATGACGTTGGCACCGTCGAAGTCTTTGCCTTTCCCCGGCCCGAGCTGACCCGGCATGTCCCTGGTCTGCTCGTCGCGTGCCGAGAAGTCGTTGAAGATCGTGTAGCCGAAGATGTGGTCGGGAGCCTCGGCCTTGGCGATGTCGCGCCCCGCCCGGCCGACGTAGGCTCCGAATTCAAGTTCGAAGTCCATTAGCGACGAGTAGTCCGGCCAAACGACGTCCTGGTCGGCCCCGACCACGTTCATCCTATTAGGATGGTAGAAGATGGGCCGCTCATACCAAGTCTGCGGGACCGCCAGGATCCCCTTGCGTTCCATGTCGTCCATCGCGGCCTGCTGGTCCGGGAAGAGGCGGGAACGGACGATGCGGGCCTGCTGGAAGGCCTGGACGAGGTGTTTCTCGAAGCACAGAAAGTCGCGCATCTGCGGCGGCCGTGGTATCGGGGCCAGAAGCTTCGCCCCGTCCCGCCCGATCAGGCTGGATCCTCCCGCGATCGACGCCGACACGAGGTCGGTCGCGACGTTTAACGCCACATCGCCGGCCTCCGCCATCGCCAGCACGCTCGACAGCAGGGGGGAGGGCTGGCCGTACCGCGCCTGGTGAGCGGCCTGCAGGTCGACGATCGTCCTGTCGCCGTCGATGAGGGCGCCCGCTTTCCCATGCTCCGCGCCGGTCTGAAAAGTGACAAGCCTCACGCTGTTTCCCTCCGTTGTCTCTTTACCGCCGATGCCTGGCTACGGATCGGTCGCTCGCAGCGATCGCGCCACGAAACGAACCAGGCGCCCGACCGTGGCGTCGGTCGATTGATCGTCGAGGAGGTCGCCTGATAAGCGCTTCACGCGCTCCGGGTTGGCGAGCGTCAGTAGCAGGGTGCTGGTGAAGAAGTGATAAGCCGCATGAACGTCGCCGCGATCCCGATCGGGAAGCACGGACTTCATGGCGGCCAGGAACTCCACAGCGAGCGGGTCCAGCAGGTCGCGTACGATGCCGCGCTCGGCCTCGCGGGGATCGTTGACCTCGCGAGCGATCAGCCGGGTGTAATGGCGGCCCTCCTCGGTGCCGCGCATCTCGATCCAGGGGCGGGCGAAGGCATCGAGCACGGCTTCGATTGTCCGTACCCCGACGTCTGCCGCCATGGCGCTGCGGAGCGCTTCACGGCGCCGCTCGCTGACCGGGTTGATCCGGTTCTCGAACACCGCCCGATAAAGCTTGTCCTTGGTCCCGAAGTGATAATTTATCAACGCGATCTGCGCGTCGGCCGCCGCCCCGATTTGTCGGGTCGAGACGCCGTCGTAGCCGTATTCGGCAAAGAGCCGCTCCGCCGTCCCGAGAATGCGCTCCCGCGTTCCCGCACGCTTGACCTCTTTGGGGAAACCGGTCTGCATCGGCACTCTCCACAAATTTATTAGTCGACTGATAAAACACTTGTCAACATTCCGGTCGGCTTCTACGCTTTTCACAAGATCGGCGCGACGGGCCTAAACCCCGCGCATCGACATCGATCGATGTCCAGTACTGACATCAGATCAGGGAGGTTCATATGGCACAGTGGCCGTTCACCAAAGGTCTGCACGAGGTCGGCGACGGGCTCTGGGCTTATATCCAGCCGAATGGCTCCTGGTGTTGGAGCAACGCGGGCCTGATCGTCGACGGCGACGACGTGATGCTGATCGACACCCTTTCCGACCTGAAGCTGACGCGGGATATGCTGGATGCGATGCGGCGCGCGGTGCCGGCCGCCGCCCATATCAGGACCCTCGTCAATACCCACGCGAACGCCGACCACGTCTACGGCAATGAGCTGGTCGTAGGGGCCGAGATCATCAGTTCGGAAGCGGCTCTAAACGAGATGGACGAAACCCCACCCTCCGTGTTCCAGCACCTGAAAGACACGGCTCATGAACTCGGGGAGGGTGGTGCTTTCTTCTCCGAACTTTTTGAGCCGTTCGACTTCAGCAACATCAAGCTGACCAAGCCGACCCGCACCTTTACGGGCGAACTCGACATGAAGGTGGGCCGCAAGCCCGTTAAGCTGGTGGAGTTAGGCCCCGCGCACAGCAAGGGCGACATCGTCGTGTACCTGCCCGAGGACCGGACGGTGTTCGCCGGCGACATCCTGTTCAACTTGCGTCAACCGCTCGTCCACGAAGGGTGCGAGATCTCCACGCGCGCGACGTTCGGCGTGGCCATCTACGACTTCGATACGTCCGCCGCGGCGCTGTTCAAGAGCGCGGATATCGCCCTCTACAACGCGAAACAGGCCGGACGCGACGGTTTTGCCTTCTACAGATCGTCGATGCGCGAGGAGCTGGAGAAACGGCAGGACAAGCTGGCGAAGGCGCGAGCCGCCGTCCTCGACGGCCGGATCGAGCCTTTCTACCAGCCGAAGATCTGCCTCGAGACGGGCCGGATC
>CAXTFG010000204.1:0-4271 GCA_964243415.1 uncultured Beijerinckiaceae bacterium | reverse complement strand
GCCAATCTGCCCGACCGGATCACCGCGGCGAAGACGATCACCTATTGCAGCGCGGTCAACTTGCCGCCGATGGAGTTCTTCAACGAGAAGCAGCAGCCCACAGGGGTCGATATCGAGATCGGCGACGCGCTCGCGAGCCGCCTCGGTCTCAAGTCGAAATGGATGAACATGCCCTTCGCCGGGCTGATCCCGGCGCTTTTGGCCGACCATTGCGACGCCATCATCTCGCAGCTCTTCATCAAGCCGCCGCGTCTCGAGGTCATCGACCAGATCCCGTACATGAACTCGCAGGAAGGCGTGATCTTCAAGACGGGCACGCCGAAGATCGCGACGCTCACAGACCTTTCAGGAAAGAAGGTCGCGACGGTGACCGGAACCACCGCGACCAACCTTCTCGAGGACGCTAACAAGGAGCTGGCGAAAACCGGCAAGACCCCGATCAACATCGTGATGTTTCCCGAGAACGCGCCGGCGCTCCAGCAGGTGCAGTTCGGCCAGGTCGTCGCGTACGGTGTCGCCTACGAGACGGCGCTCTACTATTCCCATCTCGATCCCAAGCAGTTCATCGTTGGCAGCCCCCCGTACTACAAGATCCTGACCGGCATCGGCCTCAACAAGAAGCAGCAGGGGCTTGAGGCGGCATTGAAGACCGAGCTGGCCGGCATGATGAAGGACGGCAGCTATGCCGCCATCTTCAAGAAATGGAACCTCGAAGAGGACATGCTCCCGCAATAAGGCGAGGCCTCGGCCATGCAATTCGACTGGTCGTATTTCTGGGCCCAGCTCGTCACCCCGAGCGGCGCGTTCGTCACGGGCCTGTGGCTCACGATCATCATGGCGGTGACGGCGCAAGTCGTCGGCATGGTCCTTGGGCTCGTGATCGCCCAGGCGCGCCTGTCGAAATACGCCGTGCTGCGGCACGCGACCTCGGTCTACATCTGGGCGATCCGCGGCACTCCGCTGCTCGTGCAGATCGTCTTCATCTACACGGGGCTCGCCGCCGCCAACATCTTCCGGTTCGAGGATGTGTCGTTCCTGGGGTGGACGTTCACCGGGAGTCTGCAGGCCGGCATCCTGGCGCTCGGGCTGAACGAGGCAGCCTACATGGCCGAGATCTTCCGGGCCGGTATTTTAGCCGTGGACCGTGGGCAGGCCGAGGCCGCCAAATCGCTCGGCATGCCGCCCTGGATGATGATGCGCTACATCATCTGGCCTCAGGCGTTGCGCGTCATCCTTCTCCCGATCGGAAACCAGTTCAACATCATGTTGAAGAACACGACGCTGGTCAGCGTGATCGGCGTGTCCGAGATGCTCCTCGTGACGGAAACGATCAACTCCGCGACGTTCCGGACCTTCGAGCTCTATTCCGTGCTCGGCCTCTACTTTCTCGTCCTGACCAGCCTGTGGACGCTGTTCATGGGTTGGGCCGAACGGCGTCTCACGATCGGCCGGCGCACGACGGCGGCGCGCCTTCCCGCGATGGCCGTCGTCGAGCCAGCCGAATGACACCGTCCGCCGAGGCCCTCGTCGAAGTTGTCGGGATCGACAAGTGGTTCGGCCCGACGAAGGTGCTGGACAACATCGACTTCACTGTGCGGCGCGGCGAGGTGGTGGTGGTGATCGGGCCGTCCGGCTCGGGGAAGACCACACTGTTGCGCTGCATCAACCACATCGAGAAGATCGAGCGCGGGCAAATCAAGGTGAACGGCGTCTCGATCGGCTATCGCGAGCGCAATGGAAAGCTGGTCGAGGATCGCGAGCGCAACATCGCGGTGCAGCGGCGCGACGTGGGCATGGTGTTTCAGCGCTTCAACCTGTTTCCCCACATGACCGTGCTGCGCAATATCACGATCTCGCCGCTGCTGCTGCGCGGGCTTACAAAGGAGGAAGCCGCGGATCGAGGCCGGGCCTTGCTGGCCCGCGTCGGGCTGGCCGGTCGCGAGGATGCGTACCCGGCGGAACTCTCCGGCGGCCAGCAACAGCGCGTGGCGATCGCCCGCGCGCTGGCGATGCAGCCGGCGGTCCTGCTGTTTGACGAACCGACCTCGGCGCTCGACCCGGAGATGGTCGGCGAAGTGCTCGCCGTCATGCGTGACGTCGCGCAATCCGGCATGACGATGGTGGTCGTCACGCACGAGATGGGGTTCGCCCGCCAAGTGGCCGATCGCGTCGTGGTGATGGACGGCGGCCGCATCATCGAGGAGAACACGCCCGCCTTGATCTTCGGCTCGCCTTCGCATCCCAAGACGCGAGCGCTGCTGGCGGCCGTGCTGCATTAGGCGACCGCGCTTCCGCGTGATCCAGAGGCGCGCGGCCGGAAAAGGTTGGCCGCCGCCGATCGCTATCGTAAAGTGGCGCATGTCGACCAGGCTTGAAACGTTCGTCTCCGTCGTCGCGTGGCCGGGGCTGCTCGCGACCTGCATCGTGACGACGGCGCTCGGCTTCGCCTGGGGCTGGCCGGTGCTCGCCTTCAACCTGACGTATCTCGGGCTGGCGCTGTCACTTCTCCTGCTGGAGCGATGGATGCCGCACGAGCCGGAGTGGGCACCATCCGACGGCCAACTCGCTCTCGACCTCGGTCACACGCTCGTCAGCACCGGCGTCGTGCAATCGCTGGTCGTGTTCAGCGGCGTGATCGGTTTGTCGAGGCTCATCGCCACGAGCGACGGAGCCGGGCTGAATATCTGGCCGCACGGCTGGCCTTTCGCCCTGCAGGTCGCACTCGGCCTCGCCGTCTCGGAATTCGCCGCCTACTGGGCTCATCGAACGGCGCATGAATGGCGGCCGTTGTGGTATTTCCACGCCATCCACCACAGCGTGGAGAAGCTGTGGTGCGTCAACTCCGGCCGTTTTCATTTCGTCGATGCGCTAAAGAGCGTCGTCCCCGGGGTCGCCATCATGGTGATCGTCGGCGCGCCGGCCGAGGTCATGGCGTGGCTGTCCGCACTGACCGGCTACATCGGCATCCTGACGCATTGCAACGTCGCGATGCGGTTTGGCCCGCTGTCCTTCGTGTTCAACACGCCGGAGCTGCACCGCTGGCACCACAGCATGGATCTGCGCGAAGGCAACAAGAACTACGGCGAGAATCTCGCGATATGGGACGTTGCCTTCGGCACTTGGTTCAACGAGAACCGGCGCCCGCCCGTCGCCATCGGCATTCGCGATGCCATGCCCCCCCACCTCGCCGAACAGCTCGTCTGGCCTTTTCGCAGGGTGCTCGCTGCGCGCCGGCGCCGCGCCGCGACCCGGACCAAGGCGGATGAGCTGCGGGCGGGCGGTGCGATGGGACCCGAAACGATCAGCTGATTACCGGGTCGGGAGGGAACGAAACTAAAAAAAAGCAATTGGAGAAAGGTCTGACAGGAGTCGTTCGTGACCAGCACCCAAAAGCTGAACCGCGTGAACCGCGCCATCGAAGATCAGAAGACGTTCATCTCCCGCGTGCCCGATCCTGACAACAGGTGTCTCGCCGAGGTAAACCTGGCGACGCTGGTCGAAATGCGCGACGCGTTGCAGTCGAACCTGTCGTATCCCTCATCCTTTCACCCACGATAACAGCCTCTTGTCCCACCGAGAGTCCGCGCTCGGTGGTGGTTTGCTCTCTCACCAGCAACCGACGCCGGTGCGTCGCACGCGAAGCCGCTCCCGACGGATCCCCCTTCTCAAGCGCGTCGCCGAACGCGGTCGTCTTCGCAGCTATGCCTTCCGCATCAGGAACAGAAGCACTGAGCGACCGGTCGCGTCATAGCGGTCGGTGGGCTTGAACTCGGGCTCGCTGTCCAGCGCCGGCTGATTGGTGTCGATGAGGAGCGTCCAGCCGACGCCGTCCGGCGCCTCGGGCAGCGTGAAGCCGACGAGGTCCTGCCAGCCATTGAAGATGATGAGCATGGTGGCGTCCGAACCGCGGCGCTTGATGCCGGTTTCCTGGGCTCGGCCATCCATCAGCATGCCGATGCAGCGCGTGTTCGCGTCATCCCACTCGCCCGGTCCCATCTCGCTTCCGTTGGTGGCGATCCAGCACAGGTCCTTGGTGTGCGTGTCGTCGTTGTAGTCGCCGGATAAGAAGCGGCTGTGGCGCAGGATCGGGTATTTGTGCCGCAACGCCGTCAGCTTCTTCGTGAAAGCGATGAGCTCCTGGCCCTTCGCCTCGATGCTCCAGTCCAGCCAGGAGATCTCCGAATCCTGGCAGTAGGCGTTGTTGTTGCCGCCCTGCGTGCGCCCGAACTCGTCGCCGGCGAGGAGCATCGGCGTCCCCTGCGAGAGCAGCA
>CAXTFG010000203.1:0-4283 GCA_964243415.1 uncultured Beijerinckiaceae bacterium | reverse complement strand
TGATCCACGACGAGCCACGATGCCGGCGGACGCGATGGCGCGCAAGTCCGCGATCGACCTCATGCTGAACGTCGGCATCCGTCCCGCAGCTCGCATCGATCTGCGGGTCTGGGCTACCGATGCGAGCTGCAGGCTGATAACAGCGGAGTTCAGGTTCGACCGGCGTAGGCCCACTCGCGCAGGCAACAGGCGTGACGGTACTTGGCCGCTCGGTGCAGCTGTTCCAGACTCCGCAGGCGGCATCGATGATCGACGCGTCGTCGAAGGCACGGTTCGAGAGCCAGTTCGCCGGCGGGTCCTGCCGGTTGTTCTCCGCCGGATTCGACTCGGGCGCCTCGCGAGGGTTGGAAGACCAAGCCGACGTTTGGCGGCGCAATGAGGCGGCCGGTGGTGCACCGCGCCGGTGAGTAAGCAGCTCGCACGGCTGCGACGCAATTCAACAAACATGTGCCCGTGGACCAGGTCGCCTTCCGCGGCCGCCTTCGACTGAACCGAAGGCGAAGCGGTTATGAGCGAGCCGCGCTTGGCCAAGCCTTATCGAACGGCCTCGTTACCTTGCCCGGGTGTTCCGGGGGCGCCAAGGATGGATGGAATGGGCGCGTCGGCAGCGGATGGCGATCCGAAGATTTTCAAGGCGAGTTCCAGAAAACGTTCAAACGCTGCGGTCAGCAGGTTGTCCTTGCGATAGGTCAGAAGGGTTTCGGCACCGCCCGCAGCCCCCAGGACAGGGTGAATGGAAACGCGCCCGGCCGCCCGCGCGGCCTCGGCGACAACGCGCGGAAGCATCGAGACTCCCATGCCGGCCTCGATGCAGCCGATGATCCCGTCCAGCGTGCCGAACTCCATCCGTCGGACGTGGACGAGGCCTTGCGCGGCCAGGAACGCTTCGAGGCGGAGGCGATAGGAGCATCCCGGCTTGAACACCAGCACGCGGCCTTCGCGTGGGCCGGACAGCGCCGCGACGACAGCGTCAAAGCTTTGCAGCCGCAAACTGGCGACGAGAACGAGTTCCTCCTCCAGGATTGGGACCGCACAAAGACTTCCATGGGTGACCGGACCGGAAACGAACGCGCCCTCGATGCGCCGATCGAGCACGGCCGCGATCAGAGCCTCGGTCGGACCCGTCTCCAGCGTGATGTCCACCTCGGGGACGAGATTGGCGTATTCGATCAGCAGCCTGGGCAGGCGCAGGGCGGCCGTCGTCTCCATTGAACCGAGGCGCAGAGGCCCGCACAGCTCCGCCTCCGACAGGACGGCTTGTTTGGCGTCGGCGAGGAGGCCCGCCACCTGCCGCGCGTAGGGCAGGAGACGCTCACCCGCGCTGGTCAGCGTGACGCCCCTGCTGCCGCGGTAGAACAGCGGCGTCCCAAGGGCCTGTTCAAGCGCGCGGATGCGCCCGGTGACGTTGGACTGCACGGTGTTCAGAACGCCGGCGGCCCGCCCGATCCCGCCGGCGTCGGCCACCGCCGCGAAGAACGTCAGGTCGATGCTGTTCAAGTCATCTGCTCAAGAGATGGATGACATCTCGAATAACCGCTATTCCAGGGCCTTGCCGGCAGTTACACGTTGTCGTCAATGCCAGTCCAGCCCTTTCGCGGGCTCCACGACGCGGGGCAGCCATGGCACTCCGAACGCGTTTGACGGAAGCCTTCGGGCTCAGGCACCCAATCGTGCTGGCGCCGATGGACCCCGCTTCCGGCGGCGCCCTGGCCGCAGCCGTGAGTGCTGCCGGAGGACTCGGCTTGATCGGCGGCGGCTACGGCGACCGCGAGAAGCTGGAAGGCGAGTTCGCCAAGGCGGGCAACCAGCGCGTCGGCTGCGGCTTCATCACTTGGTCGATGGCCAAGATCCCCGAATTGCTCGATCTGGCGCTGTCGCACAAACCCGCCGCGATGATGCTGTCGTTCGCGGACCCGACGCCCTTCGCCGAAACGATCCGAGCGGCCGGCGTTCCCATGATTTGCCAGGTCCATACAATCGAGCAGGCGCGGCGCGCGCTCGGCTGTGGCGCCGCCGTTCTGGTCGCGCAGGGGACGGACGCCGGGGGGCACGGCCTCAGGACGCGCGGCACGATCACGCTCGTGCCCAGTGTCGCCGACCTCGTCGCCCGAGAGCGCTCGGACACCCTCGTGCTGGCTGCGGGCGGCATCGCCGACGGCCGCGGCATTGCCGCGGCCCTGACGCTCGGCGCCGACGGAGCCTTGCTCGGCACCCGGTTCTGGGCGACCCAGGAAGCCCTCATCCACCCCGCCGCCAAGGAAAGAGTGGTCTCCGCGACCGGCGACGAGACGGTTCGCACCTCCGTTTACGACATCGTCCGCGGGCGCTCTTGGCCGACCGAGTACACGGGCCGGCTGATGCGCAATACTTTCATCGACACGTGGCACGGACGAGAGGAGGAATTGCGCGCATTGGCGGGCAAGGAGCGCGAAGCCGTCGAGGCGGCCGACCGGAGCGGCGACTACGACGTCGCGAACGTCACGGTGGGCGAGTCGATCGGGCTCATCGATGACCTGCCCCCGGCAGGCGAACTCGTGGAACGGCTCGCCGCGGACGCCGAAGCCCGCCTGTCGTCACTCATGCGAAGCGTGATCGCGGCCTGATACCCCCCTGCCCCTTCTCCGTTTCGACCTGGTCGAGGGTCGCATCGCCGCCGAGCCTCATCCTGGCGCTCCGCTCGAATCGTTACGACGGCGCGGCAATGCGGATCACGCGATCGAAGACGGGCGGACGCATCCATATCCCTTGCACGGCGGCCATGGAGCTGGCGTTCGCCGACAGGAACTCGGCCAGGGTGTGGGCGCTCGCGAGACGATCACGCCGATCCGGTCGGCCGACGCATGCGCGGCGGCGGCGCGGGCTCGCGGCGACAACACGACGGTGATCGTCGCCCTCTCCCATCCGTCGCCGGACGAAGGCCCCGGCCGGAGCGCGCTCGGCGCGCCGGCACCGCCCGCCGACGTCCGACCCGCATTCGGAACGCCCTCCGCCTCAGGCGTCCGGGCATCCTTCCCGGCCTTGCTCTCCGCCTGCAGGCGCAGTCGCCCCGCCGGCGATACCGTGCACGGGATAGCGCCGGTCTGGACGGATCGCGCCCGTTCGCTCCAGCCGCCCATCGCGGTGTACGGCGACGTACCCGTCGCGCCTCCACAAAGTCGGCGTCACCGGGATCGTTAAGGGGGTGTGGATTGCCGTGAGGAATCACGCCCCTCCGTCTCCATGGTGGTCAACGACCCTAAGCCGGAGCTATTCGAGATGACCGGCGCTCAAAGACGATGTCTATGAAGCTCAACCGTCACTCTTTGTGCGCTGGAGCACCGCTCCCTCAGTTACAGCTGTTTCTTCTACTGCAAGCTCGTCAAGGAAGAACTCCGGGATTGGAATGTGATCGGGCGCTTAACGTAGACCGTCATCTTCGAAGTCCTCGCGCCCTCGATTTATCGAAACGGGAACTTACGAGATTCATCCGAGCGCATGTGCTCTATTCCGCTGCGGACGGTCAACCTCGTGTTCCTCGCCACCGACCCCGAACGCGAGGGCCAGCGCATCGGCGACGAGATCTCTCCGCCCAGGGCGCCGAGCTTGGCTGCGTGCAAGACTGTAAAGAGTCTCCCGACAGACGACCTCGAATCGAAGCCACCGTGTCAGGCCTGTCGCTTGGCTTAATCGCCAGGAAGGCCGGCACCAACGTCCAGTTGTTGCGTAGGTGGCTGTCTGGAGCGCCTCCACGTCGCGACATGGTAGCGTTAATCGCTTGGGTCGAGGCGGCTCTGGTTGCGCCTCCGGGCGCGCTTTGGGCCCTGGTCGAAAGTCATCATCTGCGCGGGGCGACCGATATCGTTTTCACCGAAGACGTCCGATTGGCGATGAAGGTGGTAGGTCTCAACCCCGACTTCCTTCCACCGGATTGGCATACGCTCGCTCACGAGCGCAAACACGACGTTATCGATTGGATCCAGAGCTCGGTCATCGAGGCGACGCCTGCGCGCAGGATGTCCCGTTTAGGCTACGACGAGCACGAGCCGTCGCCGGACCTCCTCAAGCTGCTGAAGCGCTCCATGTACGGCCGCGCCAAGCTCGACCTGCTCCGCCGCCGCTTCCTTCTCGCAGGCTGACCCACCAAACTCGGCGATGAACCACCACATGGGGGCCGATCAACCGGTCTGACTGCAAGCGGCTTGCGTAATCGACTATCATGTCATAATCGATTTTCATTGATGCATGGCAATCGGCGAAGCCGATGCCTGATCAGTGCCACGTGGGAGGAGCCTTATGGCAGGCGA
>CAXTFG010000202.1:0-4320 GCA_964243415.1 uncultured Beijerinckiaceae bacterium | reverse complement strand
GGCAAATCCCCGAGGACCTGGAACCCCTCCGCGCCCGCGACTCCCCCGAGCTCTTCCGATCTCTCGAGATGCAGACGATCCTCGATTGCGCCGATATGGCGGCGGCCGCCTCGCTCTATCGGACCGAGAGCCGTTGGGGCTTCTACCACCTGCGTGTCGATCATCCGGAAACGGACAACGACAACTGGTATTGCCACACGGCGCTCTACAAGGACGAGAACGGGCGCATGGCGCACCGCAAGCGGCCCGTCGAGCCCTACATCGTGCCCGTCGCCGACGAGGAGATGAGCGCCTACCACCAGCTGCGCATCCCGACGCCCGTCGCCGCCGAATAAAGGATTTTCGCGCTATGCCGATCATCAACCAGGCCAAGAGCGCCGCCGTCGTCATCGACGACGAGAAGTGCATCGCGGAGAAGGGTTGCCGCGTCTGCGTCGACGTCTGCCCGCTCGATATCCTCGCCATCGACGACACCCGGCAGAAGGCGTTCATGAAGTACGATGAATGCTGGTACTGCATGCCCTGCGAGGTCGATTGCCCGACCAATGCCGTGAAGGTCAACATACCCTACCTGCTGCGCTGAGGCGATCCATGCCGGTCTTCGACTCCTTCGACGGCGATCTCGACGACCTTGCCGAGCGCTGTGCCAGCACCGACGCCGGTGTCCGCCGGGTCGCGATGATGGAGCTGGCCGAGGCGGTCGAACCGGGGGCGGTGGCGCTCCTGCTCGGCGGCCTCAGGGACGACGACGCCAAGGTGCGAGCCGCGGCCGCCAAGGCGCTCGACGAACACGACGGCACGGAGGTCGTGAAAGGTCTCGTCGCATCGCTCGAGGATCGTGACGAGACTGTGCGCCAGATCGCGGCCGAAACGCTGGCCGACAAAAAAGAGCCTGCCGCCGGACCGCTGCTGATCGAACGCACGCACCATCCCGATCCCTTCGTGCAGGCGGCCGCGTTACGCGCCCTGCGTGAACTCGTTCTGCCTGATGCCCTCGCGGTCGCGCTCCAGGCGCTCCAGAGCCCGGATGCCGCCGTCCGGCGCGAAGGCCTCGGCGTCATCGGCTACCTCAAGGCGGACGCGGCGCTCCCGGCGCTGATGGCGACGGCCCGCGACCCCGAGCCGAGCGTGCGGCGGGCGACGATGGCGTCGCTCGTGTTCATCACTCCCGGCGGCCCCGGCAGCACGACGCTGCTCGCCGGCCTCAAGGACGAGAACTGGCAGGTCCGCGAGGAAGCGGCGATCTCGATAGGCAAGGTCAAGCTGACGGAGGGCATCGATGGACTCGTCGCGGCGCTGTCCGACGAGGTATGGCAGGTCCGGGTCAAGGCAGCGACCGCGCTCGGCAAGCTGAAAGCCCAGCGAGCCATTCCGGCGCTCGGCGCCAATCTTCTCGCCGACGTCAGCAATCTGCGCAAGGAAGTCGCCTCCTCGCTCGGCGAGATCGCCGATCCCGCGGCGCTGGAGTGGCTCGAGCCGGCGGCGGATGACCCCGACCCGGACGTCCGAAAGCTCGTGCGCTGGGCGATCGGGCGCTGCCAAGCCGCGCCTGCCCATTGAGGCCGCTTCCCTAGAACCATTTCGGGCTGGTACGGCCGTTGCTGCATCCTCTCCGTCGCCAGGAGACCGGAATGCAGCGATCGATGCAGGGCCATTGGCCGCCGTTCGCCCGGTCCGGTCTTTCCGGCACCGAACGGGTCGGCGCCCTCCTCCACACCGCGGCGAGACCGCAACAGAGCGGCCCGCCACCCATGCTGGCGGGGTTGTCCGAAGACGAGGCTTTGAGGGTCATGGAACGCGGCATCCGGAAGGTGCTCTACCGCGGCACGACGCTATTTACACAAGGCATGGCGCACGAAGGCATCTACCTCATTGAAACCGGCCGCATCCGCGTCTTCTACACTTCCCCGTCCGGGCGCGAGGTGACCCTCGCTTTCTGGCATCCCGGCAACTTCGTCGGCGGCCCCGAAATCTTCGGCAGTTCCGCGCATATCTGGTCAGGCGTAGCCGCCGCCAACAGCAGCGTCCTGCATCTGCCGAGCAAGGTGATCCGCTCGCTCATCACCGAGATCCCGGCCCTCGCCATTGGCGTGATCGAAGGTCAGGCGTTCAAGGGCAAATGCTATTCGGCGATGGCGCAGATGCTCGGCACTCGTTCGATCACCGAGCGGCTCGCCCATCTCCTGCTCCACTTGGCGGATCTCTACGGCGTCGCCGAAGCCGACGGCGTCGTGATCGCCGCCGCTTTCACGCATGCCGATCTGGCGCACATGGTTGGGGCAACCCGCCAATGGGTGACCGTCAGTCTCAAGCGGCTCGGCGAGCAGGGGGTCCTCGGCACTCGCCGATCCGACCTCGTGATCTTCCGTCCCGAAGTGCTCGCGAAGATAAGGGATTGTGAGGAAAACGCCTAAGTTCGCGGCGTGTTGGCCGCAAAGCGGGCGTCGTGCGAGCGCGTATTTCTTTTTTGGCAACTAATCGACCGCTCGACGGCAACATCGTTTGCTGCGGCAGAAACTTCCTCCGATCATCGCAACGTGCGGTCCGCCGCTAGTGTGCAGACGAGGTGGCAGACGATGACACGCACATCCCTTCGCATCACTGTCGGGCTCGCAACGGCGCTGGCGATGATTTCGAGCCCCAAAGGTCCAAATCTCGGCGGCCAAGCCCGAGCGGCCGAAACAGTGCAGTTCGGTATCGGTACCCAGGACACGACCACTAACACGGTGACCACCGGGGTCGTGATCAAGAAGCTTGGCCTCCTCGATAAGTACCTTCCCAAGACGGGTCCGTACGCTGGCGCGAAATTCGACGTCGTCTGGCAGAACTTCACGTCAGGTCCTCCGGTCACCAATGGCATGATGGCCGACAAGCTGCAGTTCGGCGCCATGGGCGATTATCCGCTGGTCACCAACGGTTACACCTTCGAGAAGAACCCGCAGAGCCATTCCGAGCTCATCGCCATCGCTGCCTACAACCTCTTCGGGTCCGGCAACGGTATCGTGGTCAACCGGGCCTCGCCCTACTTCAAGCTGAGCGACCTCAAGGACAAGGTGGTCAGCGTTCCCTTCGGGTCGGCGGCGCACGGCATGGTCCTCAAGGCCATGCAGGACAATGGTTTGCCGACGGATTACTTCAGACTGGTGAGCCAGAGCCCGGAAGTCGGATCGACGAACCTGCAGGAACAGAAGATCGACGCCCACGCCGACTTCGTGCCCTTCGCCGAGTTGCTGCCGTTCCGCGGCTTCGCCCGCAAGATCTACGATGGCGTGCAGACCAAGTTGCCGACGTGGCACGGCGTCGTGGTGCGGACCGACTTCGCGAAGAAGTACCCGGAGATCATCGACGCCTACCTCAACGCCGTGCTCGATGCGAACGCCTGGGTCAAGGCCGACCCCAAGCGGGCGGCCGAACAGATCGCCGAGTGGACCGGCACCGACAAGGAGGTCGTCTACATCTTCCTCGGGCCGGGCGGGATCATGACGCTCGACCCGACCATCAAGCCGCAGCTGATCGATGCGGCGCGGGAGGACGTCAAAGTGCTGCAGAGCCTCGGGCGCATCAAGACCTTCGACGTCGGTCCCTGGGTCAACGACAGCTTCATCCGGAAAGTCTACGCCGACCGTGGCCTCGACTATGACAAAGCGGTCGCCTCCACTGCGAATTACGAGGTGAAGGGAACCGACGACTTCTGCCATAAGCCGATCGCGGCGGCGCGGGACGCCGGCGAGATCTGGATCAAGGGCGGCGACATCAAGGCTTACGCGAGCCCCGCCTGCACGCTCGGCGCGCTCGACAACTTCAAGACCAAGGGTACGCCGATCAACGTCGCCTACTTGTTCGACCACGCCCGCGGCATCAAGATGTTCGCACGGGAGGCCTTCTTCGTGGTCAGCGGCAAGACGGATGTCGAACCGTTTCTGCTCAAGGAAGATGCGGAAAGTTATGCCGCCACGACGCGCGGCTCCGTCATGACATTCGATGACGCCCTGAAGGCTGTCGCCGCGAAAGGCTGAGCGATGAAGACGGTCGCGTTTCCAACAGGTAGGACGATCGAGGGCGGTGCCCCAAGCATCGCCGAGGCGCGTCGACCAGGAACGTTGGTCCGGCGCTGGCTGAGGCTCAACCGCGGCAACCTGCGCGGGTTGGCGCTAGCCATCGCATCGCTCACCGTCTTCATCGCCGCATGGCAATATCTGACGGCGAACCACATCGACATCTACGTGCGCTTCATCAACGTTCCCTCGCCGGTCGACGTGCTGGCGCGCGCGAAGGTCGCCCTGCACAGCGCCGAGTTCGGCAGCCATGTCTACATCAGCT
>CAXTFG010000201.1:0-4388 GCA_964243415.1 uncultured Beijerinckiaceae bacterium | reverse complement strand
CACGCCGTGCTGGTGGAACTGCTGACGGACGGGGGCGCCGGCACGCTGATCACGCGGTGAGTGGCCGCGAGGTCTCGCGCCAAGGGTTCGCCGCGATCGAGACCTGGGTGTTCGATCTCGACAACACGCTCTACCCCGTCGGCTCCGACCTGTGGCCGAAGATCGACGCGCGGATCACGCTCTACATGATGGCGCTCTACGGCATCGACGGCCTGTCCGCCCGCGCCCTGCAGAAGTTTTTCTACGAACGGTACGGCACGACGCTGCGCGGCATGATGCAGGACGGCGCCGTCGAGGTCGAAGCCTTCCTCGCCTTCGTCCACGACATCGACCGCACCTCGATCATCGCCAACCCGGCCCTCGCCGCCGCCATCGCCGCCCTGCCCGGCCGCAAGCTGATCTTCACCAACGGCTCGCGCCACCACGCGGAGAAGACGGCGGAAGCGCTCGGCCTCGCCGGCCTGTTCGATGGCGTCTTCGACATCGTGTCGAGCGAGCTCGTGCCCAAGCCCGATCCCGGCCCCTACGCCAGCTTTCTCCGCCACCACGGCGTCGACCCCGCCCGCGCCGCGATGTTCGAGGACATCCCGCGTAACCTGGTGGTGCCCAAGCAGCTCGGCATGACCACGGTGCTCGTGGTGCCGCCGGCGGGGGCGGTCGAGACGCGCGAGGCTTTCGAGGTGATCGCGAGCGGCGTGCCGCCGGCGCACGTCGACTACTTGACGGCGGATCTGACGGGATTCTTGCTGAAGGTGATGCGGGAGGAACGTCAGCCGCGATGAGGCGGTTCGTGATCCGACATTCTGATTCCGCTTTTGCACGAAACTTTGTTGCACACTTAAGTCGCAAGCCGAACGGGACGCCCGTTAGCCACGCGTCCTCACCATCAAACAGGCGGCGGTGAGCATTTCCCAAGCGGTGATCGTGTAGACGCTGATCCTCTCCCAGACCGCGGCGGCCACCATGATGTCGGCTCGCGACTCGCGGGCCATGATCAGCACCGTAAAGGACAGTGCGGCCGCGAGCGGCAAGCCGATGCTCGCCAGCCGATGAAAGCGGGGCAGGCCAAGGTGTCTGAAAATCGACGCCGACATCAGGGCTGCCGCGTTGCCGAAAACGATCGCCAGCAACGCGCCGAGGACATGAAAGCTGAGGGCAGCGCTGAAGTGTCCAGGCGCGTTCTCCGAGAACGACGCGAGCAAGAAGTTGCCGATGCCATTCACGGCCGAGACCGCGACGAACGCCACCGTCGCGACGGTCGGGATCGACCGGGAGATGGCGAGGGCGGCGCTAATGAACAGCACACCCTGAACAAGGAACGCCGCATTCATCAGCGCGTGGAGCGGCGAACAGATCGAGCGGCCATCGTAAACCGTCCCGCAGACCGGCACGCCGAGATCGCTGATATAGTTGTGCGCATAACTATAGCGAGGCGTGAAGGCGATCGCCGCCGCCAGCTCGCTTGTCAGGTAAAGCACTGCCGCCGCGAGCCAGAACCCGGCCGCGAGCCGCTGCGTGGTCCGGCCGTCACGATGCCAGTCCACGTTCAAGCTCCAGCATTCCCGTACGAGCGTTTCATCGCTTTACAGCAAGCAATCGTCGGAAGGAACGCGCGGCAGTCTCCTCATCATGGATCAAAGAGGGCGAACGCACGTCCCGCTGGGCCCATCGACGCTTCCAGCAATGGCGAGTATGGGCGAAGCGGGTTGACCCGGCGCGCGCCGTGATGTTCGAGGACATCCCGCGCAACTCGTCGTGCCGAAGCAGCTCGGCATGACCATGGTACTCGTGGTGCCGCCGGCGGGGGTAGTCGAGACGCGGGAGGTGGCGTGCAGCCGGCGCAAGTGGATCACGTGACGGCGGATTTGACGGGGTTTAGGCTTAAGGTGATGGGGTAATTGGGTGAGGATTATCGGACGACCGGTGCTGACCCTGTGGAGATCTTGGGAAGGTCCGCTTCGTGTGAGCGACGTGACGTCCACGCCGACGCACAGGTCAGCCCTTTGCTAAGTTGGGACCAAGCTCCAGTTCACGACGCCATGATCCCTGATCGGCTCCAGTCGATCAGGGTGGATACGGTCGCAAAAAGCGACGATGTTACAGCATAGCGAGCGCGCGCTCGGCACGATCAAACCATCATGTCCGTGGAAGTGTGCAACCTCGGCGATCTCTTGCGTACGCGGGTACTCCGACATCCGCTCGGCGTAAGACATCCGACCATAGCTCGACATGTCCAATCCCAATTCTTTCAGCGCTCGAGGCTCGGAGAGATCCAGAGCGTTGTCGAGCCGAACCCTGACCTCATGAGCGCGGAACCGGACGCGGGAAGGTACGATCGGCTGTCCCCTTTTCAGATGGAACGACATCTCTGCCAGCGCGCCGTCCCGGGTCCGCGAGGTGTACAGCACGTCGAAGGTTGTATCGTCCCAACGGCCTCCCGCCGACCCGCAATCGGTCGGGTCGCGCCCGTCCCGCGCCACGCGCCAGACTATCTCGTCCAAGACCAAGCCCGCTCGACCGTCGAGCAGGTCGATCAGTCGAACGTCGCGGGGTCGAAGCGTCATGCGCTAGAGATAGGCGCCGACATCGAGCCTGTTCAGAACCTGCAGCACCTCGTCCGTGCGGCTGGCGTGGATCAGGTCAATCGCCCGCGCTCCGTCCAGTTGGGGATGGCGCGCATGGAGCCAGATCCGGATCTCATCGGCACCGTAATACTCCTGAAGGCGCCCAATCACGTAGTGGAGGTCTGCTAGCCGAAGCTCGTTGCCGGGTTGCGGTTTGGCCGCGCCGCTACGCCACCGCGACACCGTCGCCTTCGAGACGTCCGTGATGTTGGCGATGTCGGTCCCGCGTAGGCCTCCGTTGGCCTCGATCTCGCCTATAAAGCGCGCGACCGCTGATTGGGCGGCCATGGTCATCGCCGCCCCTGTTTTTCGAACAAGCTCTTCTGCGCCTGCCGTTCGCGCACGGGCTTGGCGCGGGAGCTTTCCAGATCCTGTCGTTCCTGGAGAGTGCTCAGCGCGAGGCCGGTCTTCTCCAGAGTGTCCCCATGGACCGTCAGGCGCTTCATCAGACTTTCTACTTTCTTCCCATGATCGGCGCCGGCGTCCGGCTTCAACTTGGCTATCGACCGAACCCGCCGCAGGATTTGGCCGAGCTGCTGGTTCATGAGGTGCTCCGGGCGTTTCAAGTCGGGCACTCGCGCCAGATCCTCGACCTGTTTCGCAGTCTGTCTCACGGCATGCCGCCGAGGGTCGCGCAGCATGTCGAGCCCGCCCGGGCAGCATGTCCGGTCGCCGCACGCCAAATGTTTGCGGCCGCCCTTCGCCTCCGCCAGCCACGTCACCTCGCGACATGTCAGCGAGCGGTTGATATCCGGGAGTGAGACGCGCCTCTGGGATCGAGGCCCACCGTCATCGTCCCCGCGCGCGCGGGCCGGCTTGTGCCACATCTTTGCGTCGAAGCCTTCGAGCTTTCCGATCCCGTGCGCGACGGCCGAGGCGGCACCGAAAGCCAGGAGGGCGTTTCCTGTGATGCCGCCGACGTAGTCAGCGACGATGGGCCGATCAATCCCGTGCAATCCGGTAAGAGCTTCGATGTGACGCGACGTCGTCAACGACGCCGCATTGTTACGGAAGCCAGAAGCTCGGATCCAGAGATTCTCGAAGGGCACGTCGCGAAGCCGCTCCAGGTAATGCGCCCGGTCCGAGGCTTCCTGCAGCAAGGTATGCGGCACGAGGAGCGAGTAGTCGATCGCGATGCCCTTCCCCCCTTCGCGGTCCAAAGCCGCTCGCAAGGCCGTGCAGGAATGGAGGTCGCGTTCGAACCAGTCGTCGCAAGCCGTATCACCGAGCCAATGTGTTGGCGCGAGCACCGCGTCAGTTTGGTTGCTGACAGCGAAGCGCGCAATCGCGTCGATGACATCCGTTTTGGCCCCGCGCCCGAAGTGCTCCGGTCCAAGCAGGGTGCCTTCGGTTTTTGCCCAAGGCACATACCCCGCAAAGCCTCTGTGCTTCGCCAAGGTCCCGAGTTCAGCCACCTTTGTGTCCAGCACGATCTCAGCGCCTGTAGCCCTGAGAGCTCGGATCTGTTCGCGCTGGCGGTGCATGCGCGAGGCGTCGATGACAATGCGATCGGGGCAGAGATGACCGGCCGAGATCAGGTCGCCAAGGGCCTGGGCGCCGTCATCGCCAAGCCGAATAAACTGCCCGATCGGCGTCACGAGCGGCGAGCTTCGCGGGAACGGGACGACGTTGTTAGTCACATAATGTTCCTTATCGGTTTCAGATTTTATCTGTAAGAAACATCAATGCGAAAGGCAAGAGACGCTGTGGCTGCGGCTCGCACCTGCTTCCCGTCCGCCGAGTTGGGTCGGCTCAAAGCACCGC
>CAXTFG010000200.1:0-4465 GCA_964243415.1 uncultured Beijerinckiaceae bacterium | reverse complement strand
GCCGCTCGCAGCCTCGCCGCGTAGCGCTGGAAGATTCCGAGCAGCCCTATGCGGACGTAAATGATGTGTCGCTCCGTCGGACAGGCGATCCGCCTCCAAACGGGTCCCAAACGCCATGGTGATCAGGGAGCGTCGCCGAGCGTCGTGGGAGGCGACATGATTCGAAAGCTGCTTCGCCTTTCCCCTTACTTTGCGCTTCCATCGCAACGCGCGGCTTCGATATGACAACCTGCTTTCCAGGTCGAGCCAGCCATGTCGCGGCAGCGTGACAGAGCCCTCTCGTTGGCGGCTCTGGAGTCTGCTTCCATCGCCCAGCCAAAGCCATGAGCGGCTGACTTGATATTCCCGTCTTGCGCCAAGGCAAAGCATTGGTCGTGGCCTTCGGCGATCACCTTGCAGAGTTGCTCAGGCTTGGAGGCTCGACGGGGATGGCCACCAGTCTCAGGTCTTCTCGCTCCTGAACATACGTCCATAGCCGCCTTGATGTTGGTGCTTCGGCTCTCCCCCAATCCGCCGCCCCAAACGAAGCCATCCTTGAGACTGCCTGTTGTACCTAGGGCATAGACCATATCGGCTTGGCTCGGGGCCGATACAATCACGAGAAACAATAGGGAAAGAAGACCGGCCCGCATTACTTTCCCCTCGCCGAAGCAACTCAGCCAGGGTTTGTCAAATGATGGTTCGTGTCAATGCAGCGTAAGTCTCAGGTCGTCGGGACGCGAGCCTACATCACCGTCCGCAACCGTTGCGCTATTCGAGTTATTTGTGCACGGCTTGACGCGATGCATTGCGTGTTAGCCGAGACGGCTCGATTTTGCCTTTGGAAATGGCGCGCCCCGTAGGATTCGAACCTACGACCCTCGGGTTCGAAGCCCGATACTCTATCCAGCTGAGCTAGAGGCGCGTCAGGGCAAACTATCCGAAGCGGGCCTTTTTGCCAACGGCTGTCACGGCCGGTCCGGCACCGGGGCGCTAGCGACGACGCGGACCTTGATCTCGTCGCTGTGGCCCGTCGCATCGCTGACGCTGATGGTCGAAAACCCGGTCTCGGCCGGACGCCACGACGCTTCTCGGGCGAAGGCACGGCTGTCGAGCGGCCGGCCGTCGACCGTCCAGCGATAGGGTCGGTGACCTCCGGAGACGCTCAGCGCGACGTCCGGCGAGCCCTGCCCGACGAGGAGGTGCGCGCCGGCGAGCGGAAAGGCGATGCGGGGAGCGTCGTGCGGGGCGTCGATGGCCGGCGTCAACCGGACCAGGGCCGGTGGCGGCGGCCCGGCGAACAGAGCTGACAGGACGCGAGCCGGCAGCGGCTGCGGGGCCATGTCGTCGAACAGGCGAAACAGGATCCCGGCCGCCGCGGCGCCGAGGCAGGCGCATGTTGCGCCATCGGCGCGGCCCATCCACACGCCGACGACGCGGGCGCCGTCGAAGCCCACCGCCCAGCCGTCGCGGAAGCGGAAGGAGGTGCCCGTCTTGAAGGCGAGGCGCCCGGCCCGCGTCGCCACGCCCCGCGGCGGCGGCATGCCGGCGAGGATGTCCACCACCGCATCCGCCGCCGACCGGCCGAGCAGCCGCGTGCCGGGAGGCTTGGCCGAAACTTCGTAGTGTTCGATCAGCGGTTTGATCGCGCCGCCGTCGGCGAGGGCGACATAGGCGCCGACGAGCTGTTCCAGCGTGATGCCGACACCGCCGAGCGCCACCGGCAAGCTTGGTGTGACGGCATCGTCGGTGAAAGTGAGCGGCAAGCCGGCCTCGCGGAACCGGGCGGCGAAAGCGACCGGCCCCACCCGCTTCAGGGTCACGACTGCGGGCAGATTGAGCGACGCTTGCAGCGCGTGGCGGACCGTAACGTCGCCGTGGAAGCCGCCATCGAAATTGCGCGGCGCGTAATCGTCGAAGCGGGTCGGTTCGTCCGGCACCAGGCTATCGGGATGGGCCAGCAGCGTGTCGAAGGCCATGCCGTAGATGAACGGCTTCAGCGTCGATCCCGGCGAGCGCACCGCCTTCGTCATATCGACCATGCCGTGGCGCGCAGCGTCGAAATATCCGCCGCTGCCGGCGCGGGCCAGGATCTCGCCGGTGTGCCAGTCGGCGACGATGGCCGCGACGTTGACCGGATGTGGCAGCGCCTCGAGCTGTTGGCGAAGGGTGCGCTCGATTTCGGCCTGCAAGCGCCCGTCGATCGCGGTCCGGATCGCGGGCGGGCCGGCGGTGAGCCGGCCGGCGAGATGCGGCGCCAGGAACGGGAGCGGAAGCCGCCGCGCCGGCAGTGGCGCGGCCCGCTCGGCCGGGAGCGCCGATGTGGCGATCACGCCGTCGCGGGCGCCCAAGGCGAGCACGCGGTCGCGCGCCTGCTTGGCCCGCGCGGAACGCGTGTCCGGGCGGCTCGCGCGAGGAGCCTGCGGCAGCGCGACGAGCAGCGCCGCCTCGGCGTCAGTCAGCGTGCGCGGCTCCTTGCCGAACCAGGCGAGGCTGCCGGCGCGCACGCCTTCGAGATTGCCGCCCATCGGGGTCAAGGTGAGGTAAGCCTCGAGGATGGCGGGCTTGTTCATCCGCTCCTCGAGCTGCAGCGCGCGAAAAACCTCGATCAGTTTGGAGCGCAACGTCCGCGGACGCGGCTCGAGCAGCCGCGCCACCTGCATCGTGAGGGTCGACCCGCCGGACACCACGCGACGGTGAACGACGAATTGCTCGGCGGCGCGCACCAAAGCCAGCGGATCGACACCCGGATGCCGCCAGAACCGCTGGTCCTCGACGGCGACGAGCAGACGCAGATAGTTCGGCGACACTGCCGCGCCGTCCACGCCGAAGCGCCACTGCCCGTCGGCTGTGCGGAACGCCCGCAGCATGGCGCCATGGCGGTCCTCGACCACGGGGGAAGAGGCGAGCCTCGACAGGTCGGGCGGGCAGAGGCGGTCAAGCGCCATCACGCCGGAGACGGCAACGACCGAGGCACAGACGAGGGCGGCGGCGCGCGGGCGGAGCAACGCACGCATCGATCGTCCGGCGGCGATCACGGCTTGGCGGGCGACGGCGGTGGGCGCGCCGCCTTGACGTCGAGCGTGCCGGCGTCCCCTCGCGCATGGTAGGCGGGCGCGTACATGTCTTCGATCTGCGGGCCGGGATTGCTGAACGTGCCGGGCGAGACCGCCCGCACGACGTAGGCGAACTTGAACTTCTGGGCATTCTCTTGAAGGTCGATGCCGGCAAGGTAGCGGTCGTCACGCAGGGCGAAGAAGGTCGGCTCCGTCAAGTCGGTCAGCCACTTGAACTGCCCGTCGTCGCGCGAGGTGGCGAGGCCGATCGTTTCGGGCTCGAGCCCGGCGGGCAGCATGTCGACTGCGAGCACCTTGCGCTGGAACTTGTCCGTCATCGTTCCGCTGAGGACGATCACGAGTTCGTCGTTCTGGTGCAGATCGGCGAGGTTCGCCGGCGTGCCATCGAGGTGGAAGTAATCGCGGGCGATCGTGAAGCCGTTAGCTTCAGCGGGCTGTCGCCCGGCAGGAATGCCGGTGGTGGCGAGCGACACGTAGGCCGGCTCGCGTCCGTCGTTGGCCAGAGTGCCGGTCCGGCCTTTCGTGAGCGGCATCGACGCATGCAGGCTGGTGTCGCCCGGCGCACTATGCTTGCCGTCGAGCACGACATCGAGAGGAGACGTCGCCGACAGGTCGAAGGCGACGCGCAGCAACCAAGCCTGTTCCTGCGTCGAGAGATAGGTTTTGCCGCCGGTGGCGCGCGACAAGTCAAGCGCGCGGTCGAACAGCACCTTGCGCGGCACGAGCTTTTCCTCGGCCATGAGGGACAGCGTCATCGCCTCGTCACGCAGGCGGCTCCCGTAGTCGTTGAGCCAGACGCGCGGGTCGCGGCGGGCGGCAGGCGCGGACAGGAGATCGACCGCCATGTCGCGCTCGCCGACGCGGGTGAGGGCCGAGGCGAGCTGCACACGGGCGAGATCGCTCGGCAGCGCCCCGCGAACCCGCGCCGCGACATAGCGGAGCTGGGACAGGTCGAGCTTGCCAGCGCGCGACAGGATGATCGAGGCGTAGGCCGCGCCGGCGACGTCGCGCGGATCGAGTGCGGCCGACGCAAATTTGCCGGCGAGCCAGGTCGTCGCGCGCGTTTCCATCGCCTCCGGCACCGACAGGCCGGTTGTGCGGGCATGCTGCATGAAATCGACGGCATAGGCGGTCAGCCAAAAGTTGCCTGTGTCGAACGACGTCCAATAACCGAACGATCCGTCGTCGGCTTGCAGGGAGGCGAGGCGCTGGATCGCGCCCTGCCCGGTGACGGTATCGGCGACGGGAATGGCCAGCTTCCCGCCCAGCCGCTGGACGAACAGCTCGGGGAAGGCGCGGCTGATGGTCTGCTCGGCGCAACCGTAGGGATAGCGACGGAGGTCGGTCAGAAGGCCCGCGACGTCGATCGCCGGCACGCTCGAGGCCGTGACGTCGAGCTTGGCGGTGCC
>CAXTFG010000199.1:0-4514 GCA_964243415.1 uncultured Beijerinckiaceae bacterium | reverse complement strand
TCACGATGCCGGAAAACTCACTCTCAAAATGGAAGAGGAAAGCGGGGGGACGTCATTTGATACGCCGTCTGGCGCGGATGAAGCAACCTGGTCACGTGTTGCGCGAGCCGTCGCCTTACACTATTAAGCTTGCGTCATTGCGCTAATGCTTGGAGCGCAATCAGGTTTGATACGCGACCACATAGCCCCGTTTCGCCTTGCGGCGGGGAGCCAGGTATTGAGCGCCTCCCTTGCTCTGTCTTCGTCGGCATGGAGGTCGATGAAGCGTCGCACGCTGGTGCCGATGTGGCCGCATTCGCGCACGAGCGCGGTATTGCCGAACAAGGTCACATAGTTGCGGCTCATTCTTTTTGGGCTGCGCCGACGCGCTCGAGGACAAAGAGGTTTATGGTGGGCGCTACTTCTCACCGATTTGTTCGTCCGATCGTGCTCTAAGTATTCGGAGGTGGCGTGATACCGAGGACGGCCGCCGCCGCGAGGACCAGCCCACCGAAATGATTTCGCAGCTGACGCTTGTCGCGACCCGTCTGATCAAAACTGATGGGCTTGACCCCTGCGGGAAAGCCGTCGGCTGCAGACACTTGAGCGCGAGCAGGACACCGCATGTCAAACAATTCTGGTCTAAATCGCTCGCTCGGCGGCGCGATCGCGGCAATCGCGCTCGTTGCGGTACTGAGCAGCTGGACGATCCTGACCACCTTCCGAAAGCTCGAGGCTGCAAACAACGCGCAGACGCATTCCCAGACCATTATCCATACGGTCGATGCTTTTCTCATCGCCATGCTGAACCAGGAGACTGGGCTGCGTGGATATCTCATCAGCGGTCGGAGAAGCAGCCTCGAGCCCTATGCCGCGGGGCGCCCGTCCCTCGACGAGGCGATCGGGCAGCTTCGTGCGCTGGTCGGTAGGGATCCGGCTCAGGTTGATCGCCTTACAGCCGCCGAGCGGTCGGCCCGCACGTGGCAGGCCGAGGTCGGCGAGCCCGCCGTTCGCGACATGGGCAACACCGCTACGCGGTCGGAGGCAATTGCCATCGAGAGCGGCGGCGCGGGAAAACGCCACTTTGATGCCTTTCGCGAGAAGCTGAGCGCAATCAGAGAGGAGGAGGCGCGCGCGTTGAAGGTCGACGACGCGGTTCTCTTCGCTGCGACGCGCAACGTAAGTGTCGCGCTTTGGGCCGGAACATCCATAACGCTGCTCATCTGCGTTCTCATTGCCTTCGCCATCAACCGCTTCATTGTCATGCCGCTGACGAGCCTCGCAGCCACGATGGGCCGCCTCGTTGAGCGCGACTACGACTTGCGGGTGCCCGGCACTCGTTTGCGCAGCGAGGTCGGCAAGATGGCGCGTGCGGTCGAGGTCTTCCGAGCTGGGCTTGTTGAACTCGACCGGACGTCCCTATTCCGCGCCACTGCCGATACGCTACCCGCGATGGTTGGATATATCGACGCGCAGCGCCGGGTCGGGTTTCTCAACAGCGAGTTTGCTGCTTGGTTCGAGCTGCGCGTCGACGACGTTTCGGAGGTTATCGGGCGGTCGCTTTCGAGCGTCTTCGCGCACGACCCGTTCCCTGGGTCGGGTCGCAACCTTGAAACCGCCTTAGCTGGCGGCGAGGTAAGGTTCGAGCATCAGCTCGCGCGCCGCGGGTTGGGTCGCCGAGACGTCGAGGCGTTCTTTCGCCCGCACCTGGGAGCAGACGGACGCGTGCTCGGTGTCGTCACGCTGCTCACCGACATCACCGAACGACGGCGGATAGAGCGTCGGCTTGTGGTTCAGGCCCGCAACCTGCAGCGCTCGAACGAGGAGCTCGAGCAGTTCGCCTACGTCGCATCGCACGACCTCAAGGCGCCCCTGCGCGGGATCGAGAACCTGGTCGGCTGGATCGAGGAGGATCTGGAGGGGACGCTGTCGGGCGACACGCGCACCAACATGGATCTGCTGAAGAGCCGGGTCCGACGCCTCGAGAGCCTGCTCGACGATCTTCTGGCCTATTCTCGCGCCGGCCGGATGGATGCCGTTGCCGAGGACATTGACGTCCGCCAACTGGTCGAGGACTTGGCCGCGCTCGTCAGCCCGCCTGAGGGGTTCACGATCGAGGGAGCTCCGGGCTTGCCCGTCATCCGATCAGCGCGCGCGCCGTTGACACAGGCGCTTCAGAACCTGATCGGCAATGCGATAAAGCATCACGACCATCTCACTGACGGGCACGTTTGGGTCGACGCTAAAGTCGATGGCGCTCTGATCGAACTTTCAGTGACTGACGACGGACCCGGAATACCGCCGCAGTACCGCGATCGTGTTTTTGGCATGTTCCAGACATTGAAACCGCGCGACGAGGTCGAAGGCAGCGGGATGGGACTTGCCATCGTCAAGAAGTTGGTCGACCGTCATGGTGGCAGGATCTGGATTGGCGACGGCCGGGACGGCTGCGGCGTGACCATGCATTTTACCTGGCCGCGCGAGGGGAAAGGAACGGGCGATGGCGCCGACGGTGAACCTGCTGCTGGTTGATGACGACGAGGTCGACGTGCAAGGCTTGAAACGAGCTTTCGCGAAGAGCCGGATCGCCAACCCGATCACCGTCGCGCGAGATGGCGTTGAGGCGCTTGAGATCTTGCGCGGCGAAAACGGTCACACCAAGCTCGCAAAGCCCCATCTGATCCTGCTCGACCTCAACATGCCGAGGATGAACGGGATCGAATTCCTGGAGGCAATTCGAGGCGATGAGGAGCTTAAGGCCGCCCTCGTCTTCATGGTGACCACCTCGAAGACGGAAGAGGATAAGGCTCGCGCCTACGGTCACAACGTGGCTGGCTACATCGTCAAGCAGGATCCTGCCAACACGTTCATGCAGGCCGTGTCGTTGCTGGAGCACTACTGGAAGATCGTCGAGTTTCCGGTTTAAAACTGTGAACGCGACTCGCATTCTGCTGATTGACGATGACCAGGTCGATCGGACCTCGGTCAAGCGTGCGCTTATCAAGTCCGGCCTCCAGCACGAGCTGGTTGAGGCGCCGGACGGGGTCTTGGGCCTAAAAATCGCGAAAGCGCAGCCGTTCGACTGCGTCCTGCTCGACTACAGGCTTCCCGGCGTCGACACGTTCGAGCTCCTATCGAGCTTGGTTGGTCTGGAGGGCGGCAGCCATGCCGTCCTCATGCTGACCGGCGAATCCGACCAGGACATTGCACTGCGTCTCATCGCCGCCGGCGCCCTTGACTATCTCGCTAAGGCGGAGGCGACGCCATCGAGCCTCGCGCGGGCGATCCGATATGCCCAGGCGCGTCGCGAATTTGTCGCCGAGCTGAGGAGCGCTCGTAATGATGCCGAAGAAAAGTCGCTGGCGCTCGACACTTTGAACCGCCAGAAGTCACTATTTTTCTCAATCATTGCGCACGATCTCCGCAATCCATTCCAAACAGTTCTTGGCCTTTCCGAGGTACTTAGTCAGGCTGTTGCGGCGCGAGATCATGCCTCCATTGAGCGGCGGGCGAGGGCAGTTTGCGACGCTGCCGGGCAGGCCAGCAACCTCATGGAGGGACTATTCGCCTGGGCGAGCCTGCAGATGGACACGCTCAACACGACGCTGAACGACGTCGAAGTGGACGCTATTGCCCGCGAGACCGCTCAGGGCGCGGCGATTGCGGCCGCAGATAAGGGCCTCACGATCGCAACATTGTGTGACGGGATGCACGTCCGCGCCCATCGCGACATGCTGGCGGCGGTTCTGCGCAACCTTGTCAGCAACGCGGTCAAGTTTACCCAGCGCGGCGGACGCATCACGATTTCCGCGAAGATGATCGCGGACGAGGTCGAGATTGCAGTCACGGACACTGGCGTCGGCATGCCGCCGGATAAAATCGACGACTTGTTCAAGCTGGATCGACGCACGACGACCAACGGAACGGTTGGCGAACGTGGCAGCGGGCTTGGCCTGCTGCTTTGCCGTGACCTCGTCGAGCGGCAGGGGGGCGAACTCACGGTGAAAAGCGCCGTCGGACATGGTACGGCGTTCCGCTTCATGCTTCCTCCGGTTTCTTTGGCGACGCCATCGAACATGCCTCCCCACGACTGAGTATGTTGCGTGCGCGGTAGTACGTTTGTTTCTGAGTATCGCCCGGGAGGTGATCAGCCAGCGTGACCGCGTGGGTTCCATATGACTGCTTTGTGTCGGCAGAATACACTGCCGCGGCGGGGCCGATAACCATAGGCATTGTCCTCGAAGTCCGCCTCGAAGATCGGTTCCGCACGAGCTTGGCCGCCGTCTGCGCCACCCGATCCCGGATGGTCGGGATGCCGAGCGGACGAGACCCGCCGCCCGGCTTGGGAATGCTCACACGTCGAACCGGCTCGGGCCGATAGGTCCTCGAGACGAGATCCTCGCGCAGGCCCGCCAGCCATGCTTCCAGGCCCGCCGCCTCAATCATGGCGAAGGTCACCCCATCCACCCTAGGCGCACCCGCGTTCGAGCGGGCAAGCGCATAGGCATGAGCGAGAAGGTCATCGCGGCAGATCT
>CAXTFG010000198.1:0-4525 GCA_964243415.1 uncultured Beijerinckiaceae bacterium | reverse complement strand
AGAAAGGCACCGCCTTCTCCTCGACGTCGACATGCACGCCGGTTCGCGGATTGCGGCCAACTCTCGCATCGCGCCGTTTCACCGAGAACGCGCCGAACCCGCGCAACTCGACACGGTCACCCCGCGCGAGGGCCTTCGCGATCTCGTCGAGAATGGCGTTCACGATCTTCTCGACGTCTCGCAGATAAAGGTGCGGGTTCCGATCTGCAATACGTTGGACCAATTCCGACTTGATCATCGCCGCATCCGCTTGCAACTAGAGAAGCTTCAGCGAAACGAACGACATAGCGTTTCCTGAGTTCCCTTATCGGACCGTCCAAACCGATACCAAGCCATCATACAAACGGGTATCGGCCAATTGGCTGGATGAGTCGATCAGATCGGCGAGCATGTCGAATCCAGCCAAGCTCGCGACCTGCGCCGCCGCCGAGCTGAAGAGCTTGAAGCCGCCGAAGCCGCTCCGCACCTTCCAGTCGAGCACCGGCAAATTCTTCGAGACGCCACGCTTTTCCTGAAGGTATCTCATGGCGTCACGCTCTTCGCCGAGTGCGTCGACAAGATGCAGACCAACCCCCTGGCGCCCAGTGAAGACGCGCCCGTCGTCGATGGCGGCGAGCCCCTTGTCATCAAGTCCCCTGCGGCTCTTCACGAGGTTCTTAAACCAGTCGTAACTGTCGACGACGAGAGCGTCGATGGCCGCCTTGGCTTCCGGGCTCGTCGGCTCGAAACCGTTGGGGGATGCCTTAAGCGGCGACGATTTGATCGTCTCGACCTTGACCCCGATCTTGTCGAGCGCGCCCGCCACGTTCGGAAACTGAAACAGCACGCCGATCGAGCCGACGAGCGAGTTGCCCTGTGCGACGATGTGGTCCGTTCCGATGGCGGCGATGTAGGCGCCGGACGCGGCAAGTGTGCCGACGACCGCGACGGTCGGCTTCTTGTCCGAGAGCCGGCGCAGAGCGTCGTAGACGCGTTCCGAGCCCGTGGTCGTCCCGCCGGGGCTGTCGATCATCACGAGGACGCCGGAAGCGTTCGATTTGGCGACGTTGTCGATCAGCTTGATCGTGTCCGCATCACCGGTGATGAGACCTCCAATTTGAAGGCGGGCGACGTGAGGCACCAGCGAGCCGGCCCCGCCGCGGGGTCCTACCAGCCGCCATCCCGCAACGATGATGGCCAACGCCAGCGCGAGAAAGGCGACAGCGCGCCATAGCGACATGCGACGTTGCAGGCGACGTCGCTCGACCAGCTGATCGGGAGTGAAAGGAGCCATCCGCCTTATCGCCGAAAACGGCGGGACCGTATGGCGGCTCTTCGGCGAAGGCAAGGGAGCTCACGCGCGCCGATCCGCCGCCATCAGCGCGAGACCCGAGGCGACCGACTGAAAGGCATCGCCCTGGTGAAGGCGATCCGGGGCGAAACGGCGCTCGAAGAGCCGGCGGATCGCCGGAACGAACGACGTGCCGCCGGTGATAAAGACCGCGTCGATCGCCTCGGCCCCGAGCCCGGCCTGCGCGAGTGCCGCATCAACCGCGGCGCCGATGGCGGCGAGGTCGGCGACGATCCAGGTCTCGAAGTCGGCTCGCGCGACGTCCGCCTCGATCGCAACGCCCCACCCCTCGAAACGCAGCGCCGCCGTACAACGACGCGACAAGTTCGCCTTGAGGTCGCCGACGGCACGATGCAGGGCGAATCCCATGTCCATTTCGATGATGGTGACGAGGTCTTCGAGTTCGGAACCCCGGTCGCTCGCTTCGGCAAGCTTGCGCAGGTCGGCGAGGATGGTGCCCGATTTCAGCCAGGATAGTTGGTGCCATTGCGCGAAGGCGGCGTGGACGTAAGCGGGGATCGGCAGCTCCTTGCCGAACGAGCGATAGGTCGCATCTTTGCCGAGCCTTGGCGCCACCGCGTGCGCGATGATGCGGGCATCGAACGTGTCGCCGGCGATGCCGACACCGGTATGGGCGAGCGGCTCGGCTTCCACGCGTCCGCCGGCTCCCACCGAAAAACGCAAGACCGAGAAGTCGCTCGTCCCGCCGCCGAAATCGGCAACCAGCACGGTCTCGTCGCGGCGGAGGTCTCGAGCGTACCAATAGGCAGCACCGAGCGGCTCGTAGGCGAGGTCGAACGCTGCGACGCCCGCCGCGGCGTAGGCTGCGCGCAGTCGCGTGGTGGCGAGAGCCTCGTCGGCGGCGAAGCCGGCGAACACGACGGGTCGGCCGGCGGTCACGCGCCCGGGCGGCAGGTGGCCCCCCGCGATGTCGTCGCCGAGGAGGTCGCGGAGGAACGTCGCGACCAAGTCCTCGATCGTGTAGCGCTTGCCGTAAAGGCGGGTTTCGGAGAAAGCGCGGCTCGCCAGGTGCGTCTTCAGCGATTGCACGAAGCGCTGCTCGCCAACCGGCTTCGCCGCGCGGGCGATGGCCTCCGGACCGGCGACATGGCGCACGGATGTCCCGTCGCGCCAGAAGGTGAGCGCGGTGCGAAACGTCGCCGTGGGCCCCTCGTCCGAGGGCCAGATGCGGCTCTCAACGCGTCCGTCCTCGTGCGCGACGGCGACGACGCTGTTCGTGGTGCCGAAATCGATACCGATGCCAGTGACGGCCATGCCTCTCCTGCGCCCGCGGTCCGGCTGTTGATCTCTCAAGGCATCGGTGGTTCAGCGCACCGCAGGCACCGTGACCGTCGCGTTCCGGCATCGCCCGCGCACGACCTCCGGGCACATCTGGTAAGTCTTGAGATCCTTGGCGAAGCAGATGCGCACTTCCTCGAGGGTGTCCTCCTTGCAGACGGCCGCCACCATGCCGGAGCGCAATCTCGGATTGGCATCCGTGAAGTCGCGCTCGACCTCCTCCGGCGACAATGTCTGGTTGCCGTGCGGGTCCTTGAACCGTGGCGGGATGACCACCGCGTCGCGGGCGCTTCTGGCCGCGGTGAAGTATCCGCTCGGACTCAAGCCTGAACAGGTGCCGTGGCGTCGCCACTCGTAGCGGGCGAGGCGCGCGTCGGGATAGACACCGTCGGTCTGCGCCAAAGCCTCCCGTGGCGGCGACGTCTGCCCGCGACAGTCCGAGGGAAAGCCATGGTCGTACTGAGGCCAAAGACCGTGGACGGTGAAGCCGACGTCCGATCCGCTTCGGCACTGGTCGCGGGCCTTCTCGTCGCCGCCGGTGGCGCAGAACCCCGGCGACCAGGACAGCGACAAGACATAGAAATCGAAGTCTCCCGGGCGACTCCCGCCACGCGGGCGCGGCCGATTGCGGTTGAACGCGCTCGGGTCGCCGCGGTCGAACCGCCTCTCGGCCGTGGGACGCCGCTCGGCGCAATTATCGAGGATGCAATCCGTGTTGCCCTGCGACTCGTCCTGCGTTCTGTCCTGCGCCGCACCTTGAACCACCAGCGCCGCGATGAAGACGCCGGCGAATGCCGCCGACGCGGCAGGGCGCATCAGGGCTGTGCTTCCTTGCAGGCAGGCGCGAAGGCATTGTTGCGATCGAGGCCGACGACGCACCATACGACGTTGTCGGAGAAGCCGATGCTGCCACCCGCCTCGGTGATCTGATAGGAGACGGAGCGTACCCTGTTGTCGCTCATCAGCGCCTGAGCCTGACAGTAGCGCCGCGGAATATAGTCGAGCCCGTTCGACCGGAAACCGATCTCATGGACGTCGTCGAACCCGACGATGGTCAGGCCGGAATGCCAATATTCGATCTCGCGGCCGGCGAAAGCGCCCCGGATATAGCCGAGCGGCGCCGGGTCGTCGCACGCCTTCAGCAGCCCGGAATAGGGCTGGTCGCGCTGCTCTGAAGGCGTGAGGGGGCGGGCGAGGGCGGGCGCGGTCCCGCTGATGGCGAGTGTGGCGGCCAGAGTAACGGCGGCACAGAAAGGGCGCGACCAAGGGTTGGCAGGCATGACGTAGCTCCCCCGAAATGCCGCGACGATGCGTTGGAGGACAGGAGCCGTCAAGCGCGACGCCGCCACACCTGAGCGCCGCTTCGTCGTCCTCGGACGAGTCGGTCCTCGAACGGCTAATGCCTGTTATACACATCCTCGAGGCGAATGATGTCGTCCTCGCCGAGGTAGGAGCCGGTCTGGACCTCGATGAGTTCGAGATTGATCTTGCCCGGATTGATCATGCGGTGGATCACGCCCATCGGCAGGAAGATCGACTCGTTCTCGTGGACGAGCACGACCTCGTTGCCGCGTGTGACCTCGGCGATGCCGGCCACGACGACCCAGTGCTCGGCGCGGTGGAAATGCTTCTGCAGCGACAGCGCCGCCCCCGGCTTCACGACAATGCGCTTCACCTGGTAGCGCGGGCCGTTGTCGATCGATTGGTAATAGCCCCAGGGGCGGTAGGAGCGCTTGTGTTCCAACGCCTCGCGGCGGCCCTCCCCGCGCAGCTTTTCGACGAGTTGCTTGACCTTGTCGCCGTGTTCGTGGCCGACGACGAGCACCGCATCCTGTGTCGCGACCACGATCACGTTGTCGACGCCGACCACGGCGGTGAGGTGGTCGTCCGAGCGGA
>CAXTFG010000197.1:0-4529 GCA_964243415.1 uncultured Beijerinckiaceae bacterium | reverse complement strand
CGTCCGCGTTGCGCTTCATCGCGGCGGCGAACGTGTGCACGATCCGCGGCGTAAAAATCGGGGCGATGGCCCGGCGCTGCATCTTCCAGGCATCGCCTTCAACGGTGAGCAGGCCGTCGTGCAGACCGGGCGCAAGCACGCGCTTCTGCAGCGCGTCCTTGCGGTAGTTGGCGACATTGTCGAGCAGGACTCGGCGGATCGAGGGCGGGTGGTTGATGACCGCCCCAATCCCGAGCAGGCCGCGTCCGGTCAGGATCGGTCGCTCGAAATGAGCTCGCGTCCAGGTTTCGATCGGGTTGCGCCGGAGCGTCTGAAGAAACGCCAGCGGCCGGAGCTGCCGCTCGCGCGGACGTGGCGCCGGCGGGATGACGCGGTGCGCGACCGGGCTGAACACGGTCGGCTGTTCGAAGGTCAAGGTCATGAAGATAATATACGTTCGCCGCCGGCAAAAAGACCGTAGGCAAAGCAGCGCGCCTTGGCGCACTCCGCCGATGCGGCACGGAACGGAGCGGTCCTGTCCACCGTTGCCGAGCACAAACCCGCGCCAATTCAACGTTGCAGCATGACGGCGCCAAGGAGGGTTGCATGGATCCCGATCGCATCACCGGCAAAGCCAAGGAAACCGTCGGCAAGGCGGAGGCTGGTATCGGCGACGTCACCGGCGATAAGGAGACCGAAGCCAGCGGTTACGTTCGGCAGGCGGCCGGCACGGCGCAGAACGTCTATGGGCAGGCCAAGGACACCTTCGGCGATACGTTTGCGGACGCCACCGAGTCGGCTGAGAAAGCCCTCCACTCCTTGGAAGCCGAAGTGAAGGCGCGGCCGCTCATCGCTTTGCTGATCGCGGCGCTCGTGGGCTACGTGCTCGCTCAACTCACGACGCGGTAAGGTTGCGAGGGTCAGACCTGCGTCAAAGAAAGATCACGCGACCATCTCCGGCGCTTTCGATGCTCGCGCGTTCGATCGGGCTCATGTGATCGGCGTGCCGGATGGCGAGATTGGCATCCGGACGCAGCGAGAGGGCGACCTGGGTCAGGTCGTGGAGAGAATATCGATCACTGTCGAGCGTGAAGCTCTCGCCGGCGAAAGCTCGACGGAGAAGCATCGTGGTGTTTTCGATATCCATCCGCGGCTCCGGTGCGCATGCGTCCCCGAGCGGGTCCTGCGCCCGCTCGATTTTTAAAGCATGGCAAGGTTACTTTTTCGCTTCGGCGGATCGAACGCGGCGTCGAGGGCGGCGAGATCGTCGGCGGTCAGTGTGACGTCGGCGGCCGCGCGGTTCTCTTTCACGTGGGCAATGGAGCCGGCCTTGGGGATCGAGATGGCACCGTCGCGCATCGCCCAGGCAAGCGCGATCTGGTACGGGGTCGCGGCATGCGCGTCGGCGACCTTGCGCAGAGCGGCGCTGTCGGGCAGCCGGCCTTGCTCGACGGGGCTGTAGGCGATCAGCGCCATCAGATGGTCGGCAAGCCAGGGCACCAGGTCGAACTCGGGGCTGCGTCGGGTCACATTGTAGAGGATCTGGTTCGCCGCGCAGTCGCCACCGCCGGCCGCGACGAGGTCTTCCATGTCGTCGGTGTCGAAGTTGCTCACGCCCCATGAGCGGATCTTGCCGGCGCTCCGCAGGGCTTGCATGCCTTCGACGGTTTCGGCGAGGGGAACGCTGCCCGGCCAGTGCAGCAGGTAGAGGTCGAGCCGGTCGGTGCGCAGTCGCTTGAGGCTCGCCTCGCACGCCGCCGCAAGTCCCTGTCGCGAGGCGTTATGCGGATAGGCCTTGCTGACGAGGAACACCTGGTCGCGACGGCCCGCCAACGTCTCGCCGAGAAAGCGTTCCGTGCTGCCGTCGCCGTACATTTCCGCCGTATCGATCAGGGTCATGCCGGCTTCCACCCCGGCGAGCAGCGCGGCGCGTTCGTCCGCTGCGCGCGACGCGTTCTCGCCCATCTTCCACGTTCCCTGGCCCAGCGCCGGCACCGACAAGCCGCCCGGAAGCTCGATTTGTCGCATCGGCGTTTCTCCCGCCACCATCGTCTGGCTCGCGCCTTGATATCACGCGAGATCCGGCTTTAGTACGATCACCGGGGCTTCGGCGAACGACACGAGATAGGCATGTGGACGCGGCAGCTCGGTTGGATCGAGCCGTTCGAGGCGATGCAGCGCTTGGCATGCCTGCCACGCGTGAGCTTGCTCGACAGCGCGATGATCCATCCCACGCTCGGCCGCTATTCCTACCTCGCGGCGGACCCGTTCGGCATTTTCACGGTCGAGGAAGGGGCGTTCTGGAACGGTGATCACGAAGCGGCCATCGATCCAATCGCCGCACTGCGGCAGCGCCTTGCGCGATATCCCAACGAGCGCCTGCCCGATCTCCCACCTTTTCAGGGAGGCGCGGTTGGCAGTTTCGCCTACGAGTTCGGATGGACGCTGGAGCAACGCATCGCGCCCGCGCATCGCCGCGCGCGCGACATCGATCTCGCCTTCTACGACGTCGTGATCGCTTTCGACCATGCCGAGCGGACGTGCTGGCTCTTCGGCTCCGGCCACCCCGAGGCGACAAAGGAGGGACGGCGCGAACGGGCAAGGGCGAGGATGGCGGCAATCGCCGAGCGCCTCGGCATCGCGCCCTCGAGGTCGGTAAGCCGCAATCCGCTGGTTTGGCGACCTACGGTGTCCCGCGATGCGTTCTGCACCAGTGTCGATCGTGTGAAGTCCTACATCATGGCCGGCGACATCTACCAGGCGAACATCTCCCAGGCTTTCCAGGCGACGCTGCCGGTCGGACACGACGCTTTGTCCATCTATGGCGCCCTTCGCGGGGCGAACCCGGCGCCTTTCGGGGCCTACCTTGCCCAGGGTGACAGCACGATCCTGTCGACCTCGCCGGAGCTGTTCCTGCGTACGGACGGCCGCTTCGTCGAGACCCGGCCCATCAAGGGGACAGCGCCTCGTGCGGTCAACGGGGCGGAGGACGTCGCCGCCGCCCGAGAGCTCTCGGCATCGCGCAAGGACCGCGCCGAGAACGTGATGATCGTGGACCTGCTGCGCAACGACCTGTCGCGCGTGAGCCGCCCGGATTCGGTCGAGGTGCCGGAGCTTTGCGCGGTGGAAAGCTACGCCGGCCTTCACCATCTCGTCTCCGTTGTGACGGGCGAGCTTCGGCCTGAATGCGACGCGCTCGATGTGCTCGCCGCCGCGTTTCCCGGCGGGTCGATCACCGGCGCCCCAAAGCTGCGGGCGATGGAGATCATCGCCGAGATCGAGGGGCAATCGCGCGGCGTCTATTGTGGCGCCATCGGCAGCATTGGCTTCGATGGCTCGATGGATCTCAACATCGCGATCCGGACGCTCGTCGTCGAGGGCGACGCGGTTGAACTCCGCGTCGGCGGCGGCATCACCATGCTGTCCGACCCCGGAAGCGAGTACGAGGAGACGCTGGTCAAGGCGCGCCGCATCTTCGAGGCTTTCGCGCCAGCGCGGGCGATGGAGGATGCCTGATGATCCTCGTCATCGATAATTACGATTCGTTCGTTCACAACATCGGTCGCTATCTCACGGTGCTTGGCGAGCGATGCGAGGTGGTGCGCAACGATGCCGTCGATCTCGCCACGATCCGTCGAGCGGCGCCGCGCGCGATCGTCCTTTCACCGGGTCCGTGCACCCCCGCCGAGGCCGGCGTGTCCTGCGCGGTCTTGCGCGAGTTCTCCGGTGAGATCCCGATCCTCGGCGTCTGCCTCGGGCATCAGGCGATCGGCGAGGTCTTTGGCGGCAGGACCGTCCGCGCGCAAGTGCCGATGCACGGGCAGGCGTCCGACATCAGCCATAGCGGGGGTCGCCTCTTCGCCGGCCTGCCCGACCCGCTGCCGGTTGGGCGCTACCATTCGCTGATCGTCGAGGCGACGAGCGCGATGTCCGACGCCCTCTCGATCGACGCGTGGTCGGCGGAAGGCGAGATCATGGCGCTCTCGCATCGGCGGCATCCGACCTTCGGGGTGCAGTTCCATCCGGAGTCGGTTTTGACCCCCTCCGGTTTCGTTTTGTTTCGCAACTTTCTCGCGCTCGCTTCATGTGACGTGATCGATGCCGTGGCTTGACGCGGCTTGGCACGCGCCGGGCTGGATCGACGGCGATCTGCTCGCCTTCGACAGCTCGGATCGCGGGCTGCTGCTTGGTGACGGCGTGTTCGACACGTCCCTCGTACTGGGCGGAAAAGTGGTGTGGCGCGCGGCGCATGTCCAACGGCTGATCGAGGCCTGCCGCACGCTCGGCTTCGATGTCGAGGCGGGGCGCCTCGAGGCGGCGATCGATGCCATCCTGCCGCAGATGGGTCACGGGTCGCTGCGGATCACGGTGACGCGGGGCGCTGGTCCGCGCGGCTTGGCCCCGCCCGCTGCTCCTCGCCCGACGATCATGGCCGCCCCCGCACCGCTGCGCGCCGCCGCCCTGTTCGCGCCGCTGAAGCTCCATCTCACCGGTGTCCGCCGCAACGAGACGTCGCCGCTCGCGAACCTGAAGAGCCTCAATTACCTCGA
>CAXTFG010000196.1:0-4622 GCA_964243415.1 uncultured Beijerinckiaceae bacterium | reverse complement strand
CGCGTGCTCGACGATGTCAGCTTCACCGCGTCCGACCGCGGCGGCGAGACGGTGATCGTCGATGCCGCCTTCGTCGAGAAGAACGTCGGCGACCTCGCCCGGAACGCCGACCTCAGCCGCTTCATTCTGTAGAGAAGCGCCAGTCCCGCGCCGCCTCGTCGAAGAGCTCGAGGAAGGCGCGCACCTTGCGCGAGAGCAGCCGCGCGGTCGGAAACAGCGCCTGGATCGCAACCGAGGGCGGCGCAAACGGACGCAAAATCTCGACAAGCCGCCCCTGCGCGATCGCCTCGGCAACTTGGTAGTCGAGCGCGGCGAGAAGACCGCCGCCGGCGAGCGCGTGCGCAAGGGCGACATCGCCGCTATCGCAATGGAAGCGCGGCTCGACGGATAAGCTCAACTCGGTGGGACCGTCGCGAAACCGCCACGCCCGACGCGGGACGATACCGCGGAAGGTGACGAGTTGATGGGCGCCGAGCTCTTCCGGTGTCGCCGGTGTGCCGTGCGCAGCAAGGTATGCGGGACTTGCCACGACCATCTGGCGGGTTCTCCCCAGCGTGCGCGCGACGAGCGACGAGTCGGGCAACGCGCCGACCCTGATTGCGAGGTCGATCCCCTCCTCGACGAGATTGGCCAGCCGATTGCCTAAGCGCAGCTCGGCCGCGGCATCGGGGTAGAGGGCGAGGTAGCGCGAGACCAGGGGCGCGACGTGGAAGCGGCCGAACAGGTCGGGTGCCGCCACGACGAGCAGCCCTGCGGGCGCACCGCGCTCGTCTTGTGCCGACGCCTCCGCGTCTTCGAGATCGGCGATGACGCGCCGGGTCCGTTCGAGGTATCGCGCCCCTGCCTCGGTGAGGCTCATCGCGCGCGTCGTGCGCTGGATCAGGCGGACGCCGAGCCGGCTTTCCAACTCGGCGAGCTGGCGCGTCACGGTCGGTGGCGACACCCCGAGTCGTTTGGCGGCGGCGGCGAAGCCGCGTTGGTCGCAGATGGCGACGAAGGTCTGCATCGCCTGAAACCGATCCGTCATGCCGGCCGCCCTTATTGTTACCCGCTGCGGAATGGTGACTTTCGTCCCAGCCGGATTGTTCCGCCAACTGTCACATCTACATTTCCGGCAAAGGAACGTGCGCCCGCGAAAACTTGCCATCCGGCGACCCGGGCGCCGCGAAGGAGCTTCTATGACCAGCAAAGCGCTCGCCGTTGCGGCGGCTCTCAGTTTGCTCGGCGCTGGCGCATCGGCAGCGCCCTCGGTTCAGGCGACGACCACCTATCGCACCGTGGCGATCGACGGCGTTAACGTCTTCTTTCGCGAGGCTGGGCCCAAGGAGGCACCGACTCTCCTGCTTCTCCACGGCTTCCCGTCGTCGTCGCGGCAGTTCGCGTCACTGATCCCGTTGCTTGCCGGCCGCTACCACGTCATCGCGCCGGACTATCCCGGCTTCGGGCAGAGCGAGGCGCCGCCGCCCGAGCGCTTCGCCTATACCTTCGACCATCTCGCGCAGATCATCGACAAGCTCACCGAGAGCCTCGGAGTCGGGCGCTATGTCCTCTACATGAACGATTACGGCGGCCCAGTCGGCTTCCGGCTCGCCGTGGCGCATCCAGAGCGCGTGTTGGCGATGGTAGTGCAGAACGCCGTCGCTCACGAGGACGGGCTCGGTCCGCTGTGGGAGCCGCGCAAAGCGTATTGGCGCGACCGCGCCGCACACGAAGGCAAGGTGATCTCCGCCTTCACCTCGCTCGACATCACGCGGGACCGACATGTCGGCGGTAGCCCTCGCCCCGAGCGCTACGATCCCGACGAGTGGCTGAGCGAATTCGCCCACCTGTCGCAGCCGGGACAGGCCCAGATCCAGGCCGACCTGTTCTACGATTACAGGACCAATGTCGCCTCCTACCCTGCTTGGCAGGAATGGATGCGTCATCACAGGCCGCCGATGCTGGTCACGTGGGGCAAGTACGATCCATCCTTCGCGCTGGCCGGCGCAAGCGCCTATCTGCGCGACGTACCGGAGGCGGAGGTGCACCTCCTCAACGCCGGCCACTTCGCGCTGGACGAGAGTGTGGACGAGATCGCCGTGCTGATGCGGCACTTCCTCGCCGGGCTTCGCCTTCAATGAAGGAGCGTCGGCGACCTGAGCCGCTTCAGGCGCCCATGCAGGCGCCTGCTCGCGTCAGCACTGCGGGAGGTTCACAGCCAGACCGCCGAGGCTGGTCTCCTTGAACTTCGAGCTCATTTCTTCGCCGGTCTGGCGCATCGCCCGGATGCAATTGTCGAGCGGCATGTAGTGCGAGCCGTCGCCGCGAAGCGCCAAGGAGGCGGCCGCGACGGCCTTGATCGCACCGATCCCGTTGCGCTCGATGCAGGGCACCTGCACCAGCCCCGCCACGGGATCGCAGGTCATTCCGAGATGATGCTCGAGTGCGATCTCGGCCGCGTTCTCGACCTGGCGCGGCGTGCCGCCGAGCACGGCGCAGAGGCCCGCCGCCGCCATGGCCGATGCTGTTCCGACCTCCCCCTGGCAGCCGGCCTCCGCTCCGGAAATCGAGGCGTTGTGCTTGATGATGCCCTCGATCGCCGCTGCCGTGAGGAGGAACTCCGCGATGCCGTTGCGTTCGGCGCCGACGCAATGGTCGAGGTAATAGCGCAGCACCGCCGGCACGACGCCCGCGGCCCCGTTGGTCGGCGCTGTCACTACCGTCCCGCCAGCGGCGTTCTCCTCGTTGACGGCCATGGCATAGGCCGACAGCCAATCCGACGCGGCATGGGGCTGGACGGCATTGCCGCGCTGTTCTGCGACGAGCTGTTCATGTATCCGCTTGGCCCGCCGCTTGACGCAGAGGCCGCCCGGCAATTCGCCGTCACTCGAAAGGCCGCGCTCGATGCAGCCGTCCATCGTGCGCCAGATACGCTCGATGCCGTTACCGAGATCCTCGGACGTATGCGAGACGAGCTCGTTTTCCCGTTTCATGGCCGCGATCGAAAGGCCACTGGCGTCCGCCATGCGCAGCATGGTCGTGGCCGTATCGAAAGGGTAGGGCCAGGACGCGACTTCGTGGACCGGCGCTGCGCCATTGGAGCCGAGCTCGGCCGCGGTGACGACGAAGCCGCCCCCGATCGAGTAGAAAGTCTCCAATAGGCACGGCGATCCGTCGGCTGCCGAGGCGCGGAAGACCATGCCGTTGGGGTGGCCCGGAAGCGGAGCGCCGTAATCGAAGACGATGTCTTCTGCCGGGTCGAACGCGAGTGCCGGCAGGTCGTCTGGCGTCAGCGTCTTAATCGCGGCAAGACGGCTGATCCGCTCCTCCACGGAATCGTCGAGCCGCGCCGGCGTATAGCCAAGCAGGCCGAGCACGATCGCGCGGTCGGTGGCGTGGCCCTTGCCGGTGAACGCGAGCGATCCGTAGAGGCTGACCTGAACGGCCGTAGGGGTGGTGCTGCACTGTCTCAGCATGTCGAGAAAGCGCGCGGCGGCCGTCATCGGTCCCATCGTATGCGACGACGACGGGCCGATGCCGATCTTGAACACGTCGAAAATGCTGAGGAACATCGTGCTTGGATTTCCTTGGCGGCGCTCTTTGAACGAACCGGGCCGGCGAACCCTCACCGGGCAGAGCATCGCTCGATGCAATGATGCTGCCGGTCGAGGCAACCGCGCCGGCACCCTCTTGATATGGTGCGACAGCTCGCTGCCTAAGCCGATCATCGCGCTTTTTGAGGGCGCGGATGTCCGGTACGGATGACGTCGATGCGGCCCCGTCGAGTATGCTTGAGCCGAACGATGCTTCCCGTCAGGACGATACTCGTTCCGAGTCGGCTGCTGTGATTCTCAACGGTATTATCTGGAGGTCAAACCGTGTCGACGACAGGCGTCCTGCTCGCCAACGGCTGCCGCATCACGCATGGCGAAGGCGCGACCATCAAGACGCCATTTCCCGACGTTCCGCTCGTCATGCACGAGCTCACTTCGGGTGACACGTCCACCAACGCTCCAGCCTATCGCGGACAGTTCGGTTTCATTCCATTCACGCACGAGCTCCGCCTGCCGCGGCACGTGCATCTGACGGCAGACGCCGGCGACGCGGTGCGAAGGCGCCTGCTTGCGGAGCGCATCCTGGTGCTGAACGGCACGGCGCTGACCGAGCTGAATGGCGCGGTCTTCGTCGTGGCCCGTGGTTCGCTCGTTGATATCGCCCCAGGCGTGCCGCACACCTGGACGGCGTGCCCGCCCGGCGTCCGCCTCCCGGACGGCACCGTGTCGGACGGACAATTCCTCATGGTCTATGAATACTCAGAGCCGACGGGTTTCTTCCCCGTTGCCGAGACGGCCACGCTGAACGACGTCGATCGGTGGGATCCGTACGCGGGCGATCTCGAAACGATCCGTTTCCCCCACCTCTCGGCGCGGCAGGTCGTGGAGCAGGCCTGCCTCGTCTGGAACAGGGAGCTTCGGGCTGAACTGCATCAGGCGTAAGTCGCCGCTGTTGCCCCAAATGCACGTTGCCCTTCACGACGTGTCAATTCCCATGTGAGTGACTGTCCGTGTTGCACCGAGGAGCGACGCAATGGACGCTTTGCAGATCCGAGGCCTGGTCAAGCGCTTCGACCGGCTCGCCGTCGA
>CAXTFG010000195.1:0-4670 GCA_964243415.1 uncultured Beijerinckiaceae bacterium | reverse complement strand
TTCAGCCAGGGCGACGGCGAGATCACCTTCTGCGGCGCCATCGAGATGGCCGGCTGGTCGCACCTCAAGGTCGACCTCATCAAGGGCGGCATGGCGAAATACGGGATCAAGAACCCGATCTTCAAGCCGAGCGTGGTCAAGCCGGTGTACAACGACTACCTCATCTTCGAGGGCATCTCCGTCGACGAATCGGGCAAGCAGCATTACCTGGACGTGAATGTCGCCTACCGCCAGGCCTGCCTCAACGCCATCGAATACATGACCAAGTTCGGCTATTCGAAGCGGCAGGGCCTCTCGATTCTCGGGACCGCGCCGGTGCAGGGCCACATCTCGGGCGTCGTCGACGTCCCCAACAGCTGCGCCACCCTTTGGCTGCCAACCGAAATCTTCGAGTTCGACATCAATCCGTCAGCTTCGGGACCGGTCAAGATGCTCGACGGCAGCATCGACGTCTCGACCGTTCCGGACAAGTGAGCCGACAATGCCGACCTACGATTACGAGTGCCCGTCGTGCGGCCCGTTCACGGCGTTCCGATCGATGGCCGAGTTCGCTCAACCCGCGGCATGCGATGCGTGCGGTGGTGATGCGCCGCGCGCCTACATCAACGCGCCCGCCCTCGCCAACATGGATGCGGGGCTGCGGCGCGGCTCGGCGGTGAACGAAAAGTCGCGACACGAACCGCGGCGCTCAAGCGGCGCGCATCCGGCGGGATGCGGCTGCTGCTCGTCGTCGCGTCAGCCGGCGGCGGCACGAGCGGCCAAGTCGTTCCCGGGTGCCCGCCCCTGGATGATCAGCCACTGATCGAGGCAAGTCCCCCGCAATCGGTCGGCCCGACGACGGACCGCTCGAGGCGATCCGGCTTCCCCCCACATTGCAAGACGGCGCAAAAGCGCCGCCTTGCAACAGGTAGCTCCCTACCGACCGCGACTTGACCGACGACAATCAGGCCCGCTCGACGTTCCAGAAAATCGGCATTCCCTTGAGAAGTCCTTTGAGCGACGTGCTGTAGGCGGTTGGCTGCAGGTATTCGCCAAGCGGCAGGAACGGGACCGATTGGAACGCCTGCGCTTGGATTTCTTCGCCGAGCTTCTTTTGCGACGAAGCGTCGGGCGCCTGGAACCAGGCATCGCGAAGCTCCTCGAGTTTTGGGGCGGTCGGCCAGCCGAACCAGGCACTGGCGCCGTTGCCGCGCAGACCCACGAAGCCGGCGGGCGTGCTCTCGTCGAGACCGGTGAAGTTGGTGAAGAACACGTTCCATCCGCCTTTGTCCGGCGCATTGCGGTTGGCGCGCCGCTGCACCACCGACCCCCAGTCGGTCTCGACGACGTCGACGTTGAATCCAACGCGCTTGAGCATGTCGACGCCGACCAGCGCCATCGCGTTCAGCGTCGGAAAATCGGTCGCGACCATCACCACGATAGGCTCGCCCTTGTAGCCCGCGGCCATGATCTCAGCCTTCACCTTGGCCGGATCGCGTGCGCTCGTGATCGCCTGCATACCGGCATCGCTGGCGAGCGGTGAGATCGGCGGGAAGTAACCGATCTTCTCCTTCCACCATTTCTGGTCCGCGCCGGCCACCGCCGTCATGAAGTCCGATTGCTTGACGGCGCCGAGCAACGCCCGGCGAATCTCCGGCTTGTCGAAGGGTGGATAGAGCTGGTTCATACGCAGCATCGACATGTTGCCCGAGGGATCGATCACCTCGACCTTCAATTTGCCATCGCCCTGCAGGACCGGAAGCAGGTCGAAGCTCGCCTGCTCCCACCAGTCGGCTTCGCCGCTTTGCAACGCGCCGAGCGCAGTCGCGGCGTCCGGGATCGTGATCCACTCGATGCGGTCGAATTTCGCGAGCTTCGGGCCGGCGGTCAAGGACGGCGTGCCGTCCGGTCGCGGGACGTAGCCGGCGAACTTCTCGTAGTTCGCCTTGGCGCCCGGCACGCGTTCGTTGGCGAGAAAACGGTAGGGTCCGCTGCCCACCATCTCGGTGACCTGCTTGAAGGCGTCGGTCTTGGCGAGACGCTCCGGCATGATCGGGCACATGCTGACGCCGGTCTTGCCGAGAGCATCCGGCAGCAGCCCGAACGCCCGCTTGAGACGGAAAACGATCGTTTTGTCGTCGGGCGCGGACATTTCGTCGGTCGCGGCCAAGAGCGCCTGGCCGAAGGCGTCGCGCTTGCCCCAGCGCGCCACGCTCGCCGTGCAATCGCGCGCCAGAACGGGGGTGTTGTCATGGAAGCGCAGGCCGTCGCGCAGTTTGAGCGTCCACGTCTTGCCGTCGCTGCTCGTCGTGAAGCCGCTCACCATCTGCGGCTGCGCCTTGTAGGAAATGTCCTGGCCAAAAAGCGTATCGAAGACGAGCATGCCGTGGTTGCGGGTCACGTAGGCTGTCGTCCAGACCGGATCGAGAACGGCGAGGTCGGCTTGCGGGATGAAGCGCAGGACCTTGCTGCTCGCTGCGGCGCGCGCGATGTTCGGGGCGGACAGCGATGCGGCCGCAGCGACACCGCTGGCGACAAACTGGCGTCGATCCATGATCTTTTCCTCCGTTCTACCGGTCCGTCTGCCGCAACGGGCCCAACTGCTGAAATCGATCTCGATCATTCATCGCAAGATCGCCACGAGCTTGGCCAGCATCTCGTCGACATGGTTGCCGTCGATCCAACGCAGCACGACGACGACGTCGAGGCTCGGCGCGATCCAGATGATGTTGTTGCCGGCTCCGAGGGCGAAGACGCTGTCGGTTGGCGCGCTCGGATAGCGCGGCGCGGAGCCGCCGTTCAGCCACCAGAACAGGCCGTATTGAGGGTTGCGCGGCGAGGGCGCCATCATCTCCCGCACCCAGCCGGCCGACAGGACCTGCCGACCGTTCCACAGGCCCCCGCGCTGGACCAGAAGGCCCATAAGGGCGAGGTCGCGACTGCCGATGACCATGCCGCCCCCCCAGTGGCCGCCGCCGGCGACGGCGCGCACCGGCGTTCCGTCGATCTCGACGACGGCCCCCTCGTAGCCGTGCCATTCCCAATCCGACGAAGCGCCGATCGGGGCCATGACCCTCTCCTGCAGCACGTCGGGCAAGGGCCGGCGGAAAAGCCGCGTCAGGCAAGCGGCGAGGAGATTGACCCGCACGTCGTTGTACTCGAAATGCGTGCCCGGCGGCTCCAACGTGCGCGGGACGCCCTTCAAGTGGTTGGGCGCTGCGCTATTGCCGGCGATGCGGTTGTGGTCGGCCGAGTCCGGCTTGCCCCAGAGCGTGCCGCTCCATTCGCTGGTGAGCTGCAGCAGATGCCGCCAGGTGATCGCCGCATTGTGCGCGGACGCGAACCAAGGACCCGGCACAGTGGCACCGACCGGCTCGTCCAGACCGGCGTAGAGCCCGTCCGCATACGCCAGCCCGGCCAGGATCGAGAGATAGCTCTTGCTGACGGAGAAGGTCATGTCGGGCCGCCGCGTGTCGCCCCATTCGGCGGCGAGGCAGCCGTGTCGGAAGATCAACCCGTTCGGCTTGCCCCGCGGGCGCACGGGTCCGAGGACGGCCGCGTGTTCGGGGCGATCACCGATCGACACCGAGCCGACGTAGCGTCCGTCCGCGAGCGTCATCGACGGTGGCCAGGGCGACTCGTGCGCGGCGTGAAAGTCGTTCGCCTCCCGCAGCAGGTCGGCGTCGAGGCCGGCGCGGTCGGGCGACACCGTGAAAGGCTCCTGCGAAAGGCTGGACGATGTCATTGCAGCTCCGGCAGCTGATCGAGGTGACAGGCGATCTTCTGGTCGGGTCCGACCGGCCGCAGCAGCGGCTCCTCCGTCCGGCAGCGGTCGAACACGTAGGGGCAGCGCGTGTGGAACCGGCAGCCTTTCGGCGGATCGATGGGGCTGGGGACGTCGCCGTGCAGCACGATGCGTTTGCGCGGCGCGCTCGGGTCCGGCACGGGCACGGCCGACAGCAGCGCGCGCGTATAGGGGTGGCGCGGGTTGCCGAACAGGCTGCGGCGGTCGGCGATCTCGACGAGCTTGCCGAGGTACATGACGGCTGCGCGATGCGTCATGTGTTCGACGATCGCGAGATCGTGGCTGATGAAGAGCAGCGCCAAGCCGAGTTCGGCCTGAAGCTCGGCGAGCAGGTTGACGATCTGCGCCTTGACGGACATGTCGAGGGCCGAAACGGCTTCGTCGCACACCAGCAGATCGGCCCCCGGCGCGAGGGCTCTGGCGATCCCGATACGCTGGCGCTGGCCGCCGCTGAACTCGTGCGGGCGCCGCTTGACGGCATCGCGCGGCAGGCGGACCCGGTCGAGGAGTTCGGCCACGCGGTCGGCCAATTCGGAACGGTTCCTGGTGAGGCCGAAGTTCTTGATCGGCTCGGCGATGATGTCGCCGACGCGCATCCGCGGGTTCAGGCTGCTGAAGGGATCCTGGAACACCGCCTGGACGCGGCGGCGAAGCGGACGGAGGCGACGCCCCGATTGGTTATCGATCCGCTCGCCCCCGAGATAGATCTCACCGGCGGTCGGATCGACGAGGCGAAGGATCATGCGACCGACGGTCGACTTGCCGCAGCCGCTTTCGCCGACGAGCGACAGCGTCTCGGCCCGGCCGATCGAGAACGTGACCTCGTCCACGGCATGGACGGCCCCCGTCGAGCGGCCGAGCAGCGCGCCCTTGAGGGGATAGTGTT
>CAXTFG010000194.1:0-4697 GCA_964243415.1 uncultured Beijerinckiaceae bacterium | reverse complement strand
TCGGGCCGCTGCGCCGTGATGATCGAGCGATACAGCGCGTCGGTCTCGACCTCGATGGCGATGCGGTCCATCATCGTCACCGCCTCGATCGGGTACTTGCCGACGGCGCTCTCGGCGGACAGCATGACGGCGTCGGCGCCCTCGAAAATGGCCTGGGCGACGTCCGACACCTCGGCGCGGGTCGGCACAGGCGAGGTGATCATCGATTCGAGCATCTGCGTGGCGACCACGACCGGCTTGCCCTGGCGCCGCGAGCGCCGAACGATGCGCTTCTGGATTCCGGGGACCTTTTCGAGCGGCATCTCGACCCCGAGATCGCCGCGCGCGACCATCAGACCATCGGAGAGCGCGATGATCTCGTCGAGCCGCGTCAGTGCCTGCGGCTTCTCAATCTTCGACATCACGAGGGCCCGGCCGGCCACGATGTCCTGAACTTCGGCGACATCCTCCGGCCGCTGGACGAAAGACGCCGCGATCCAATCGACGCCGATCTCCAGCGCCGCTTGCAAGTCGGCGTGGTCCTTGGGCGTCATAGCGGAGACGGCGATCTCCGTGTCGGGCAGGCTGACGCCCTTGCGGTTCGAGATCGTGCCCGCGATTTCGACCTCGCACAGAGAATGGGTCTTGGTGGATTCGATGACGTGAAGGCGGACCTTGCCGTCGTCGATGAGCACCGTATCCAGCGGCTTGAGCGCCTCCAGGATTTCGGGATGCGGAAGATGGACGCGGGTACCGTCGCCGGGCTCGGGATTGGCGTCGAGCGTGAAACGCTCACCCGGCGCCAGTGTCACGGCCGTGTCCTTGAAGGACCCGATCCGCAGTTTCGGGCCTTGCAGGTCGACGAGAACGGCGACGGGCCGCAGGTACCGCTTGGCGAGTGCCCGCAAGGCGAACACGAGTTCGCGCAAGTCTTCGTGGCTCGTGTGGCTCATGTTGATGCGGAACACGTCGACGCCGGCGGCGAAGAGCTTGGCCAGCATCTCGTCGGAGGTCGATACCGGGCCGAGGGTCGCGACGATCTTGCAGCGGCGCAGACGTCTCATGGGGTTCGCTCCTTGAGCGTGTGGTCAGGGCTTGGCCGTCGGTTGGGCCGCGGAGGCCTGCGGCGCCGGATCCGTGAGCTGCACGGTCCAATTTCGCGAATCCTTGCCCGTGTCGATCTCGAAAAACCCGGTGCGGTCGAAACCGCGGGTGAAGCAGTCGTTGCGTCCGGAAATCTTGAACTCGCGATCGCGGGTGCACATGAACGCCTTGCCCTTCCACTCGCCGCCGCGTTCGTCCATCGCATAAGCGTAATAGAACTGGGCGGCGAGAGCGCCCCTGACGAGCGTTTCGCAGCCGTTCGGCTTGACGTTCCACCAGCCCTCGCTGACCCAGGACTCGCCGTCCGTGTAAGCGAGCGAGATGGAGACCCTGCTGGTCGTGTTGTTGCACAGTCGAAAATCGGCGCGGGCGGTTTCGCTCAGCGCCAGGCTGCAACTGATCAGGCTTGCGGCCAGAGCGAGGTTCGCTGGTCTTGGCACGGCTGGATGACTTTCCGACGACGACGTTATTCAGGCGATCTTTTGAGGCGAAATGAGCCGGCAGCATGGCCATCCCCAACGTTCCGACCTTTAGCTAATTCGGCAGGAACGAGTTGTCGGGATGGACCGGTGATGGGAGGACGACGTGGCAGGCCAGCATGAAAGGATCGACGAGGCGGGCGGCGATCTGCCCAACGGGCAGGCGAGCAGCGCCCATCCGGTCGAGATCATTCCCGGCGCGCTCGATTGCGGCTTGCTCCTTCTCTGCGACCACGCGTCGAACGCCCTGCCCGAACGGTACGGCACGCTCGGATTAGCCCGGCACGAGCTCGAGCGCCACATCGGCTACGACATCGGCGCCGCCGCGGTCACCCGCCGGCTGGCAGAGCGGTTCGGCGCTCCGGCGCTGCTCACCACCTTCTCGCGGCTTCTCATCGATCCCAACCGCGGCGCCGACGATCCGACCCTCGTCATGCGCCTGTCCGACGGCGCGATCGTCCCGGGCAATGCGCAAATCGACGAGGCCGAGATCGAATCCAGGGTGCGCACCTACTGGTTGCCGTATCGCACGGCGGTTGGCGCCATGATCGACCGGATGAGCAGTGGTGGGCTAACCCCTGTGGTGATCTCGATCCACTCGTTCACGCAGACCTGGAAAGGCGTCCCGCGGCCCTGGGAGATCGGCGTGCTTTGGGACAACGACCCGCGCCTCGCCGTCCCCCTCATGGAGGCTTTGCGCGACGCCGGGTTCGTCGTCGGTGACAACGAGCCCTACGATGGGGCCCTCCGCGGCGACACGCTCGACGAGGAGGTCACCCGCCGCGGCATTGCCGGCCTCCTCGTGGAAGTCCGCCAGGACCTCATCGTCGACCCGCGGGCCGCCGAGTCGATGGGCGAGAAGCTCGCCGACGTGCTCGGCCCGGTGATCGCCCAGCCGGTGCTCCACCAGCCGGCCTTCGTCCGCTCGCGCACCGGTCGTCACGATGCCGGCCACCTGCCCGGAGCCTCGCGCGAACCGCTCGCTTGACGGCAAAGCCGGCCCATTGCATGCCCCACGGCTCTGACCCGCGGCTCCGACGCGGGACGCGAGAGGGGCCATGACCAAGGACATCGCAGAGAGCGGGGTCGCCGCCGAGGAGCTCAAGCAGTTCGTCGAGCGCATCGAACGGCTGGAGGAAGAGAAAAAGGCGATCGCCGACGACATCAAGGACGTCTTTGCCGAGCTGAAGGGCAGGGGGTTCGACACGAAAGCGGTGCGCCAGATCCTCCGGATCCGTAAACAGGACCATTCGGAGCGGCAGGAGATGGAGGCCATCCTCGAGCTTTACATGAGCGCGCTTGGTATGACCTGATCCTCACCCCTGGGGAGAGCGACCTGTCGCGAACGGGAGCCGTTCTATTGACCTCCATCCGAAGCGCCGCTCGCGCCGCCGCCCGCCGGTCCGCGGAGACCTCCTGGCGTCCGAGGCGTTCCATTTCGGCACGCCGGTCGGCCTCGGCTAACCGGCTATTAACCATGTCCGCCTAAGGCTCGACGGAGCGGCCTTCCCGCCGTTTCTCGCCGAGAGTCGTTTGAAGCCTCGCCCCTTCCATCACCGCGCGCTGGCCGTCCATCCCTGCGCGCTGGTTGTTGTCACGGCGCTTACACTGGCCGCCAGCGGTGCGGCTTGGGGGCAGGCGGGATTGCGCGGCGCCGAAAACGCCAACGATTTCCCGACGTCACCGACCTCCTCGCCGCCGCTCTCGCCCGAAAACAACGCCCCACCGGCGACCAGCGCGTCGCCAGCCGAGGCCGACGAGGCCTCGCCCCCGGCAGCGCAACCCGCGAGCCAAAGCAGCGGCGCGCCGAACTACGGCAGGCGCCGCCGCAAGCCTCCGATCCTCTACGCGCCAAACGTCAGGAGCAATCCGCCCCTCTCGCCGCTCGTGCCCTACCGTGGCGCGCCGGGTCCGCAGCGGCGCGTGCTCAACCCTGTTGCGGCGACGGGCGTGGACGCGGTCCCGCCAGGTCCGACGGTCGCCGTCATTCCCAGCCCGCCGCGGCCCCGGCGTCCCGTCGTCGACCTCGATCCGTTCGCTCCGACGGGGGTCCGCTTCGGCGAGTTGCGCGTGCTGCCGTTCGTCGAGGCCAGCACCGGCTACGAGACCAACCCGAACCAGGTCTCCGTCGGCGTCAAGCCCTCGGCCGTGCTGCGGGCGGCCGGCGGCGTCGACGTGCAGTCCGACTTCCCGACGAACAGCCTGACCGCCTCGATCAGGGGCGGCTACTCGGATTTTCCGGCTAATTCCATCGCCAACCGTCCCGATGCCAGCGGCGTCGTCGACGGCCGCATCGACGTCACCCGCGACGATCGGATTAACCTCGAGGGTCGCTTCGCGATCGCCACGCAAACACCGGGATCGCCGCTGCTCGCCGTGCCCAACAGCGTCTTCATCGTCACGCGGCCGCTGATCGCCTCGGAGGGGGCGACGCTCGGCGGCGCTCACCGGTTCAATCGTCTGACCCTCGACCTCAGGGGGACCTTCGACCGGACGCAATATGGCGACGCCCTGCAGTCGGATGGGTCGATCTTCCGCTACTCGCAGGACAACTACAACGATCTGGGCGTCGTCGCACGGGCCTCCTACGAGCTGACGCCCGAGGTCGTCCCGTTCGCGGAAGTCGGGTTCGACGCCCGCGTCCGCGACAACCCCGTCGACCTCAGCGGCTTCCTTCGCGATTCGAACGGCATCCTCGGCCGCGTCGGGTCGACTTTCCAGATCGCCCGCCTGTTCACCGGGACGCTCAGCGCGGGCTATGCCGACCGCAACTACGCCGATTCGCGGCTCGTGAACCTGCGCGGCCCGACGGTCGACGGCAGCATCGCCTATGCCGTGACGCCTCTCACCACGGTCACCTTGCGCGCCAGCACGACGCTGGCGGAAACCACGCTGGCCGGCGCGTCCGGCGCGATCTCCCGCCTCGTCAGCCTCGAGATCGCGCATGTCTTCTTCCGCCACTTCACGCTGAGCGGCATCGCCGCCTACCAACCCAACGAATATCAGGGCGTCGCCGTGCGGGAGGCGTTCACGAACTTCACGCTCAAGGGTGCCTACAGCTTCACCCGCGACGTCCAGCTGATCGCGAGCGCCTCGCAGCAGAACCTCACGAGTTCGCTCCAGGGCAACGGCTTC
>CAXTFG010000193.1:0-4707 GCA_964243415.1 uncultured Beijerinckiaceae bacterium | reverse complement strand
TCAAGGTCGATCGCTCAGCTGAAGACGAGCTGCCCGAAATCGAGTGACACGAGGAGAGGCTCCGGGACCTTCTGCAGAGCCTCGTCGTAAGCGTATATGCGCCGCGTGGTCGGCATCTTGAGACCCTGGAACTCGCGGTAATTCGATGGATAGTTTGCGCCGGTCGCGCCGCCCAGGATGTCGACCGTGTAGTCATGCCGGCGCATCAGGCCGTCCGGCCCGAAATGCGTCACCTGCGTCTTGGTGTGGCTCTTAATCGAGTCGGGGAAGGTGATCTTGAGCCGGCGCCATGTCTCGCCGTCTTCGTGCCAGGGCTCGATCTCCTCGGTCGCAAATCCGGGATACGTGTAGAGAAATGGCGAGGTCAAATAGGTCCAAAGAGCCTCGCTGGCGAAATACGCGACATGGAACTTGTCCCATGGCGTTTCGCGCTGGTGGCCGACGAACGCGTTTTCCGGCTGATCCCGCGCCTCGACCGGCACGCCATTCAACGTCTCGAGCGTGAGCCGATCCGCCGCGAAGACGCACCGCTGGTCCGGGCCGTCGAACGGCGTGATCGTCAGCCGCTCCTCGTGCGTTTTGATCGTGAAGACCTTGTCCTTCAGCAGGCCGGCCTGCTGCTTGAGGTGCCATATGGCCCCATCGACCGAGAGCTCCGCATCGAGGTTCGCGAAGGCGTTCCAACGCTCAAGACCTCCATGGGCTTCGATGGCAAAGGCAAGAAGGTCATTCATCGTTGTGGTCCAATCTAAAGGCAACGAGTAACGCGCAAACACCGCGCCGGCGTAGCTCATGATTTACGAATCTGCTCCATTGCCGCCGACCAGTTTTCGATGTGATATGCAGTTGACAGCCTACCGTCTGCGACCGTGAAGAGGTCGATCGACATCGTTCTGAAGGAACGACCCGTCGGCGCGACGCCGAACAGCGGCGCGACCGGCGTGCCGCTCGCTTCGCCGCGGACGGTGATCGTGTTGCCCGAAACCCGTATGTCGAGGATGTCCCTATGCGGGTCGGGAATAATCGCGCCGAACGGCTTAAACTGTAACGCCAGGTGTTCTCGATCGAGGCAGTCCTGGTTGGAAGAGCACGATCGGTAGTCGGGGTTTGTTGCTCTTGCCAGGAGCGCAGCGACGTCTTTCTTAGCGGGCTGATTGAGTGCGTCGTACAGCGGCGCGACTATGGCTCGTGCCTGTTCCGATGACAGCGCGTCGGACGCCGCAGTGGCTGGGGCGGTGATCGCTAAAAACGTCGACAACACGATTCCGGTGATCGTGCCAACAGATTTGGCAATCGGGAGCATCTTGGTCCCTTTCTGCAAGACCGACGTCGACATCTGCGTGGGTTCAATTTGCGTAGCGCGCGGCCGAAACCGCCCGCGATAGGCTGGGTCCGAGGGCAGCGCGTGCCGCCTCGAAGGCATTCCAGTCGGCGACCAGCGGCAGCGATGGGATGGTGACAAGCTCACCCTGATCGAGCCCGCTCAGCGCAGCGTCGACCATGTCCTCTGCTCCCATCACGATGCCGTCGGGCAGGCTGGTGACCGGTTTACCGGCAGCGTCCCAGAAGTCGGTTGCGGTGGCGCCCGGCAAGAGAGCCTGGACGCGGATGCCCTTGTCAGCCAACTCATGGTGAAGCGACTGGCTGAACGCCAGCACGAAGGCTTTGGTGCCACCGTAGACGCCGTTCAGCAGCTCGGGGGCAATCGCACTGATCGAGGCGACGTTGATGATCGTGCCCGCGCCCCTCGACACGAACGCGGGGACTGCCGCATAGGTGAGACGGGTCGGCACACTGACGTTGAGCGCGATCATCGCCTCCATTTTGGTGATGTCGGATTGCAGCAGCGGCTCAGTGGCGCCAACGCCGGCGTTGTTGAGCAGAAGCGTGATGCTGGCATCTGTACGGAGCACCTTTTCGACGCGCGCCAGGTCGCTGGGATCTGTAAGATCCGCGACGATCGTTTCGACCGATTGGCTGGTCGCATCCGTCAGCTTGGTCGCCAATGCGCGGAGGCGCTCGGCGCTGCGGGCGACAAGAATAAGGTCGTAGCCGCGCCGGCTCAGGCGATCGGCATAGATGGCGCCAATACCTGACGAGGCTCCGGTGATGAAAGCGGTTCCCAGATGCACGTTGATGTTCATTGTCTCTTCCTTGCTCGTCCGAGGGACCGTTGGCGGCCGGTAAGACGAAAGCTACGCGCAAACGAGGTGGGCACGCAGGTCGTTGATCCCCCCTTTACGGACATCCTGGATTTTTGCGGCTGGCGGTGAGGGAGCGGGCGACGTGCCCGCGCTCAATCCGCGGCTTGGATGATCAGATCGGCCACGGCCTTCGGCTGGGACAGCATGGCCACGTGGCTGGCGGAGACGGGAACAACGGTCGCGCCCATCCGCGTGGACATCGTCTTTTGAAGCTCGGGGTGGATCGTATGATCTTCGCTGGCCAGCAGGTACCAGCTTGGCTTATCCTTCCAGGCCACCGCCGTCACCTCGCCGCCGAGCGCCGCGCCGGCCAACGGATTTTGGGTGGCAAAGATGTTCGCGCGATCGAGCGCGGTCAGATCTTGGGCGAATACCTCGTCGACGCCGGTTCGAGTCAGCTTGAAGAAACCGTGCGCATCGGGACGCACGACTTCGAGGAGCCGCGTCGGCGGCCCACCGGCACCGAGCGATCCAGCGGACTCGCCCGCATCCGGCGCGAACGCCGCGACATACACCAAGCCAGCGACCTTCGGATCTGCTCCGGCCTCAGTGATGACGGCACCTCCGTAGGAATGCCCGACCAGCAGAACCGGTCCGTCGATTAGCTCGATGGCACGCTTCAAAGTGGCGGCATCGTCCGGCAAAGAGGTCAGCGGCAGGGAAACCGCGATACCCGTGAGACCGGCTGCTTCGATCAGCGGCAAGACCTTGTCCCAGGCAGAGGCATTGGCCCAAGCGCCGTGAACGAAAAGGATGTTCGATACCTTCGCCATGATCTTCTCCTGCCGTCAGCGACATCTCGATTGCGTCCTGACAAGAAAAACATTGTCATCCAGCGGCCGGAACACTCAGGTCGATAAAGCCTCCATTTCGGCCATGGCGCGGGTCGGCCACTCCCTTATCCAAGCGGCGGGGGTCAGATCTCGTGCCGGTCGGCGCTGAACGACAACCGACGTACCAAGCTTGTCGAGAAGAACCTTTGGATCGAAGTAGGCGACCCGAAGCTTCGTCGCTTTCCCCTGCAAGATATCCCAATGCTCCGAGATCATGATCGACTGATCAGTGCCTTGCACGCCGATGTCGATGAGCGCCACCACGTGTCCGCCCTCGGCGGTAAGGCTGTCGAAGCGAAGGCGGGTGAAATCAAGGACGGAGGCGACCCGCGGAAGCAGCTCGATATATTGCGGCTTGTCGAAGTGCCCGCCCCACGGAAGATAAGTCGGGACGAACAGTTCGAAATCCTCCGCGAGCCTGTCTTCGAAGCTCGTGATTTCGCCTCGCGCGCCGCCTTCGTAAAACGCTTTGACAACCTCGCGGGCGCGTTCGGCTTCGTTGCTCGGTCCCGGCATGGCAGATCTCCAACATCGGACGAGTGTGCGCGATGAGCGACCCGCGTCGACGGCGTTGGAAATAGACCCGCGCGCGTCGTGCTTCCACGTCGCATCGGCCACCTTTCAGACCATGAGCCGCAGCCTCACGCTTCGTGGAGCGCGAGCGAAGGCTTGGTTTCAGACGCAAGGCCATCGGCGTTGCTGCGATGATCGCGGCGCATGGCTTGTGGCGGCTTGCCGAACGCTCGAAGAAACGCGCGGCGCATCCGCTCACTCTCGCCGAACCCGACCTGACGCGCGACCACCTCAATGGAATGTCGACCATCCTGCACCAGCAGCTGCGCGGTCTCAATGCGTAGCTTCTCCACCGCCTTTGCCGGTGACGTGCCGGTTTCTTCGCGAAAGGCCCGACTAAACTGCCGAGGGCTCAAGTTGGCGGCCTCGGCAAGCTGCTCGATCGTAAGTGGCTTGCTCAGATTGGCCCGCGCGAATGCGAGAGCGGTTTGAATGCGATCGGACGTGGGCCCCAGCTCCAGCAAAGCCGAAATCTGGGGCTGGCCGCCGTTCCTCCGGTTGTAGAGCACAAGGCTTCGCGACACCGCGTTGACGATGTGCGGGCCAAAGTCCTTTTCCACCATGGCCAGCACGAGATCGATGTTGGCCGTCATGCCAGCACAGGTCCAGAACGGACCATCGATCACGAAAAGTCGGTTCTCTTCCAATCGCACGTTCGGATAGCGCGATCGGAAATCGTCGGCGAAGAACCAATGCGTGGTCGCGCGCCGATTATCGAGAAGACCCGTTTCGGCGAGGAAGAAGGCACCGGCGCATTTTGCAGCGATACGGCGCGACTCCGTTGCCGCCCGCCCTATGTAGCCAAGCAACCCCGGCGTAAACGGCATGTCGCTATTTCCGCCGATGATGATCGTGTCGAATTCGGTCAGACCGAACGCCTCGGTCTCGACCGTCAGGCCGAGGGAGCTTTTGATCGGGCCGCCCAGTTCTGACACGAGACGCACGTCGTAGCGCGGTTCGTCTAGATGAGCGTTTGCATACTCGAAAACAGAAAGTGCCGACAACGTCATGATGTCGAAGCCGGGATAGACGAGATTGCCGACATGCAGCATGTGAGGCGTCCTCCGAAGCGAAGCAGCGAAGGGCTGTCAGGCTGG
>CAXTFG010000192.1:0-4745 GCA_964243415.1 uncultured Beijerinckiaceae bacterium | reverse complement strand
GTCGACGCCATCGGCAAGATCCAGACGCGGATCGCGGAAGTCGAGCACATCTCGACGATCATCGCGTCGGCCGTGCACGAGCAGGGCGCCGCTACCCAGGAGATCGCCCGCAACGTTCGCTCCGCCGCCGCGGGCACGGCGACGATGTCCAGCCACATCGAGAACGTCGTCCGCTCCGTCGGCGAAACCTCGACGAGCGCAGCGTCCGTGTCGACGCTCGCCCGCGAGCTCGACGACATCGCGATCGGCATGACCGAAATGGTCAGTGTCTTCAGCCAGTCTCTGAAGGCCGCTTAGCCGACTGGACGGCTGCGGCGAGCGGTGCCGACGAGGGTCTTGCTTCGGCCGGCCATAAGGTCGATCTACGGCAGGCATCGTGCAGAACCCTGCACTTTTCGCGCGGGGCCGCCGTGAAAATCTCGCTCATTCAGATGAACTCGGTCAGCGACAAGCCGGCCAACATCGCGGCCGCGACGGCTCTCATCGAACAGGCGGTCGCGGCGGATCGGCCCGATTGGATTGCCTTGCCGGAGTGCTTCGACTTTCTCGGTGGCCGCCGCGACGACAAGATGGCGGCGGCCGAAGTGCTGGGCGACGGACCAGCCTATGACGCGATGCGCACGCTCGCAGCCAAGCACCGCGTCTTCATCCATGCCGGGTCGATGCTGGAGCGCGAGGACGGCGAGCCGCGAATCCACAACACGACGGTGGTCTTCGATCGCAGCGGGCGGGAGGTCGCCCGCTATCGCAAGATCCACATGTTTGACATCGAGACGCCGGACGGCGTGAGCTACCGCGAAAGTGCCTCCTTCAAGCCGGGTCAGGCCGTGGTCACCTACGATTGCGAGGGCACCACGATCGGCTGCGCCATTTGCTACGACCTGCGCTTTCCCTACCTGTTCCAGGCTCTGGTCGCGCGAGGCGCCGAAGTGATCGCCCTGCCATCTGCCTTCACCATGCAGACCGGCAAGGATCATTGGGAAGTACTGTGCCGCGCCCGGGCGATCGAGTCGCAGACCTATGTCGTCGCGCCGGCGCAGACGGGCGCCCACCACATCGGCAACGAGACGCGGCAAACCTACGGGCACTCGCTCGTGGTCGACCCGTGGGGCCATGTGACGGCCCGCGCGTCCGACGGACCCGGTGTCGTGTCGGCGCGACTCGACGTTTCGCGCGTTGCGGGCGTGCGCAAGCGGATGCCGGTGCAGGACCACAGGGTGGCGTTGGCCGGCGAGCAGGTTCAGTAGAGCGGCGAGAGCGTGACCGGCGTGGTGATCGGGCCGATGCCGAGGCGGCCGTTGTTGAAGACGATCGGCAGGTCGAGCGCGCCCGGCGCGGCCGGCGCCTTTCGCGCTCCGCCGCCTCCGAACAGCGCGCTGACGAGCGAACCGACAGCAGCCAGGTTGCCGCTGATCCCGTAGCGTCGCAGGATCTGCTCCATCCCGACGAACTCGGCGTCGAGATGCCCATTGACCCGATGGGCTTCGTCGAGCCGCAACGTTCCCGTTGCGCTGACGCTGGCGCCGGCCCTGGTCGCGACCGAGCGGTCGATATCGACGCGACCGCCGGCCTGCCGCCAAAGCTCCATCGCCTGCTGTGGCGTGCGCGCGTGGCCGATGTCCGCCCGATCGAGGCGGCCGACGAGACCTGCGTCGACCGGCGCCGACCCGCCGAGCAAGTTGTCGAGCGGCGGCACGACAGCGCCTTTCAGGGTGATGTCAAACATCACGGTCGGGTCGGTCTGGTCGGGCGAGAGGGTGAATCTAGCTTCGAGCGTATCGGTCTTGCCGCCCTGGCGAGGCGACCCGACGAAGGTTCCGCCCACGGCGATGTTGCTCCCCCGAAGAGCGACGGTGCGGATCTCCGGCAACGCTGAAAGATCGACGCTGATCGACTGCCACGTCCCTTGAACGTTCGTTCCGCCGTCGGAAGTCCGAAAACCGAACGGCGCCACGAGCGTGATGCCGACCTCACGCGGATGGCTGAACGCCAGCTTGCCCGTGAGATGGGCCAGGGTCGCCTCGACGCGCTGACCCGATGCCTGGCCCACGAAGGTCGGCTTGTCGCAATCGATCGCGAGAGAGAAGGGGAAACCGGCGACTTGGCGGTTCGGACAGGTCCATTGGCGACCTTGCGTGCGTTCCGCCGCGATCCACGCGTCTGTTCGCGCCGCAGCCTCGCGCGACGCGTAAAACCAAAGGCAGCTCCAGCCCGCGGCGCACAGCACAACGAGGAAGAGGAGAACGATCCCAGCCTTGCGCATACCGCCCGTTTTACTTCGCCCCCAAATACGCCATACGAGCCAGCTCTTTAGACGGCTGACCATGGCGCTTTGGTGGCCGCGGGTGAGGTGAGGTTTCATGACGGCCGCCGAGGCGGATCTCTGGGTGTTCGGCTACGGATCGCTGATGTGGCGCCCCGGATTTGACTTCGAGGAACGCACCCTGGCAACCATCCGCGGCTACCGCCGGACGCTGTGCGTTTACTCGCACGTCCACCGCGGCACCCCGGAGAGGCCCGGGCTCGTGCTCGGGCTCGACCGGGGCGGAAGCTGCCGGGGCGTCGCCTTCCGCGTCCCGGCCGGTCGCGTCGACCCTGTTCTCGCCTACCTGCGGGCGCGGGAACAGGTCACCATGGTCTACCGAGAGATCCGCGCCCGCGCGGTGCTCGCCGATGGCCGCGAAATACGCGCGGTGTGCTACGCGGTTGACCGTGCGCATACGCAATATGCGGGAGCGCTCGAGCTTGCCGCGCTCGAGCGGTACGTGGCGCAAGGCGTCGGGATCTCCGGCGCCAACACCGACTACATTCGCAACACGTTCGAGCACATGGTCCAACTCGGGATCGAGGATCGCGGTTTAGCCGCTTTGATCGACCGCCTTCCGCGGCGCGACGGGTCACATCAGTCTTAAGGAAAGCTTCACCTTGGACTGGACGCCTTTCCGAGTCTTCGCGTACCCTTCGATCATGCGCCCTGTCCTGCTGGCCACCCTGTTGAGCATCCTGGCCCTGCCGGCGCCTGCTGCCGAGTTCGCCGCGCTGCTGAACAAGCGACTGGACGTCAATTGCCACGAGGGAAAATGCGAGCACCTCGTGATCGAGAAGGTGGAGCAGGTCGGCGCGAGCGACGGCGGGGCGGGGAAGCTTTACGTCGTCGTCACAGAAGGTGCGGAGACTGGAGCAACGGGCGCGGAGAAAAAGGGCGATGCCGCCCATGTCGCCTTCGTGTTCTGCTCGCGGACGCGACCCTCGGTTTTCTACCCCTCGACGGACGGCTCCTCAAGCTGGGCGCCGTCCTATCTCCGTCCTAACGTGGGTGACGACATCAACGACGCCAACGGTGCGTCGTACCTGATCTATTTCGCGAGCTGTCACCATGCCGCCGTGACCGGACCCGAGCAGATCATGCCTCTCGCCAAGCGCTTGGGCTATCGGGTCAAGGTGCCGGAAGCAACGAGTGACCGGACGGTGCCGACGCCGTTTACCGTGATCATGCCCAAGGAGACGAGGTAATCGCGTCAGCCGGCGTTTCGCGACGTCGGATCGATCGCGGTCGATCTCGGGCGCCGGAACTCTCGTTTCGATCGGGATAGCCATGAAGCTCGTTCTTGTCGTCGCGGCCGCGCTCATCGACGCGGACGGGCGCGTTCTGGTCAGCCAGCGGCCGGAGGGGAAGTCACTCGCCGGCCTTTGGGAATTCCCCGGCGGCAAGGTCGAACCGGGAGAGCGGCCTGAACTCGCCCTGATCCGCGAACTGGACGAGGAACTCGGCATCGTCGTGGGCGAGCGGTGCCTCTCGCCGCTGACCTTCGCGAGCCACGCCTATCCCGAGATGCACCTCCTGATGCCGCTGTACGCCTGTCGCCGATGGAAAGGGTTCGCGCAATCACGGGAAGGCCAGACATTGCGTTGGGTTGCCCCGCGCGACCTCCACGGTTTTGCCATGCCGCCGGCAGATGCCCCGCTGATCCCGGCTTTGATCGCGCTGGCCGGCTGAGCGCGCGGCGGTCAGGTCAGTGACGCGCCGACACCGAGGAACTATCGCTTGGGCTGCAGCACCTTCTGCATCGTGATGCGCGGGATCACGCGGTAACCAAGGTGCTCGTAGAAGGCCGAGACGTCCGTATTGGTCTCCCGGATCATCAGCTGAGACTTGGGCACGCCGCGCTCGGCCATCCACGCTTCGCTGGCTTCGACCATTTTGCGTCCGTAACCCTGCAGACGATGCGATGGGCTGGTCGCGAGATAATAGATCCACCCTCGATGCCCGTCGTGTCCGACCATGGCGCTCGCGGCGATGATGCCGTCGTGCTCCGCGAGTAGGATGTCCGAAGACGGCCCGGACAGGGCGAAGCGGTAATCGGCGACGGGATCGTTCGTGTCGACAACCAAGCCACAGGCCGTCCAGAGTCCGACGACGGTCGGCTCATCGGCGGGGCGGGCGGAACGGACGTCCACTCAGGCGCCCGAACGCAAACTGATGACAGTATGTCTTGCGCAAGTCCTCCTTAGCACGAAGCGCGGGGGAGGACGCGTCGTGGCGGGACGCGAGCTAATGCAGGGTCTTGTCGCTGCGGAGTTTGACGATTTCGTCTTTGAGCAGGAGTTTGCGGCGCTTCAGCTCGGCCATCTTGGCCTCGTTGGCGGCGGGATGGAGCTGCTCCTTAGAGATCTCGCGGTCGAGCGCGTGGTGGCGGCGCTCCAGCTCGGACAGATGGTTCTGCAGTGACATGCATACGTCCTTC
>CAXTFG010000191.1:0-4753 GCA_964243415.1 uncultured Beijerinckiaceae bacterium | reverse complement strand
GCGGCATCGCGCCGTTCATGAAGGCGAGCAGCGTCTGCTTGATGATGATGTAGAGGCGGCAGCGCTTCTCCCGGGTCACTTTGATCTTGCTGGCGAGAGGACCTGCGAGGCCGTACGACATGAAGATGCCGGCGAAGGTGCCGACCAGCGCCGCGCCGATCAGCTCGCCGAGCAGCTCGGGCGACTGGTCGAGGGCGCCCATCGCCTTGATGATGCCGAGGACGGCGGCGACGATGCCCAGCGCCGGCAATCCGTCCGACACGGCCTGAATTGCATGATAGGGCTTGAGCTTGTCGCGCTTGATGGTCTCGATCTCCTCGTCCATCAGCGCCTCGATCTCGTGCGTTCGCGCATTCCCGATGAGGATGAGCCGGACGTAATCGCAGATGAAGGCCGTCATTTCCGCGTTGGCGAGCACGAGAGGAAACTTCTTGAAGAGCTCGGCTTCCGACGGGTTGTCGATCTGCTCCTCGAGCGCATTGCGTCCGTTGCCGCGCAGCTCGCGCATGAGCACGTAGAGGAGCCCGAGCACGTCGAGGTAATCGCGTTGCTTGGGCCCTTTCCCCTTGATCGCTTCGAGCACGGCCCTCCCCGTGTCCTTGATCGTCGCGAGTGGGTTGGCGACGATAAACGTGCCGAGCGCCGAGCCGCCGATGATGATGAACTCGTAGGGCTGCCACAGCACGAACATGTGGCCGCCCGCCGCCGTGAAGCCGCCGAGCATGCAGCCTAACGCCACGACCATTCCAACCACGAAGCTCAAAGGCCCACTCCCGTTCGGCCTCGATGACACCACCGAAGACTTGCACGAGGCTGACGGGAAGCTCCGGACGGTAGGACAGGCCAGGAACGCAGGACAGGTTCGGGCAAGTTCGACGCGCCAGCATGCGGACATCTTCACCGGGGATCGAGTGTGACTTCGACCACCGCCTCCTATCTCGCGATCTCGAACAATCTGGCCGCGCAGCAGGCGGCGACGGCTTCCAGTGGACAGGTCAAGAGCGCGACGGCCTATTACCTCGCCAATATCGGCAAGGTGAAAAGCATATCCGATTTCGTCGGCAACTATCGTTTGCTGTCCTACGCGTTGAAGGCCTATGGGCTCGAAGACATCGGGAACGCGCAGGGCCTGATCACCAAGCTTCTTCAGGGTGGCACCACCGATCCCAAGGCGCTGGCGAACACGCTGACGGATCAACGCTACAAGGCCTTCGCGCAGGCGTTCGATTTCGCCGGGCAGGGCACAGCGGTCACAAGCTCGACGGCGGTGACGACGGGGACGACCTCGCGCTACGTTGAGCAGACGCTCGAAGACAACCAGGCGACGAGCAACCCAGGCGTCCAGCTCGCGCTCTACTTCACGCGCGAAGCATCGTCGGTCACCAACCTTTACGGGCTCCTCGCCGACAAGAACCTGCTCACCGTCGTCCAAACGGCATTCGGCCTTCCGGCATCGGCGAGCGCCAATATCGATGCCGAAGAGCAGACGTTGTCGAAATACGTCAGTGTCGCCGACCTGCAGAACCCGGCCAAGGTGAAGCAGATCGCGGAGCGCTTCACCGCGAACTACGACGCCTCCGGCGCCAATACCTCGTCCGACAGTTCCGGGATCGCCCAGATCTTCGCGGCCTCGTCGAGCTCGAGCGGGTTCAGCACAGACCTCCTGCTCAGCCTTCAGGGCCTGAAGCTTGGCGGGACCTGAGCGATGCGCACCAATCTTTATGTCTCGCTATCCGGCCAGATCGCGCTTGAGAAACGGCTGGACACGGTGTCGACCAACATCGCCAACATCAACACGGCGGGCTACCGCGCGCAGGGCGTCGCGTTCTCCTCCACCTTGTCCAAGGTCCAGGAGAAGCCGGCTTCGTTCGTCAGCACCGGCGCAGAGTATGTCTCCCGCGCGCAAGGCGGCACCACGAAGACGGACAATCCGCTCGACGTTGCCGTCCAGGGCGAAGGTTTTTTCGCCATCAAGACCCCGGCGGGCGTGGCCTACACGCGCGATGGACGGTTTCAGATCAACGCGACCGGACAGTTGCAGACGTTGAACAACTACCCGGTTCTCGATGCTGGTGGAGCTCCCATGCTTCTCGATGCAAACCAAGGAGCGCCTGTCGTCGCCGCAGACGGCATGGTGACGCAAAACGGCAACCAGGTCGGCGCCATCGGCCTGTTCTCCATTCCCGACAACGCCAAGCTCACCCGCTACGACAATTCCGCCATCGTCCCGGACAAGCCCGCGACGCCGATCCTCGACTTTTCCAGCAACGGGGTCGTGCAGGGCTTCGTCGAAGGGTCCAACATTAATCCGATCCTCGAGATCACGAAACTCATTGAGATTCAGCGGGCCTACGAAGGGCTGACGAACATTCTGCAGTCGAACGAGAGCAGCCAGCAGGACGCGATCAAGAGCCTGGGATCGTCCTCGTGAGGCTTGACCCGTGAGCGCGCTCGACGATCTCGCGACGGCATCGGCGCGCCTCGCCGGCCCGGGTGCGCTTCTCCACATCCGCGGCTCGGTCAGCGAGATTACCCCCACGAGCTACCGGGTCCGGGGCCTGTCGCCGTTCCTCCGACTCGGCGATTGCGTCGCGCTCGAGAGAGCCGGCCCGCAACGCCACGGCGAGGTGGTTCGCATCGACGGCAAGAGCGCGACGATCAAGCCGTTCAACGGTACCGCCGATGTCGGGCTCGGATGCGCCGTCACCAAAGCCGAACGGGTCAGCCTCGCGCCCGCGGCATCGTGGAAGGGCCGTATCATCGATGCGATGGGCAACCCGGTCGACGGCCTCGGACCGTTGGACCAGGGCGTCGAGCGCTCGCCCATTCACGCCGATCCGCCGCCGGCGCTCGAACGAGGGCGGGTGAACGAACTGCTGAAAAGCGGCGTCCGCGTGATCGATATCTTCACGCCGCTCTGCCACGGCCAACGCATCGGCATCTTCGCCGGATCGGGAGTCGGCAAGTCGACCCTGCTCGGCATGCTCGCCGGGTCCAAGGGCTTTGATTCGGTAGTGATCGCGCTCGTCGGCGAACGCGGCCGTGAAGTGCGCGAATTCGTCGAAGACGCGCTCGGGCCGAACCGGCCGCTCGCGGTCACCGTCGTCGCCACGGGCGACGAAAGCGCGATGATGCGGAAGATGGCGCCGCTCACGGCCATGACGGTCGCGGAGCATTTCCGCGACCGCGGCGACCGCGTGCTGCTCATGGTCGATTCGGTGACGCGTTTCGCCCATGCCGCCCGCGACGTGGCGCTGGCGGCGGGCGAGCCTGCCGTCGCGCGCGGCTACGCCCCGAGCGTCTTCACCGAGCTTCCCAAACTGCTCGAGCGGGCCGGCCCCGGCTTCAAGGGACGAGGCTCGATCACCGGCATCTTCGCCGTGCTGGTCGACGGCGACGATCACAACGACCCCGTCGCCGATTGCATCCGGGGGACGCTCGACGGCCACATCGTCCTTGATCGCACGATCGCTGACGCAGCCCGCTATCCCGCCATCAACGTGCTGGGCTCGATCTCGCGGCTCGCGCACCAGGTCTGGACGGCAGACCAGCGCACGCTGGTGACCAAGCTCCGTTCGATGATCTCCCGTTTCGAGGACACCCGCGATCTCCGTCTCATGGGCGGATTGCAAGCCGGCGCGGATCCGGAACTCGATCAGGCGGTCCTGCTGACCCCGATCATCTACGAGGCCCTGACCCAAAGGCCGGGAGGTCCGGCAAGCACAGACGCCTTCCGCGAACTCGCCGAAGCCCTTAGCAGGACACGGACATGACCATCACGAAACCCGCACGCCGCGGCGCCGGCCTCTCGACCGATGCGACCCTGGGCATCGTCGGCTGTTGCCTCGCCGCGGCCTCGGCGAGCTTTGGCATCTTCATGACGCTGCACGGGCCGTTGGCAGGCTTCGGCAAGAGCGGCGACTTCACCGTCTTTGCCCAGCTGGCCCCGCGCGCAAAGGCGGTGGTCGTCGATGACAAGCGCCGGACGGACGAATTCGACACGACCGCGACCGCTTCGATCCCGAAGCGAGCCGTGGAGGTCTCCAGCGAGACAGCTGCCCTCTCCTCCGTAACCGTTCAGACCGCGAGCGCCAATCTCGCGACGGTGCTGGTCGACGGCCAGCCGAGGGTCGTTCGGGTCGGCGACACCATTCCGGGCGCCGGCGAAGTGCTGTCCATCATCCCTGGCGCGCGGCCCATCATCCGCACATCGCGCGGGCTGATCGCGTCGGCCCAGGATCGCTCACCTGCGCCCTGACGTCCTTCCTGGTTTCCCCCGTTGAGCGCTTTGGAGCGCCGCTGATCATCGCCCATATACCGCCGCGACGAAGCGCATGGCCTCCGTATCCGGTCAGGATCGCTTCCGCCGATAGGTGGACCGAACCCACGTCTGCTTGACGGAGCGCGCGTTTTGACGTGAGCGATGGGCGCGAAGGCGTCGCTCAGCGCGACGCGCCGAAGATGTTGAAGGAAACCCGCGATGGATAGTGGAGCGCCTGCCGACGCCCGGCGCGAGGGAGGAGCGGAAACACCAGCGCGTCCGCTGCCGCTCGCCGGACTTCGCGTCCTCGACGTCACGCAGGTGATGGCGGGTCCGTTCTGCAGCATGCTGCTCGCCGATCTCGGCGCCGACGTCGTCAAGGTCGAGCCGCCGGGAACGGGCGACCAGACGCGCAGCGCCATGGGCTTCAAGATGAAGGGGCCCGACAGCATGGGCTTCCACAACATGAACCGGAACAAGCGCAGCATCGCG
>CAXTFG010000190.1:0-4814 GCA_964243415.1 uncultured Beijerinckiaceae bacterium | reverse complement strand
TTCCGCGACTTCCACGCCGGCCTCATCGCCGACATGATGGGCGACAAGGCCGAAGCGGGGCGCCGGTTCGCCAGCGCCTACGGGAATGACAAGAATACGCTCAGGCTCGTCGACGCCTACGGACGCTTCCTCGCGCGCACCGGCGACAAGGACAAGGCGCTCAAGGTCTATGCCGACTTCGACGACGTCCTCCCCAATCACCCGCTCATCACCGCGGCCGTGGCGGACATCAAGTCGGGCAAACCGCTGGAGCCGCTCATCAAGAGCGCCGAACAAGGGGGCGCCGAAGTTCTCTACGGACTCGGCTCGGCGGGCGGCCGCCAGGGCGACGAGGTCGCCGCCATGGTCTATCTCCGGCTCTCGCTGCATCTGCAGCCCAAGAACAGTTTGTCGCTGATCACGCTGGCCGACCTCTACGACCGGTTGAAGCAGAACGAGGAAGCCATCGCCGTCTACGAAAGCGTGCCTGAAGCGAGCCCGCTTCGCACGACGGCCGACATCCAGATCGCGCAACTCCTCGACAATCTCGGCAAGAAGAGCGAGAGCTCGGCCTACCTCCAGCGCATCGTCGCCGACCACCCGAATGATGAGGACGCGCTGCTCGCGCTCGGCAACGCCCAGCGCACCGACAAGAAATACGCCGACGCCGTCGTGACATACGACAAGGTCCTCGCTGTTTCCAAGAAGCCGGATAAGACCAATTGGCCGCTCTACTATTTTCGTGGGATCGCCTACGAGCGCGATAACCACTGGGACAAGGCGGTCAGCGATTTTCGCAAGGCGCTGGCGCTGTTTCCCGACCAACCGCTCGTGCTGAACTATCTCGGCTACAGCTGGGTCGACCGGGGCGAAAATCTCGACGAAGCGTTCGGCATGTTGCACAAGGCCGTCGAACTACGGCCGAGCGACGGCTACATCGTCGACAGTCTTGGTTGGGCCTACTACAAGCTTGGCAAGTACGACGAGGCGGTCAAAGAGCTCGAACGGGCCATCGATTTGAAGCCGGGCGATCCGACCATCAACGATCACCTCGGCGACGCCTACTGGCGGGTCGGCCGCAAGCTGGACGCGCATTTCCAATGGAACCATGCGCGCGACCTCGGGCCCGAGCCCGACGACAAGAAAAAGATCGTCGAGAAGATCGATCACGGCTTGCCGGCGGAGAAGACGCCGGAGTCCGCCGACGCCGCCAAGCCGACGCCCGCTCCGTCCGGAGAGCCGGGTCAACGCAAAGACGGGGGCTGACCGAGGCCGGTTCCCGTTCGCTCTTGTTGTACGTCGAACGCGCCCCCGCCAAGATCAATCTGACTTTGCACATCGTCGGTCGGCGGGACGACGGCTGGCACGAGCTCGAAAGCCTCGTCGCGTTCACCCGCAGCGGTGACACGCTCTCGCTGCGGCCCGGTCCGGCCCTCAGCCTCTCGATCGAGGGCCCGACGGCGGCGGCGGCGGGCAGCCTCGACGACAACCTCGTCATTCGCGCCGCACAGGACCTCGCGGCCCGGATCGTCGGTCTCACCCTCGGCACCTTTTATCTCGCCAAGCGCTTGCCGGTGGCGGCCGGCATCGGCGGAGGCTCGTCCGACGCTGCCGCCGCTCTCCGCCTGCTTGCCCGCGCCAACGGGATTCATGTCGACGATCCGCGGCTTCACGAGGCGGCCGCGGCGACGGGAGCGGACGTCCCGGTCTGCCTCGGTGCGACCGCGCGCGTGATGACCGGCATCGGCGCGACGCTTGGCCCGCCGGTTCGGTTGCCGGCGCTCCCCGCCCTCGTCGTCAACCCCGGCGTCCCACTCGAAACCAGGTCGGTCTTCAAGCGCATGGGCCTGCCGCCGGGATGGACGAGCATCGCTCCGGCCCACCCTCGGTTCGAACCCGGTCTCACGTCCGGCGATCTTCTTCGGGCCTTGGCGCGAGGACGCAACGACATGGAAGACGCGGCCTGCGTGCTTGCACCCGTGGTGTCCGACGTGCTCGCCGTTCTTTCCGCTGCGCCCGGCTGCCGTCTGGCCCGCATGTCTGGGTCGGGCGCAACCTGCTTCGGCCTCTTCGGCGACTGTCGTGCGGCGGCGCGCGCCGCGCGTCGCATCAGGCTGACGCACCGGACCTGGTGGGTGAAAGGCGCCATGCTAGGGTGATCGCGGGACGGCCCACGCGATAGCTCAGCGGCCGTTCTGCAATGCAGGCGTTTGGTGAACGGTATGTTCATTCCTGGCAGTTATCGATGGTGGATCGGATCACGAGCACTGACATGAGCATTCTCTCGGATGAGGAACGCGCCGCCATTCAGGCCATGCCGCTCGGCCGCAGCCGAGTCCGCCGCGCGGAAGCGCTCGTCAATCCGGCGTCGGGTCTGGCCAACGACTACCTGAACCTCTTCAATGAGATTGTGATGCTCATCGAGCAGCTTCCGATCATGCCGGAACTGTTCGAGGACATTCAGCGCTGGCATCCCGTTAGCTACATCGACTATTTCAATCGCTCGATCCTGCCGGGCCGGCGGTCCGCCATAGAGGCCTACGACCAGCTGGACGCTCGCTTTCGCCGCGACTTCGAGGCCGTCGTCGATGAACTCGACCGTCGGTCGACGGGGGCTGTCGCTGCGGTCCGCCGCCATTTCAAAAGCCTCGGCGAGGCCGATCCGCAAGCTCTGGTGGCGATCTGCGAACGCGCCGGCGCGATGATCCGCGAAGTGCTCGACAAAGCGACGATGCTGGTCAATCACGGCTCGCTCGTCGCCGGCGATGACCTCGTCCAGGACCGGACCGACCGGCTGTTCGCGAAACTCGCGCGGACCGGTTCCTAAAGCGCCGGCCATCGCGTGACGGCTCGCGCGTGGGTCGAAACGCTCGCGCGCACGTCCGCGCTCCGCTAAACGGACAGAATGCAAGAGCCTACAGGCGATGATGTCCTCGCGGCCGGACGCCGGCTGAGGCAGGGGCAGCTCGTCGCCTTTCCGACCGAAACCGTTTACGGGCTCGGCGCCGACGCGACGTCGCCCGCGGCCGTCGCTCGCATCTACGCGGCCAAGGGTCGTCCGCGCTTCAATCCGCTGATCGCGCACGTGGCCGATCTCGCCACCGCCCGGCGCGAAGGGTGTTTCACGCCCGATGCCGAGCGCCTCGCCGCCGCCTTCTGGCCGGGGCCTCTGACCCTGGTGCTGCCCCGCGCGCCGGGCGGCACCGTTTGCGATCTCGCCTGCGCCGGGCTGGCCAGCATCGGACTGCGGCTCCCGGCTCACCCCATGGCAGCCGCCCTGATCCGAGCCGCCGGACGGCCGGTCGCGGCACCCTCCGCCAACCGGTCGGGACGGCTCAGTCCAACGCGGGCCTTCGACGTCGCGCGCGAGCTCGGCGACGCCGTCGACCATATCCTCAACGGGGGGCCCTGCTCCGTCGGCGTCGAATCGACAATCGTCGGCTGCCTCGGCACAGTGACCCTGCTGCGCCCCGGCGGGATCGCGCGCGAGGCCGTCGAGCGCGTGCTCGGCCGTGCACTCGAAAGCCCGACCGGCGGGATCACGGCGCCTGGCATGCTAAGGTCGCATTACGCCCCCGACGCTGTCCTCAGGCTCGAGGCGCTGGCCCTCACGCCGGGCGAAATCGGCCTGGATTTCGCCCGGCAGCTCGGCAACGGCGCGCTCGACCTGTCCCCATTCGGCAGCCTCGTCGAAGCAGCTGCCAACCTCTACGGTCATCTGCGCCGGCTCGATAGGGAAGGCTCCGGCCGCATCGCCGTGGCTCGCGTGCCCGACACAGGCCTCGGTGCCGCGATCAACGATCGCCTGCGCCGGGCCGCCGCGCCAAGATCATGAGAGGATGACCCGGCGATGAGCGAAGCTTTGTCATACCAGCGCGCAACCGCAGAACACGTCGACGCCGTCCGCTCTCTGACGCGCGAGGCCTACGCCAAATGGGTGCCGGTGATCGGGTGCGAACCCCTTCCGATGGTCGCGGACTATGCGGACGCTGTCGCGCGGCATCGGGTCGACCTGATGCATGTCGACGGAGCTCTTGTCGCGCTCATCGAGACGAGCGCGGAAGCCGACCACCTTCTCATCGTGAACATCGCGGTCTCGCCCGCTTTCCAGGGCCGGGGTTTCGGCCGCAAGCTCCTCGCGCATGCCGAGCAGGTCGCCGCCTCGGAAGGATACGCCGAGATCAGGCTCTACACGAACCGGCTCTTTGCCGAGAACATCCGACTCTACCGGAAGCTCGGCTACACGCTCGACCGCGAGGAAGAGTTCAGGGGCAGGTTCGTCGTTCACATGAGCAAACGTCTTCCTGCCTGAGATGGAAAACGATCTACGCGCAGCAGGTAGACGCACCGCCGGTGGCGCGGGCGTCCTGAACAGGCGGACACGGAACCGAACCATAGGAGCAGAACACGCAGCAATCGCCCGCGAGCGGTTTCAGCAGCGCTCCGCACCCCTTGCACTCATAGAAGAACTGGCAGGCGTTCGTCGGCATCTCTTCGACCACCGCGAAAGCGCAGTGCGGGCAGACGAGCTCCGAGCGAAGTTGCATCTCGATGATCTCCTCCCGACGACGACCCTATACGCGCCCTGATCCGCTCGCCGGCCTACTCGTACACCTCGGGCGGCGGCTGCTCGGGGAAGGTCGGGTAGATGCCCCTGATGCGCCCCATCTGCTGCGCAAGCGCGAGGACGGCGTTGATGTGCGGCGTCGCCACTTCGGTCAAACGGCCGAGTTCCTGGACCGATGTCAGGAGGGCGTCGAGTTCGATAGGCCGCCCCTTATCGACGTCCTGCAGCATCGAGGTGCGGTGCGCGCCAACGCGGGCCGCGCCGATGA
>CAXTFG010000189.1:0-4866 GCA_964243415.1 uncultured Beijerinckiaceae bacterium | reverse complement strand
CCGATCATCATGTTGTTGTAAACGCCGAGCATAAAGGCGCGCAGGCCCTGATCGACGGCTACCCCACGTGTCTGGGTGGCGGACTGCCCCCAGCGTGCGGCGTTGCGATCGTAGTCGGACATGAAACCCTCGAATGGATGCGGAAGCTTGCGCTTCCTGTGGTTCGACAAGCCGGACCACGCTGCCAGAATATGGAACGAAGCCGCAGGCGACACAAGGCTTCCCCAAGGGAGCGAACCTTAAACTCCTGTAATGACCACTTACCATTGGGAGCCGAGGAGACGATCAGAGCGTGCGGAGGTACGGCGCCGGTTTGCGGCCAAGAATGCGCCACGTGCCCACGAGACCGAGCAGCACCGTGACGGCCAGGGCGCCCAGCGCAGCAAGAAGCGCCTGCTCCCAGAGGAAAGTGAAATCAAGTGCCATAAGCTTGGCGACAACGCCGTAAGCTGCCGCGCTCCCCGCTAGAACGCCGACGAGGGCGGTCGCCGCTCCCAGGATCCCGTATTCGAGCAAGAAGGCAGCCAGAAGACGGCCCCGCGTCGCGCCAAGTGTTTTGAGAACGACGGCGTCGTAGAGCCGGGCTCCCTGTCCCGCAGCTAACGCGCCCGCGAGGACGAGAACGGAGGAGACAAGGGCGACGCTCGACGCCGCTCTGATTGCCGTGGCGAGTTGGCCGACCACGGTCGAAACGGCATCGAGCGCGTCCTTGACGCGGATCGACGTGATGCTCGGGTAGGCTTGCGCCACCTCGCGCAACAGGGTCGCCTCGCGCTGGCTATCGCCGGCCTTAGGGTAGGTCACGGTCGCGAGATCGCTGTAGGGGGCCCCCGCGAAGGTGTTAGGGGAAAAGACAAGGACGAAATTGATCCCGAACTTGCGCCAGTCGACCTTGCGCGTATTGGCGACGGTTGCGGTGATCTCGCGGCCGAACACGTTGACGGCGATCGTGTCGCCGAGCTTGAGACCGAGCCCGTCGGCAATGTCGCTTTCGAGCGAAACCAACGGCTTGCCACTGTAATCGGCCGCCCACCACGACCCTTTGATCAGTTTCGACCCGGACGGCAGATCCGCGGAGAAGGTGATGCCGCGGTCGCCCTGGAGTGCCCAGGCCGCCTTCTCGCCAGGCTTGGCCTTGTCGGCAGGAGCTCCGTTCAGTTCCGTGATGCGGCCCCGCATCATGGGAACGAACTCGAGCTTGCCGTCGACGGCATGGTTTTGGAGGAAGCTGCGGAACGCCGGGGCCTGTGCGCTTTGGACGTCGAGGAAGAAGAAGCTCGGCGTCTCGCCGGGCGCGGTCTGACGCAGCTGCGCCCGGATATTGCCGTCGATCAGCGTGAGCGCGACGAGAAGCGCGAGCCCAAGGCCGAGGGAGAGGACGACCGTGGGCGTCAATGCGCCCGGGCGGTGAATGTTGGCGACCGCCAGTCGCCAGGCGAACCATTTCGAGTGCGGCACCCTCCTAGCGGCCACCATCAGGAGCCAAGCCACGAGGCGCAGCCCGGCAAAGCCCGCGACGGTCGCGAGCATGTAGTAGACCGAGAGGGTGCGCTGGTTCGAGAGCAGCAGGACGGTCGTCGCGAGGGCGAGCCCGGCACATGCCGTCAGCACAGCGTAACGCGCACGAAGCCGGTACCGGTCCGGTTCGACCTGGTCGCGGAACAGCGCGGACACGGGCGTATCGTGGGCGCGTCCGAGCGGAAGCAGCGAGAAGGCAAGGGCGGTCCACGCCCCATAAAGGAAGCCGGCGCCGATCTGCCCCGGATAAATCGAGGGTGCGAGCGGAAAGGGCAGGGCCGACCCGAAGACGCCAACGACGAAGAACGGCATCGCGACACCCGCGGCGAGACCGATCGCGATGCCGATTGCGGCGATCACAATCACCTCGGTCAGCATCAGGGAGAAGACATAGCCGCCGGTCGCCCCGAGCGACTTCATCGTGGCGATCGCGGGGCGCTTGCGCTCCACGAAGCCACGGATCGCATTGGCGACGCCGGCGCCCCCCACGATGAGGGCGGTCAGGCCGACGAGCGTCAGGAACTGCGTGAAACGGTCGAGGTCGCGCGAGAACTGCGGCGAGACGTTTTCTCGCGTGCGGATCTCCCAGCCTGCTTGAGGGAAAGTTTTGGCGGCGTCCGCCACGAGAGAATGGACCGCCTGGGCGCTGGCCGGCTGACCCGGCGCCGCATCGGGCAACGAGACCCGGTACAGGCGCCTCACGAGCGACCCCGGCTGAACAAGGCCGGATGCCGTAAGGCCTGCCTCCGAGACCAGCACGCGCGGCCCGAACCCGATGCCGGCCGCGAGCTTGTCGGGCTCCTGCGTTAGGCTGGCTCGCAGCTGATACAGGGCTTCCCCGATATGAAAGGTATCGCCCACCTTGAGGCCGAGCCGGGCGTTCAAGGCCGGGTCGGCAACCACGCCGTAGACGCCGTCCTTGGCCGCGAGAGCCTGCTCCAGCGGCATCACCGGATCCAGCACCACCCGCCCGGTGGCCGGATAGCCCGCACCAACCGACTTCAACTCGACGAGCGCTGTCGAGCCGTCGTCACGGCGCGCCATCGCGCGAAGCACGGTGACGGGCGCGAGCGCGCCATGCGCGCGAAAGTAGGCCTGTTCGGCGTCGGTCGCGACACGCTGGATCAGATCGAACGAGACGTCGCCACCAAGGATCGTGCGTCCCTGGCCGGCCAGGCCATCGGACAGCGACCGCGAGACCGAACCGACGCCAGTGATGGCCGCGACCCCGAGCGCGATGCAGGCGAGGAAGATGGCGAAGCCGTTCAGGCCGCCGCGGAGGTCCCGGAAGGCGAGGCGAAGAAGCAGGGGCATCGTCCCGATATGGGGATCAGTGCGTCGCGTCGGCAGCTCTCGTCGTCTGAAAATCGACGGCCTCGATGTCGAGCTGTCCGGTCATCGTCGGCATGGACACGCGCAAAGGGACGACGACGTGAGCCTGTTCGAGCGGCGCGAGCCAGACCTCGATCCCGCTGTTCTGCGCCATGAACGCGGTCGAGCGGGAGCCCACGAGATGGCCGGAAATCGGGCGATAGCGCGCCGAACAGACGGAAACGGGGCCGCTGTAGCCGGTGATATTGACGTCACGCTGGCCGACATAATTCAGGGCGATATCGAAGCGAGCATACCCGTCGTAGATCGGAAGCGTGCGCGCACAAGCCGCCGGACCGACGAGTGCCGCTTTCACGGGAACCGGCATGATCAGAGCGCTCGTCGGGTCGAGGATATTGTGCTTGTTGGCTTCCGTCACCGGGATCCGCTCGCCGCGATATTCGGGAGTCGGGTCGATTTCGACCGCCTTCACGCTGCCGGCGTTCAGCGCCATGCGCAGGGTGCGCGTGTCGCTCGCCGTGGCCGAGGACGTCGCGTAGCTGGAAGGCGCCAGGGAGCCTTTCTTGTTGATGCCCCCTGTCGACGCGAGTGCCATCTGCACGCTCGACACCATCGCCGCCAAACCGGTCAGCCGCGCGTTGACGTCCATGCGGTAGGATTGCGGCTGCACGGTGCCGCTGGCGTGCAGATCACCGATGCGCAGGCCGAGCAGGCTCACGGCATAGTGGGCGTCGATCGACTCGGCAGCGGCCGGCACGCCGGAAGCGAATGAGCAAGCCAGGGCCAGGGCAAGAGGTCGTCGCGTGTTGCCACCCATGCGCAAGGCACTCATTGATGTCCACCATACTCGCTCGAAACGCTCGCGGGAGGAGCGTCGGCAAATCCGCCGTTTCAAAGGCTTCCGCGCATTGAAGCTGCGTGGTTAACGTTTTGCCAATCAATGCGAAACATTTGGTTAACGGACGTGTTTCAGCGGCCACAGCGTCGGCGCTTCGATCGATCTCGCGTTGGCCGTTGTGCGCAATCAGCTTTGCCTTGCCGGCGCCACTCCTGTATCAAGCGGCGTCCCTGTATTGAGCGGCGCGTGCCGCGGCTTTCGTTCCTGCAAGCGGACCTGGACCTAAAGAGGCTTTATGTCGGGGGTGGACGTTGCCGCCATTGAGAACGTTGCCGCCAGCAAGGATGAGACCGGCGAGAATTTCCCCGTCGCCTCGCGCCTCATCGCCCCCCGGCACCGAGCGGCGATCATCGCCTTCTACCGGTTCGCGCGGGCTGCCGACGATATCGCGGACAGTGCCACTCTGACTGCGGAGGAGAAGGTCCGCCGGTTGGACCTGTTCGAGACCACGCTGCTCGGCCGCGACGACGCTATCGACGTGGCCGTGCCGCTAAGGACGCAGTTGGAGAAAACAGGCGTCACACCACGGCACGCTCTCGATCTTCTCGTCGCCTTCCGCATGGATGCGACCAAGCTTCGGCATGCCGATCTCGCCGAGTTGATGCATTACTGCCGGTTTTCCGCGGCCCCGGTCGGGCGCTTCGTACTCGACGTGCACGGCGAGGGGGAGCACACCTGGCCCGCCAACGACGCGCTTTGTTCCGCTCTCCAGATCATCAACCACATCCAGGATTGCGGGAAGGACTACCGCCAGATCGACCGCATCTACGTGCCCGCGGACATGCTGGCCCGGCACCAGGCCACGGTCTCGATGCTGGGCGAGACGAAGGCACCGGTTCAACTGCGGGCGGCGCTACGCGACTTGGCCGAGCACAACGCCGCTCTTGTCGCTCATGGACGCCAGCTCTCGCCTCAGATACGAGGCCGTCGCTTGCGTCTAGAAACGGCGATCATCGGACAGCTCGCGGCCAAGCTGAACGGATGGCTGCTCCGACGTGATCCCTTGAGCGAAACTGTCCACCTTTCGAAGGGCGCCGCCCTGTGGCAAGCGCTGATTGGTGTCGCAGGCAGCCTCGTCCATCGTGCGTCGCCGATGCCCGATCAGGCATGAGCGACGC
>CAXTFG010000188.1:0-4935 GCA_964243415.1 uncultured Beijerinckiaceae bacterium | reverse complement strand
CCGCCTCGGTGCCGCCGATCCGGCCGAATCGCAGGCTGTCCGACGGCTCGCCCCACGGCGTCGAGACGCGCTCCTCGCGCTCGTCCTCGAGACCCGGCAGATGATAGACGCCGGACCCGCCGATGATCCCGACGATGGCTTTTGGCATGCGCGCTCGCTTGGTCGATATGCGCGCGTTGTGTGGACGAAATCGTCGGGGAAGGCAAAGGCTCGACTTCAGGTGTGGATCTGCCACCCATGGCGAGCTGTCGCCGACATCCTCGTCTTCCACGGGAAAGGGCCGGCCCGGGTCGCGGGTCGCGTCACGCGGCGAGGAGCTTGACGGCGAGCTCGATGAACGCACGAAGGCGGCCGAGCCGCTTCAGATCGCGATGATAGCCCATCCAGATCTCCCGGGACGGTGGATCGTCGTCCCGTCTCCAGGCGGCGGAGGTTCGCGAGCTGGTCCCCGACGGGACGCGGCAGGACCGCGATCCCCAGGCCCCTGCCGCACATCCGCGACTGAACGTTCCGATTGTTGGATCGTAGCACGGATCGGGCATTCGGAAATTTGGTTCTTAGCGAAACAATGTCCGGAAAGTCCTCGTTGTCGGAGTCCATGAGGATCAGGCGGACCCCGGTCCCATCGCCGACAGCCGGATCCGGGCCATCGCAGGCGACATAGACGCCATATCGCATCTGGATCAGTCGCCTCTGCACGATATCCGGCGAGTCGAACGGGACGAGGCGGAAGGCGAATGTTTGGCGGAAAAGCGTCGTCAAGAGCGTCGAAATCGAGCGGAGGCGTTTTCGCCGATATCCCCGGCGCCGTCTCGATTTCCGTTTGAAAGGCTACATCATGACGAAGACCTGGCTCATCACCGGCTGCTCCTCGGGCCTTGGAAAGGTCCTGTCCGAGGCCGTGCTCGCGCGGGGCGATCGGCTGGTCGCGACGGCTCGCAAGGTCGACAGCCCGAGCGAGCTGTCGGCGCGTTACCCCGGATCGGTCCGCGCCGTCTCGCTGGACGTGACGGAAGTGGGCTCCGCCGCGGCCGCCGTCGCCATCGCGGAAGAGGCGTTCGGCGGCCTCGACGTGCTGGTGAACAACGCCGGCTTCGGCTTCGTCGGCGCGGTCGAGGAAGCCGAACCCGACGAATACCGACCTATGTTCGAGACCAATGTCTTCGGCCTGATCGAGACGACGCGGGCAGCCCTGCCGGCGCTGCGGCGCACAGGCGGCGGACGCATCGTCAATGTGTCGTCGGTCGCCGGCATCTCCGGTGGCGCGGGCAGCGGATATTATTGCGCCAGCAAGTTCGCCGTGGAAGGGATATCGGAGGCACTCGCCAAGGAAGTGGCGCCGTTCGGCATCCGGGTCATCATCGTCGAACCGGGACCGTTCCGCACCGACTTTCTCGGCCGCTCGATCAACGCCGCCAGGCGCGAGATGCCGCAATACGCCGAGACCGCCGGCAAGCACCGCTCCTATCGTACCGACAACGACGGCAAGCAGGCGGGCGATCCGGTGAAGGCCGTGGCGGTCATGCTCAAGGCCGTCGATGCACAGGACCCGCCGCTGCATCTCCCGCTCGGCCAGCGCGCCTACGATACGGCCCGCGCCAAGCTCGCCGCGTTCGGCAAGGACATGGACGCTTGGGAGGCGGACGGCCTCGCCACCGGCTACTGATGGCTGGACCGACGCCCGTCGTTGTCGACTTGGTTTCACGCCCGACGTCGGCTGCCCGCCAACGCCCGTCACTCGCCGGGCGTAGAACCAAAGCTTGAACGGCCGCCATCCTTGTCGCTCGCCCCGCATCCGTGCTAGCCGACAGCGCAAAGGCGAGGCCGGCTTGCGGCGCCGCCGCTGAAGGGACGAGACGATGGCCGAGGGCAACGGGAACGGAACGGCGCAGCCGACGACGGCGCCGGGCGGGCAGCCTTCGCTGAACGCGCTGGTGCAGTTCACCAAGGACTTCTCGTTCGAGAACCCCAACGCGCCGCGCTCGCTCGGGCCGCAGGAGAAGTCGCCCAACATCTCGATCCAGGTCAACGTCAACGCCAAGCAGCTGGCCGACGTCGACTTCGAGGTCAACATCATGCTCGAGGGCTCGGCCGGCGAGGGCGCCGACACGCTGTTCAAGTTCGAGCTCGACTACGCCGGCATCTTCCGGCTGCAGAACATCCCGGCCGAACAGCAGCATCCCGTCGTGATGATCGAGTGCCCGCGCCTGCTGTTCCCGTTCGCCCGCCAGATCATCGCCGAGGCGGTGCGCGGCGGCGGCTTCCCGCCGCTCTACATCGACCCGATCGACTTCGCGGCGCTCTACCAGTCGCGCATGGCCGAGGTAGCCAAACAGGGCGGGACGCCCGTCTGAGCCTGCGCCTTCTGGCGCGCGTCGCGGCGCTGGTGCTCGCGTCGTCGAGTGCGGCGCAAGCGGACGATACGTGTCGCACCGTCCTCCAGGCGCGGATCGAAACCTGCGCGAAGGCCTGCATCGAGCGCGCGAAGGCCGCCGTCGACCCCGAGATCCGCGATCGCGTCCTCGGCTACGGCTGCGTCAACAATTGCGCCAAGCTCGAGATGTTCAACGGGCACGCCTGCCCTGCCAGCTAGGTTGGCTCCCCCCGCCTTCAACGCGGCGCGCCTTTCGCGGTGAGCCGACGGTCAAGGCCGATCAGCCTGGCTTTGTCGTCCTCGCTCAGTGATTTCGAGACGAGGCACTCCTGCTTCGGTATCGTGGCGAGGATTGCGGTTCCGTGCAGGGCGGCGTCATGCAGACGCTCGTTTTCCAGGAGGCCGCGAAGGATGAAGCGAGCGTCTGGATCGCCGGAGCAAAGCAGAGTTTGAATGCCGGCAAGAAGCGCCGCGTCATAACTCGCCGCATCGCGAACGCCTGCCTCTAGGATCTTGCGCGCCGGCGGATTTACCCCAGACAGCGTGCGCCCCGGGTCGCAGGGGACTTGCTTGAGATTTGCGCAATCGAGCGCAGCCAAGCGGATCGGCACGGGATTTATCGAGACGTCCGTCGGCACGACCCCGCCGACCACCTTGGTCAGCTGACGATAGTCGACGTCGCGCCAGGATGCATTTGACGAGTCGCCCTGCATCGGTGCCCACACCGGCTCTGTTATCTTCACGTGCGAGGCCGAGTTCGGCGTCACGCCCGACAGATCGGTTCGCCAAAGGAAAGCGCCGGAAAGGTCCGTCTGGTCGAGCGTCGCATCTTTCAACGACGCGCCTTCCAGCTGCGCGCCGCGCAAGGATGCGCCGTCGAGATGCGCGCCCGACAAATTGGCAGCCCGCAGATCCACGCCGTGCTGCACTTGGCGCTTGTAGGCTTCGTCGTCGATGCATTCGCCCCCGAGCGCCATTCTTTCGAAGGAGGCTTCCTCCAAATGCGCGCCCATGAGACCTGCCGCAGCGAGATAGGCGCTTCTGAACGAGGCGCCTTCGAAATGGCTACCGACCAGGGTAGCGCCTTCCAGGTGCGCGCCTTCGAGGACGGCGCCCTGGCCCGACACGAATCGCAACTCCGCCCCGCGCAGGTCCGCCGCATAGAAGGACGTGTTCTGAAGTTCCGCGTAATAGAGGGAGGCGCCTTGCATATGCGCGCAGTAGAGCGAGGCGCTTTTCAGGTCGGCGCGGGCGAGCGAGGCCTCTTCGAGGTGCGCCCCCTCGAAATCGATGTTCGAAAGGATCGCATAGTCGAAGACCGCGCCGCGAAGGTCGCGGCCTCTCGCGTGGAAGACAAATCGATGGATGTCCGTCCGCGTCGGCGGCGGCGCCTTCAGCTCCGCGTTGATGTCGAAAACCGGCAAAACCAGCGTGTCCGACAAGATGCCGCGCCGGCGCGTAGTCGGGCTGATATGGCGGTGAAAAAGCGCGTCGTGCAGCGAGAGGTGGATCGTCTTGCCCTGCGCATCGATGTCGCGGAACGGGCGCCAGCCACCGAGCACGGTCTCGATCGTCTCGCCGGGGAACGTGGCCAGCCCCCAGGAGAACACGAGGACCGAAACGCTTGCGAAGGTGCCGACGATCGTTCCGATCTTCGAGACAGTGCGGCGCATTTCGCGGAACTCGCCCTGGCCGAGCAGGATGATGTGCCAAAGCCACCACACGACGGCGAGGTCGACGAGTAGGAGAAGCCGGATTGCCCAGGTGATCGCGCGGCTGTGGTAGGCGAGGACTTGAAGCTGCATTAAAAGGAGCAGCAAGACGGGGCTGATCACCAACGTTGTCCAGGCGACCGTCTTGAGCAATAGCCCGAACGCGCTGCGCCTGATCTCTGCCGGGCCGGCCAGAAACTGAACGAATATATTGGCGGGGAGCTGGCGCTGCAGCCGTTCGCGAACATCACGCGCCCGAACGCTGACCGCGCTCGCGGGATCATCTTCCTCGGCAATCTGCCGGTGCAGCTCATCGTGATACCAGCGCGCCTTGCTGCTGAGGATGACGAAGTAGGTGAGCGTGTAGATGTGGATCACGACGAACAAAAGCGGCGCCAGCACGAAAAACGCTTTAAGCGGCAGCTCAAGATTGAAGAACGGCAGCTTGACCGGATTTTCCAAGAAAAGGTCGGTGTGGGTCACGGCGCCGGTGGCGGTCGCAAGGTAGAAGAGGGCAAGGAGGTACGATAGCCACAGGCCGCCGCTAACGCTGGCCGCGTCCTCGACCGTCTTTTTTATCGCCTCGAGATCGTCGGCGTGCGCAGCGATCGGCGGCAGGCCTGGCGTGGCGGGCTGCGCCGCGAAGCTATCGGCCATGACGGTGACTCTAAAATGCTAAGACTCGTTTTAGTATCGATGAAGGCTCGTGAGGTGACTATTCGACATTAGTCCGCGACGGCACTCCGGGAGCCGGACAGCCCGAGAGCTACTCGGCCGCCGTCGCCGTCGCGACATCGTAGCGGCGCCAGATCGCGGCCGTGCCCATCCCGTCGATGAAGGCCGCGTGGC
>CAXTFG010000187.1:0-4997 GCA_964243415.1 uncultured Beijerinckiaceae bacterium | reverse complement strand
GTCCCCGCAACCACAAACCCAAAAACCCGCCTCCCCAAAAGAGGCGGGTTTTCCATATCAAACCTGCGCTACCACACCCGCCGCCAAGAGCGACCCCGCGCCGACGCTAGCTACCCGGCAACCCCAACGAGGGTCGGCAGGAGCCGCTGCGCTGGTGGCCTCGAACCTTGATGCTCAGTCCTGCGCTGTCGGACGGATGACGATGCTGCCCACGTCGACATCGGCCGGCTGCTCGATCGCGAAGGCGATGCCGCGCGCGATCGCGTCGGGCGCGATAGCGAGGCCGGCGGCCCGCTGCTCGATCGCCGCCCTGGCAGCGTCGTCGGTTATCGAGCCGGCGAACTCCGTGGCGATCATGCCGGGCGACACCTCCGTCACGCGCAGGTTCGGCCCCGCCTCCTGCCGCAGAGCCTCCGTGATGGTGCGGACCGCATTCTTGGTCGCCGCGTAAACGCCCATGGTGGGCAGGATCTTGAGCCCGGCAGTCGAGACGACGTTGACAATGTGGCCGGACTTCTGTCGAGCGAACACCGGTAGCGCCGCAGCGATGCCGTAAAGCACACCCTTCAGGTTGACGTTGATCATCGCGTCCCAGTCGTCGATGCGCAGCGCATCGAAGCGCGAGATCGGGCCGATGCCGGCATTGTTGACCAGCACGTCCAGCCGGCCGAACCGCTCCAAGGCGAGACTGACCAGGGCATCCAGATCGACACGCCGGGTGACATCGGTGACTCGGTATGCCGCCCGGCCGCCGGCGCGCGAGATCGCGTCCGTGGTCTCGGCCAGCAACGGCTCGCGGCGCGCGCCGAGCACGACCGAAGCGCCGCGCTCGGCCAACAGGCGCGCCGCGGCACGCCCGATGCCGCTGCTCGCGCCCGTGATCGCCACCACCTTGCCATCGATGCCCATGCCCAAGCTTTCATTTTCTACTTCCCTTCCGAAATGGAGAGGGCGCGGACCTGTTCAATGAAGCAGGCCTCGCGGGGCGTCCCGGCCCTTGGAGATGTCGACGATGGAACGGTTGCGCGGTCGCGTGTGCGTCATCGCGGGTGTCCTGGGCACGCTCGGCGAAGCCGTCGCGCGCCGCTTCGCCGATGAGGGCGGCATCGTGGTCGGGATTGATCGGCGCGAGCACGACGTGGGCAGGCTCGCGCTTGCGGCGGACCTCGCCGACGAAGAGCAGGTCCGTGCCGCCTACGACCGCATCTGGCGCGAATTGGGCCGCCTGGATGTCATCTACAACAACGCGGGCTTGGTCGATCCGAACGACCATTCCGCGCTCGACCTCGGGATGGAAGTTTGGACGAGTGTGCTTTCGGCGAACCTCACCACAACGTGGCTTAGCTGCAAGCACGGCATCCCCTTCATGCTGCGGAGCAAGCCGACCAAAGGATCGGTCATCAACACCGCATCGTTTCTGGCCGGCATGGGGGCATCCTCGGCGCAGATGGCCTTCAACGTCGCCAAGGCCGGCGTGGAGCAGCTGTCCCGCGATCTCGGCGTGCAGCTCGGGCGGAGCGGCATTCGGGTGAACGCCCTTGCCCTCGGTCCGATCGCGACGCCGCACCTCGAGCGAACCTTCGAGCGTATCGGACTAGGGGAGGCGGAGCGCCGCTTCGTTCATATGCCGCTTGGGCGCTTCGGCACCGTCGATGAGCTTGCCGCGACGGCGGCCTATCTCGCGAGCGACGATGCCGGCTTCATCACCGCAAGCAATTTCCCGCTGAACGGCGGCATCCCCAACGCCTACACGGTCCCGACCGCACGTCCGGCCTGAGCCGAGGCGACCTGCTCCAGTTTAAATTGCGTCGCAGGTGCGGGCCGACGATCGTTGTTTTTAGCCACTCGATGAAGCGCGGACCCGCTTCGAGCGATGCCCGCTGGCCTCGGAGAGCAGCGGAGCAACCTTTCCCAGGCCTCGAATGCTTCGATGCCGCGCGTTATCGCCGGAGATCGTCGTCTCGGCGACATGCCATTTCTGATGCGACACCGGCCCGATGGCGGGTTTTGCCCAGCGCGTCCCGCCACAGGTTAAGGCGCGCCCTCGTCGTTGGCCGAACTCAGATTGTCCACCTCGATCGCCTGGCCCTTGTCGCTGCGCTTCTCGTAGTTCTCCGCATCCTGCTTGTCGCTGGGCGGCGCGGCGGTGGGTTTGGCGGCCGACGGCGCGTGGTCCTGGGCGTCGTCGCCCCGCTCCTTGTCGTCCATGCTTCAGTCCTCGCCATGATGTGATAGTCTTGCCCGAACAGTGCCGGTCCGGCGTGGTTCCCGGCGGCGCAGCGGACTGGCCGTCATGAAATCTCTGCTCGTTCCCGTTGAAGATCATGATCGCATGGGCGACGTGCTCGCGACGGCCCTCCTCGCCGCGGAGATGTTCGGCAGTTACGTCGAGGGCGTGCCCCTCGGACCGGACATCGCCGAGCTCGTCGCCGCCGATTTCACCATGAGCGGCGCGCTGTTCGACGATCGGACCCGCCGCGCCTACCTTCAGGATGCCGCCAAGATGTTCGACGGCGTCATGGCGGCGCGCGCCGTCCCGCGGCGAACTGGCGAGACCACGTCGGTCAGCTGCGGATGGCGCGGCGACACCCTCATGGCGGCCACGAGCGTCGGGGAGTACGGGCGCGTGTTCGACCTGATCGTCGTCGGCCGGCCCGGCGTCGAATCGCACGAACCGCATCGCTCGACCCTGGAAGGCGCGTTGTTCGAAAGCGGGCGGCCCGTGCTCATCGTCCCGCCGTCGCTGCCGAAAGGCCTCGCGACGGTGACGGCCATCGCCTGGAACGGCAGTTCGGAGACGGCGCGGAGCATCGCTTTCGCCATGCCTTTCCTGCTCCGGGCGAAGGACGTGCCGGTTCTCGCTGTTCCCGGGCTGCGACTGCCGGGCCCAAGCGACGCGCAGGTCGCCGCGGGCCTGCGGCGGCACGGTGTGCCGGCGCGAGTCGTGACGGTGAGGCCGCAAGGACATTCGCCGGCGCAGGCGCTTTTGCGGACCGCGGGCGACCTTGGCTGCGACCTCATGATCAAAGGTGGCTATACGCAGAGCCGGCTGCGCCAGCTCATCTTCGGCAGCGTCACGAGCGACATCCTCGCCGAAGCCGACCTGTCCCTCTTTATGTCGCACTGACCTCAGTAGCCGACGGCCAAGGTCCCGCGCTGGCGTGGATCGGCCGCACCGGCAATCCAGCCCTCGCTCAAAGCGATGCTTTCCGCGGAACCCCAGGCATCGCGCGTCTCGAGACGATAGCCTTGCGCTTCCAGCAGGCGGATCGTGTCGGCATTGAGCCCGCGCTCCACGAACAGCTGGTCGGGCAGCAGCTGGTCGTGGATGCGGACGGCTTGCGTCGCTTCCGCCAGGTTCATGCCGAAATCCACGACGTCGAGGATGATCTCGAGCACGATCGTGATGATGCGTGAGCCGCCGGGAGATCCGGTCACAAGCTCGAGTTGGCCATTTCTGAACATCATCGTCGGGGCCATGGAGGACAGCGGGCGCTTGCGCGGCCCGGGCGCGTTGGCGCTTCCTCCAGTCAAGCCGTAGGCGTTGGGCGCTCCGGGTTTGGCGGCGAAATCGTCCAGTTCGTTGTTGAGCAGAACGCCTGTCCCGGCCGCGACCAGCCCCAGGCCGTACGAAAAGTTCAGCGTGTAGGTATTGGCGACCGCGTTGCCGTCGGCATCGACGATGGAGAAATGGGTGGTCTGGTCGCTCTCGTAAGGGAGCGGGTCGACGGCCTTGATTTCGCTCGCGGGGCGAATGCGGTCCGGCGCGATCTGCTGCCGGAGAGCGGCGGCGTAGGCTTTTGAGGTCAAACCCCGCACCGGCACGTTCACGACGGCCGGGTCGCCGAGGTATTCCGCGCGGTCGGCGTAGGCGAGCTTCATGGCTTCTGCCATGAGGTGGATTGTGGCGGCCGCGTTTGCCCCCTCCTGCGCTAGCGGGTAGCCTTCGAGGATGTTGAGCAGCTCGATCACATGCACGCCGCCCGAGGAGGGCGGCGGCATCGACACGATCGTGTGGCCGCGATAGGTGCCGAGCAAAGGCGCGCGTTCAATCGGCTTGTAGGTCTTGAGGTCGTCCGCGGTCATGACGCCGCCCGCCGCTTTGACGGACCTCACGATTTTCTGCGCGACCGAACCTTCGTAGAAGCCGCGCGGGCCGTCCCGGCCGATGGTTTCCAGCGTGTCGGCAAGGTCGGGCTGGACGAGCGTCTCTCCCCGCGCCAGGGGAGATCCGTCCGGATGAGCGAAGATCGCGGCACTGGAGGGCCAGCGCTTGAGCCGCGGGGCCTGAGGGAGCGAATCGGCGAGATCGTCCTCGACGAGGACGCCGTTGCGGGCGAGGGCGACGGCTGGAGCCGCGAGCTCGCCGAGCGTGAACCTGCCCGAACCATAGCGTTCGAGGGCGAGCGCGAGGCCGGCGACGGTGCCGGGCACGCCGACGGCGAGACCGGTGTCGCGCGAGAGATGCGGGTCGGCGTTGCCCGCGGAGTCGAGGAAAGCCTCGGCTCCCATCGCGGCCGGCGCGGCTTCGCGGTAATCGATCGCAATCGTCTTCTTCGTCTTGGCGAGGTAGACGAGCATGAAACCGCCGCCGCCGAGGTTGCCGGCGCGCGGCAGGGTCACGGCAAGAGCCAGCGCGGTCGCGACGGCGGCGTCGACCGCGTTGCCGCCGCGTTTGAGGGTCTCGAGACCGACCCGCGCCGCCGTTCCTTCCTGGGCCACGACCATGCCGTGGCGGGCCAACACCGGCAGGGCGCGGGTGCCTTGCCCGATGATCGGGGGAAGGTCGACGGCGCGCGCGGACGGCGCGCTTGGAACGAGCGCCACGCCGATCGCGACGATGAGGTAGAAACTCCGTCCTGAGGTCCGCCGTCGGCTCGCCATGACGACGCGGCGGCGAAGGCGTCCTATTCCGCCGCCTTTCGAGCTGGGTTTTCGAGGGTCTGGATCACCTCGAAGCCTTCGAATTCGGGGTGACCGAGGGTCATGCGCCGATT
>CAXTFG010000186.1:0-5060 GCA_964243415.1 uncultured Beijerinckiaceae bacterium | reverse complement strand
CGTCGGCGATGGCGTTGCAGAGCGCCGCCGGGACGATGGCGGCGGACGGCTCGCCAGCGCCCCACGGCGGCTCGTGCGGGCGGTCGATCATGTCGGTGACCACCTCCGGCAGGTCGGGGAAGGTGATGATGGGGTAGCTCGCCCAATCGAGGCTCGTGACCATCGAGCGGTCGAATGTCACCTCTTCCATCAGCGCGCGGCTGACCGTCTGGATCACGTTGCCCTGAAGCTGGTTGCGGATGCCGTCCGGATTGATGATCTGCCCGCAATCCTGCACCACGGTGAACCTGGTGCAGCGTACCTTGCCCGACGCCCGGTCTACCTCGATGTCGGCGACCCCGCCGACATAGGTGCGGATCAGCTCGTATTTGACATAGGCCATGCCGCGCCCGGTCAGCTTGTCGCCGGAGCGATCGCGCTTGGGGTCGGGCGTCTGCCATTTCGCCACCTCGTGCAGCTGGTCGAGCAGGTCGAGCCCTCGCTTGTCGGTAAGCAACTTGCGGCGGTATTCGAACGGGTCGACGCCCGCGGCCAAGGCCAATTCGTCCATGAAGGACTCGTTGGCGAAGGTGTTCTGCATGCGCCCCGGTGTGCGGATCCAGGAGGGGCGGAACGGTGTCGTCTCCAGCCGGTGCGCCACCGTCCTGATGTTGGGGATGGCGTACTGGATCGCCGTGTTGCCGGTGATCCCGCCGGGGGACAGCACGTTGGTGTGCGGCAGGTCGGCGAGTTCCGCCGGCGTCAGCGGCACCACGCCGGCGGCGCCCTGCGGCACGAAGAACTGCGACGACCAGGCGACGACGTCGCCCTTGGCGTCGAGCGCGGCTTCCACGTCGATCAGCGTCGGCGGCCCCTTTGGGTCCCAACCGTGCTCGTCGGCGCGGCTCCATTGCACCCGCACCGCCGCGCCGCCGACCGCCTGGGAGAGCAGCACCGCATCGCCCGCCGCGTCCTCGTGCCCGTTGCGGCCGTAGCATCCCGAGCCTTCCACATAGATGCAGCGGATCTTCTCGGCCGGCAGCTTGATCATCGAGGCGAGCTGCTTGACGAGGTTGTGAGTCGCCTGCGACGCCGTCCAGCACGTCAGCGCGCCGTCCTTGATCTCGGCGATGGCGCAGGACGGCCCGATCGAACCATGCGTGTGGATCGTGAAGTCGTAGCTCGCCTTCATGCGCTTGACGCCATCGGCGAGACCGTCGGCACCCTTGCCGACCGTGCTGGTCACGTCCTCCTTGGCGACCTTGGTCGCGCGCACGTGCTCCCACAGCTTGCGCTGGTCGGGCAGGCCGGCCCAACTCGACCACTCGGCCTTGAGCTGCTGCGAGGCCTTGATCGCCGCCCACTCGCCCTTGGCCACGACGCCGAGGAAGTTCCCGATGCGCACGACCTTGACGACGCCGGGAATGTCCTTGATCGAGGTCTCGTCGACATCGCGCAACGTCGCGCCGATGGCCGGCGGCCGCACGACGCGGCCGTGCAGCATGCCCGGGATCTTGTAATCCTGCATGTAGGTGAACTGGCCGGTGCACTTCGGCGGGATATCGAGCCGGGGCACCGACTTGCCGACGATCGTGAACGTGTCGGGGTTCTTCGAGGGCGCCTTGGCATCGAGCTTCAGCTCGAACTTCTTGCCGCCGATCATCGCGCCATAGCTTAGCGTCTTGCCGCCTCCACCCTTCGCCCCGATCACTCCGTCGCTGATGGCGAGCGTGTCGACGGAAACACCGAGCTGCTTGGCCGCCTCGGCGAGCAGCGCGTGGCGCGCGGTCGCCGCCGCCTGGCGGATTTGCAGGCCGCCCTTCTGAATCGTGTTCGAGCCGTAGGACGGGTCCTGGTCCGGCGTCAGGGCGGTGTCTCCCTGGATCACCACCACCTTGCTCATCGGCACGTCGAGTTCTTCGGCCACCATCTGGCTGAGCGCGGTCTCGACGCCGGTGCCGAGGTCGACCTTGCCGGAGAACAGGGTGACTTGGCCCTTGCTGTCGATGGCGAGATAGGCGTCGACGTCGGTCGCGGCCACCGACTTGCCGTTGTAGACCTTGTTCACCTCAAGGGTGGCGAGGTCCTGCGCCTGGTCGGCTCGAGCGGGGCGCAGGCTGAAGGCGACGGTGAGCGTGCCCAGGCCGGCGAGAAGCGCGCGGCGGTCAAGGGAGGCGATCTTGATGTGGGTGTTCATGATCGCTCCCTAGATCGCCTGAGCGGCGCGCTGGACCGCGCGGACGATCCGCACGTGGGTGCCGCAGCGGCAAAGGTTGTTGGCGAGGGCTTCCTTGATGTCCGCCTCGCTCGGCTTGGGGTTCTGCGCGAGGAAGGCCGCGCTCTGCATGATCATGCCGTTGATGCAATAGCCGCATTGCACCGCCTGTTCGGCGATGAAGGCGGCTTGGACGGGATGCGGCTTGTCCGCCGTCCCGAGCCCTTCGAGCGTCACCACCTTACCCTCGCCGACGGAGGACACCGGGGTGATGCAGGACCGGATCGCATTGCCGTCGAGGTGGACGGTGCAGGCCCCGCACTGCCCGAGCCCGCAGCCGAAACGCGGGCCGTGATAGCCGAGCTCGTTGCGCAAGACGTAGAGGAGGGGGGTATCTGGATCGTCGACGGCGACGGCTTTCCTCGCACCATTGACGTGGAGCGTCAGCGATTGGGTCATCATCTCTTCCGCAGGGCCATATGCCCTTTCCGGAAGGCTACTCCCGGCGCGGCGCATGGATCAAGCGTGCGTTCGTTGAGCCCGATCCGGCAGATTACGAGGACGGGCCAGGCAATAGGGCAAATCTTGCCTCAACACAGTCGACGCGAGACGTGTAAAATCCGTCCCGCATCTTTACTTGCGTCATCTCGCCACCATGTAAAGGGGCGGTTCCGGCTTCGGAATTACTGAGAGCGGCTAGATGCAACATTTGACGCGTTTCGGACGCAAGCTTCCGCTACCTTCGACCGCCGATCTCAAGCATGAATTACGGCTCATGGCGGCAGCGGAGTCACTCTTGACAGCGGAGGCCGAAGACTTTCAGTCGAACACCATGACGAGCACGCAGACGGCCGCGTTCGTCGGCGATCTCGCCTCGAAACACGGCTTGTCGATCGATCGCGCGCAAATGCTCGTCGATCGGTTCGGGATCGGCCGGCACAGCCTTGACGGCGCAGCCAAAGGTGTTCGCGAATGGAAGAACTAAGGACGATGCGGCTGCCCTCGGGCACCGAAAAGAGATCTTCTGCGTTCGACCAAGGGCATCGGGCGGCGTTTTGCGGCGCCATGTCAGTCAACCCTTTCCCGTCGGGATCGCCGGAACACAACAATTTCGAGGTCGGGCGGCGGTTTGGCTCGGCTTTGAACCGAAACGCGTCGAGCGATTTCGCCGCCGATTTCTTCCATCGCCTCGATTGATCCTTTGTAACCATCGCGCTCCGGCCAACAGCAAGGACGCGCTAAAACCGGAGTGTCTGCGTGCCGAAACCGATAACCGTCGAAATGCTGCATGCGATGAGTCTCGACCAACGCAAAAACCTTCATCGCAACGCGCTTAGCCTCGATACGCCCGCCGCGCACGAAATCCTCGAATTGTTGTCGCAGGACGATCTGATGGGTAAACCGAAGGCTGCCGCGAAGCCCGCGACCGCCCGAAAGAAAAGCGCGGCCGCTCCGAAGAAGGCCAAGGTCGCCGCCGAAGCCAAGCCGACGAAGGCTGTCCACGGGCGGCGCGCCTGAGATCAACGGTTTGCGCATCGACATTCAGCGGCGGCGCTCTCGAACCGCCACTTGGCGCAGGCCGGAGATCTCTGCCCTTTAAACTACGCCCCACGAAGACCGGCCACTGGGCCGCCTGTCGAGATCGCGAAACCTTGGTTAGGCGTTACGTGTGCGGCACGGGCGGCGAGATTGTTGGACCGTTGCAAGGAAAGATGCGCGGAGCGCGCTCCGTGCCTCTGGGCGGATGCCGTGGTCACACAAGGCCGAGTACGAAAATCGTGCCGGCGGTGACGAGAATATGTTTTATGTCGGATCTCCATCGAGCGAGGATCGAGGCAAGGGACCGTTTCGACCAGAACTTCTTCCAGTCTTCATCCAATATACTTGCCGCTCATAGACCGGTTCGACGTTTCGACTGGGTCGACGTCCGTCAGTCCGGTGGGTCAGATGACGTTTTGTCGTGTTTCACGTCACCTGCAACTATTTCGCGCCGACTCTCGAGATGTTACGCACGCTGATGAGCATCTTTGCTCGATTGCCCGGCCAAACGGCAGAGGCATCGTAGCCATCGATCTATAGTGCCTGCCGCGTCATCTCTGGCAAGCAATCCGGTCCGCTACGCGCGTCGCGCAACGAAAGCGCGCCAGCCCCCGAACGACGTGATGTCTTCCGCCTCCGGCATCGCGCTCGCTTCGGCGAGAAAACCCTTTGGAGATGTGCCGTCGGCAAGGTGCACCGTTCCGATCGACAATGGGGCGGGGACGGAGGCGACGAACCGCCCAAAATGCTCGACGGGAAGGACCCACACTTCGAGCTCAATGCCATGGCCGTCCGCGGCGACCTGGAGCAGGCCCGGTCGCGCCGGTGGCGGGCCGGGCAGGGCATAGAGGCGGTAGCAGTCCGCCGTCGCGACCGCACGGCGAAAGACGCCGCCGTGCGCCACCAGTTCCGCGTTGAGCGCCATGCCCGACATGTGGGCGCCGACCACGGCGAGCTCGACCAGGCCCGCCGTGAGGGAGGCCGTCGACGCCCGCGGCTGGACCGTGACTGCTGGATCGGCCGCCGCATGCAGCACGCGCCCGATCTCGGCGAGCCGACGATCCTGTCCCCGCGCGCCGATCAAGGTCACCCCGGCAGGTCTCCCGTCATTGCGGAACGGTCCGGGCACGGCGAGGGCCGCGAGATCGAGAAGGTTGACGGCATTCGTCCACAGGCCCAGCCGCGAGTTGGGACCGAGCGGGTCGGCCGCGACTTCGGCCAGCGTCGGGACGCGGGGCAACGAGGGCACGCAGAGCGCGTCGACCGAAGCCATGAGCGGCGCGACCTCGCGGCGGCGCGCCATGAGCGCGTACCATCCCTCGAAGGC
>CAXTFG010000185.1:0-5118 GCA_964243415.1 uncultured Beijerinckiaceae bacterium | reverse complement strand
CCTCCTGACGCACCACGGCGAACTGCCCTACTCGTGATCAGCCCGCCCGGCAATCCCTGTCCGGAGCGGACCTTCCCAGCTTCGGCTCAGGGTCAATGGCAGACTATCGTTGCGCGCCGGATGACAAGATCGTTCGTGATCCATTTGCGGAAGCGTCTGACTTCGTGCTTACGGCTGCACAGATCGACGGCATACATGCCCGACTCGATGACCGCAAGGAGCCGCTACGACCCGCCGAGGGTATCTGTTGAAATGATACCCTTCTCGTCGTCCTCGAGGCGCGCGGCGACCTGGGCCGGGTTCTGGAGCCCGAGATCTTCGCATAAGTCGTTTAGGATAAAACAGATTTCATCCGAGCGTCCCTGAACCTCACCTCGGTGCCCTTGTAAGCGAAGGCGACAAGGTCGTTCCCCGAGATGTGCTCAGCTTGCAGCTGTCGCCCCAAGGCGAATCGCTCCGGTCCAGTATTGTCGAAGTCTGCGTGAGGGCCAACGGGGCCACAACGCAGAAATCCCTGAAGGGCGGGCGTGTTGGCCGGCATTCTCCCCTCGCCACGCCGCCGAGAGGCGGTGGGCGCCCCTCTAGAGGGGCGCGCGAGGGGTCTCAGGGTGCCCCGGACGGCCGGTTGGGCCTTCGCTCTGCGCTGCAGGCACCCTCTCGACGTCGACCGTTCAGGGAGGCGGAGACCATGCCCCGCGAGGGGTGAAGATGCACTTTGGTATGCGGCCTTCGGCCTGCGTACCAAAGTGCGGTATCGTGCCATATCCTTTTTCTGGTTCGGGGCCGATTCCGGCCCTCATCGACTCTGGTTCGCGATCAGTCTTCGACAGAGCTAAGTGCCTGAAAGGCAACGAGACTTGGCGCTGGGCGCTGTGCCTTGGGGACCGCAGGGACTGGTCGGCTCGGGCATCCTGAACCTGGTTTCGGGTCGATTCCGGGTCTTTTCCGGCTGTTTCGGTCGGTTCTGGTCCGATTTCGTCGCGACAGGCGACATCGAGGCCGCAACATGGTGTTGCAGGGCACAGTCCTCTCTGCGGACGAAAGCCGGATGCAGCAACACCATCCGGATCGGAACCGTCATGGCGGACGGTCCGCCGGATCGTCGTCGGAGAGGCGGTGGAAGCCGTGGAATCTCCGTGACTTGACGAGCTTCCTCGGATCTGCTCGGCTGGCAGGGAATGCCGCGCCGGAGAGGTCGGGCCAGGGCTGGAGACGGCTCTGTTTCACGCAAATTCGCGCGAATTTGCGTGAAACAGCGACCGGATGGTGTTGCACCCGGAAAACGCGTGGAGCAACACCATCCGGTCGGAGGCCGTCGTGGATGGATGTGGAGCATCCGCGCGATCCGCGCGCGGATCGTCGCCCAGTCCTTGGTCGACCTAACAACACCGTCGTGACGGGTTCCTTAGGAGTGCCGAACGGGCGTCGACGGTGTTGCGGTACGGCTGAAGGGACACCGCCTCGGCTCCTTGCGATAGTCGTCGACGTCCTGCAAGGGCGCGGTCGCGACGGTGTTGCATCGGCGCCATGACGACCGTCGTCAGCCGCGACTCGGCGCTTCGCCGCGAATCGCCTAGCGTGGCGGGTATGGCTGCGTCGGGAGCGGCAATGGCGGGAGGCCATCGTGGACGGAGCTGGGCGGACCTTTGAAATTGAAGAGCTTTCGTACGCTGGGCGGCGTATCAGGATCGTCCGTCAAGATGGTCGCGGGCGTGTCATCGCCGTTGACCTTGTCGCCGCCGTTGGCTTCGGGAGACTTGGTCGTCTGATGGAGGCCGTCGATCCGGCCGACTCAGGCGTGTGTGCTCTTCCGGGTAGAACGCGGACGGCTTCCGTGCTCTCATCTATGGGCCTTGTTTCTGTCCTTGGAGAAAGGTGGTCCCCGGTGGCGTCCGCTTTTGCGGATTGGGCTGTGCGATTTCTTTTTCCCGTCATGAATTGTCCACGGCTGTTGGACGCTCAGGCTGCTCTCGCCAATCTCGCAGGAGAAGTGGCCGCCTGGCCTGGCCTCGTACTTCCCTATGAGCACGGCGCGGAAGGCGCCGTGCTCGTTCAGGACCCTGTCACTAAGCGCCTTTGGGCTAACGAAGCCCACATCGCGCGCATGTTCGACACCACGCTTCGCACTGTCGAACGCCATATCAAGTCGGCCTATGAAGAGAATTTTCTTCTAATAACCCAGACTTCGACACAGCGTGTCGAAGTTCGGGTTATTGCCGGCCGGGAGGTCCGCCGTGAGGTGACGTACTACAGTTTCGAGGTCATCTCGGCGGTCGGCGATCGTGTCTCAACCAGGAAGGGAGCTCTTTTCAGGCGTTGGCGCTCTCGGCTTGTCGAGCGCCAGTTTGAGGAAGCCCTCAATGCAGCGGAATCGGCAGTCGAGACCGCCGATCATCTGCGACTCGAATATGCGGTTATCGAGGGAGGCAACGTCTCCCTTTCTTTCGAAAACCACAGTCTCAAGGCTCAGGTCGCCGAGCTCGAGGGCGATGTTGCCCGTCTCAAGCCGCTCGCCGACGAGGTCGTCGCGGTGCAGGCCCGTGAGAGACTGCGTGCCGTGGCCGACGCTGCCCTGGCGCGTTACGCCCGGCGGCATCGGAAGTACGGCTTCCAAAGGTGCAGAAAGGGGGTGACGGTCGTCCGCCGCGTCACCTATTACGATTTCCCTACGACCTCGGCGGTCTTCAACAAGATTTCCACCGAGGCGACGGTTGTGTCGAAGGCGGAGCGCGCCGTCGTCTACGAGTATTATGTTGTTAAATACGCCCGCCGGTTGCGGGGCGGTCGAGGCCGACCAGCTCGGCCTGCAACTCGAGCTGACCGCGATCGAGGGAGGCAACATCTCCCTCGTCGCCAAGAACCACCGCCTCGGCGCGCGTCGCCGCGCTCGAAGCGGAGTTACCCGGCTCGATCCGCTCGCCGACGAGGTTGCGGCGGTGCGAGCCCGTTAAGAGTCCGGCCGGCTTTTGAGGTCCAAATCTTCGCTTGTCAGCGACCGTCGCGGCCCTTGGCGCGAAAGGCTGCCCGCCGCTTGGCTTTGCGGTCGGCCTCTTTTCTCTTTCGGGCGGCCTCGTCTTTCTTGCGGGTGGCCTCGTCCCGATCGTCGACTTGTTCATCGAGCGCGAGCATATCCGCCAGTTGGCGCTCGATGTCGGCAGCAACTTCTTTCTTGAGAGCTTGCCCGGCGTCCGCGCCGGGTGCGGCGACGTGCGGAGCGATGTCGCGAGCCTTGGGATCTTCGACCACGACTGTTATCGCAGCGGCCTTCGCGTGTTGTGCGGGCGGGTCATCGTCGCCGGTCGCTCCGTCTGGGAGCAGATTCGAGGCTCGCCGCATGACCTTCTGACCGGCGGCCGCTGCGGCGCGGTCCCGATCAGGCGCGGACGTCGGTTGTCGGTTGACCTTTGTGGCGTTCGGTGCGGAGCGTTCCGCCCTTTCGCCAACTGCGTTTTGCGCAACGTCTGCGGGCCGGTCTTGCGCGGAGCGGTCGTATTTGACGGCCGGCTCAACGACCGGCCGCTCGCTGGCTCTATCTTTGACTTGCGGCACCGAGTCCCATCCGGCGATGATCGGCGGCAATTCGTTCGCCGAACCGGCCGGGGCTCGTCCAGCCGGGCCCGCGTCTGCGGGTGCCGTCTGCGCTTGCGTTGACTGCGTTGAGCCGCGGCCATGGTCTGCGGCAGGACTCGGCGAGACGCCGGGCGTTTCGCCGCTGGTAGTTCCTGCCGCGCCGTTGTCGCGGCCCTGCACTGTCTCGGAGTGGCCCTTGGCAACGAAACCTTGGTCACGGAACAGCGCTTCCACGAAAGCCTCGCCGGTGACGCCTTGCGGGATCATCGCTGCCATCGCGGCATTGAGTCGTTGCGCGGCCGCTGTCGGGTAGAGAACCCGTCCCTGGGCATCAATGGTCGGCCCTCGCGGTTTCTGCGTCGCGGTCGATGGCGTCGGCGCCGGGGTGCCCGTAAGCGTTGCCACCAGGTCGTTCATGACCTGCTTCGCTTTGGGTCGCATCGCGGTTTCGCGATGTGCTGCGCGGGCGGCCGACGCCGGAGCGTTGGCCGCGCGCGGCATCGGCGCGGTCGGTCGCCGGCCCGGCGCGGCCGGGGCGACGACCGAACCGCGCCGGGTCTGCGGTATCGGTGGCCCGACGGGTCTGCTGTCCGGCGCCACAGTCGGCGGCGCGATCGTCCCAGACACGACGACGCCGGCGACCCTGCGCCAGGCATCGCCGTTGGTGGCGGCGAGCCGTTTCAGCCGGCCTTCCGTCTTCGCGATCGCGCGCTCGACCTCCGCGAGTTCGGCCTTGGCTGCCTCGTGGAGGGCGGCGATGCCGTCGGCGTCGAGGCCGGCGGTGATCGTGCTGCGCGCGGCGAGTGCCGTCGGGTCCTCGTCGCGGAGCATCGCCGCCGTCTTTCGCGGGTTCGTCGCAGCGATCACGCGCTCGCAGACGGCGACTTCGGCGCGGGCGACGATCCGACATTCCATGCGCTCGACCTCGACCTTCAGGATGCGATCCATGAAGCCGTCGAAGATCTTCCGGCTGAGGCGCGCTCCGGGTCCGATGCGGTCGCGGGGCGCCAGCCGCCTGTTGACCTTGCCGATGCGCGGGTAATCTTTTTTCATCTCGGCAACCCGGGCCGTGACCTTGAGCGTGCGGGTCAGGTCGGCGTCGCGGTTCTGCGCGAGTATGGCGAGCTCGGCGTCGATCATCTTCCGCGTCCAGGCCGCGTTCAAAACGATGGCGTGGCCGTGGCGCATGCGGTCTTTGAGGATGCGGCTCACCGTCTTCATCGGTGTGACGTCGATCCCCATGGCCTTGTAGGACCGTGGATCGAACTTCACTTTCGGGTCGATCGTCGCCATGACGCTTGTCACCGCCTCGGCGAAGCGTTTGCGCTCGCCGACGACGAAGCCGTTCTCGCCGAATTCGCGGAGCTTCTTTTGCCGGAACGGATGGCTTACCTTCATGTGTCGGGAAGAGGTTTTGTAGTTCTGTGTGATGGCGAAATCCCAGACCTCTTCTCCGGTCTGGGGATGCCGCATCTTCTTCGCCGGTCGTTCAGAGAAGACGATGTGGGCGTGGTAATTACGTGAGTCGTTCGCCGAGCCCGGTGCGTG
>CAXTFG010000184.1:0-5129 GCA_964243415.1 uncultured Beijerinckiaceae bacterium | reverse complement strand
ACCGCATCCTCGAGATCGAGCCGGCCTTCCTCGAGACGGAGGATCACGATTGCGCGGGCGAAGCCTGCGATCACGAGAGCCACTCCCATGGGCACGCGCATGATCATGGGCACGCGCACGACCATGGGCACGCGCACGACCATGGCCAACACCGCCAAGCGCACGGTCACGGCGGCGCCAAGCACTACCACGACGAGGAGATGCATTCGCTCTCGCTCACCATCGACGGCGACGTCGATCCGGAGAAGTTCCTGCCCTGGGTCCAGGACTACACGCAGCGCGAAGGCCCTTCTATCCTCCGCTCCAAAGGAATCCTTGCCTTTAAGGGCGAGCCGCGCCGGTTCGTCTACCAAGGCGTGCATATGATGCTCGACGGCGATCTTCAGCGCGAGTGGAAGGCTGACGAGAAGCGGATCAGCCGGATCGTTTTCATCGGCCGCAAGCTGAAGGAAGACGAGATCCGCAAAGGATTCCTCGCCTGCGCGGCGTGAGCGCGCAACGTGGCTGAACCATCACTCACCGAGCACGTCGCGTCCTACGCGTCGGGCGAACCGGTGCACGTGGCGGTCTTTCCCGGCTCGGAGCCGATGTTCGCCCGCGACGACGGCGAGGTGGTCGTCGGAGCGCCTGCCACGGCGAAGCGGGTCGCCGCTCATCCGGAGGGAACGATCCTCTGCAGCGCGTTCACGGGATCGCACCTGCTCACCGGCGGCGATGACGGCCTTGTCGTCCTGACCGATGCCGCGGGGGACACGCGCATCGTGCACGACGCCAAGGGCAGATGGATCGACGCTCTGGCTGCGCGCGGCGACGGCACTTTGGCGTGGGCGATCGGCAAAGCCGTCTCCGCGCGGGACGCCAAAGGCGTGGTGCGGACCACGAGCGTCGCCACGACCGCGCGCGGCCTCGCCTTCGCGCCGAAAGGTTATCGGCTCGCGATCGCCCACTACAACGGCGCGAGCCTGTGGTTTCCCAACTCCGAAGCGCCTCCCGATCCTTACGAGTGGAAAGGCTCGCACCTGTCGGTCACCTTCTCGCCCGACGGCCGATTTCTTGTGACAGCAATGCAGGAGAGCGCGCTGCACGGCTGGCGCCTCGTCGACCGCGCCAACATGCGCATGAGCGGCTATCCCACCCGCGTGCGATCGCTGGCCTGGTCGGCCGACGGCGAGTGGCTCGCCACGTCGGGCGCAGACTCCTGCGTCGTGTGGCCGTTCCGCGACAAGGATGGGCCGATGAAGAAGCCGCCGCTCGAATGCGCCGTGCGCAAGGCCAAGGTGTCCCGCGTCGCTTTCCACCCCAAGGCGCCGGTGCTGGCCGTCGGCTACGAGGACGGATGGCTGGTGCTGTGCCGTCCCAGCGCCGAGGCGAACGAGCGGCTGGTGCGGCGCCCCGATGCCGACCGCAGCGCCGTTTCGGCCCTGGCCTGGAGCCCCGACGGAAGCCGCCTTCTGTTTGGCACGGCGGGGGGCGAAGCGGGGCTGTTGACGATGCCGCAGAGCTGAGCGGAAGCGAAAAAAGATGCTATCTTCGGCGTTCCGGCACCGGAGCTTGCGAATGATCCTGCGTCGCCTCGCCCTCTTCATCGCGCTCTTCTTCGCCGTGGTCGCGACGCAGATGCCTGAGTATATCGAACAGTACCGTCAGAGGCTCGGCGGTGCGATCGATGAACTCGCCCGTATCATTGCGCGGTTCGATAGCGACAGCGCGCAGCAAGGACTCACGGAAGGCGCCGGGATCGACCGCCTGAAAGCGAACAGCGACCGATTCGTCCAGAAGCGCGGCGACGCGATGCAGGACGACGTCTTGCGTCTGCAATCCCTGCGCGAGGCCCAGGACCAGTTCCGCAACGCGGGCCCGCTCGGGCGCATGGCAACGCTGGCCACTCACTACGACAGCCAGGTCGCGCACGGCACGTTCAGCGATTTCCAGCCGGCGGTTCCGACGTCCCCGGAAGCGTTCGTGTTCGGCGCTGTCGGTTTCCTTTTCGGCGGCGGCATCGTGCACATGGCAGGTCGACCGTTGCGACGTCGCCTGCGCGAGACCCGCACGGCCTGATCGATGCCGGTATGCCACAACCGCCGGGTAAGTTCGCTTGCGCTTCGTTCTATGCGGAAAGTTTGACTCGCGCCGGGCCTTGCGGAGCCGTTAAGGTGTCGGCAGCTCTTTCTTAACGCCCGGTGCGTAAGCGGTCATCGCAATGCACGATCTTTACGACCGCCTCGAAAACCGCACGCCTGCCGCCCGCGAGGGCGCCTTGTTCCGTGACCTTTGCCATGTGCTCGCCGTCTCGAAAAGTCGTGTCCCGGCGCTCCGCGCACAGCTGAAAGGCATCGATGTCGGGCGGCTCCGCACCCGCGCCGATCTCACCCAGATTCCGATCCGGCGGCGGAGCGATCTTCTCGCGTCGCAAACGGAGGCGGGATGGTTCGGCGGCTACGCGGCCACGCGCGTGGCGGCCCTGGCGCAAGTCTTCGCCGAGCCTAGCGCCCTGCTCTCGCTCGCCGGCAACGCGAAAGACTGGTGGGGCATGGCTCGCGCGCTCTACGCGGCAGGTCTTCGCAAAGGCTCGCTCGTGCTAAATTGTTTGCCATACGACCTTGTGCCTTACGGGCACATGATCGAATCGGGTGCGCGGGCGATCGGCTGTCCCGTCATTCCGGCCGGCAATGCCGCTCCCGATCAGGTCGCGGCCGTCGTCGCGCGGCTGACGCCGCGCTTTTTCTGCGGCACCGCTGCCCAAATTAAAGCTATTATCGACAGCTGCGGTCTCGGCGGCGAGTCTCCCTTCGAAAGGGCGCTGCTGATGGGCAAGGTCAAGCCGGGCTTGCGCGAGGAGCTTCGCCTGCGGGGCGTCTCCTCTCGGCAAGCCTTGATGCTTCCGGAGTTCGGCGTCGTCGCCTACGAGAGCGGAACCAGCGAAGGTCTCGTGCTGGCCGAAGGCTATCTTCTCGAAATCGTCGATCCAATCAGCGGAACGCCTGTCGCCGCTGGCAGCGAAGGCGAAATCGTTTTGTCACGCATCAATGTCGACTATCCCTTGCTGCGTTACGGGACAGGTCTGACGTCAATCGTTCTCGAACAAGCCTCGACGTGCGGGCGAACCAACGTGCGCATAAAGATGCCGAACGATCCCTGCGACGCCAAGGCCCTATCCCTCGACGACGTACGCAAGGATCAACCCGATTACAACGTGCGCCGGCATGGCTCCGTCCAAAACGGGGCATCCCATCCGATCGTCGATCGCAAGGGGGACGATGAGCCGCCCGTCGCCGAAGAGCGCGCACCAGGGTGAACTCGGGCACAAGATTGGTGCCCAACGTTCTCTCCATCGCCGGTTCCGATCCGAGCGGCGGCGCGGGCATCCAGGCTGACCTCAAAACTTTCGCCGCGCTCGGCTGTCACGGCATGGCTGTCGTGACGGCGCTGACGGCGCAGAACACGCGAGCGGTCAGCGCCATCCACCTGCCGCCAGCGTCCTTCGTCGCGGAACAGATCGCCGCCGTCTTCGCCGACATCGATGTTGCCGCCGTCAAGATCGGCATGCTCGGGTCGGCCGAGATCGTGGCGGCGGTCGCCGCAGCCCTCGGGCCTCATCGCGGCATCCCGCTCGTGCTCGATCCCGTTTTGGTGGCCACGAGCGGGGCCGCGTTGGGCGACGACGGCGTGGTCGCCGCCTTGCGCACCGAACTCTTCCCGCTCGCGATCCTGATAACGCCGAACCTCGCGGAAGCGGCGCGTCTGGCCGAAACGGGCGCCCTCGAGTCGACCGAGGCCGTTGAAGGCGCAGCGCGCGTGTTGCGAGCCACGGGGACAGCCGCCTGGTTGATCAAAGGCGGACACCGAGGCACTCGGACAGCGGACGATTACCTCCTCGCCGCCGAGCAAGAGCAATGGTTTTCCTCGCCGCGCGTCGCAACGCGGAACACGCACGGCACCGGCTGCACGTTGTCCTCGGCGATCGCGGCTTCCCTTGCCAAAGGCGAACCGCTCGCCGAGGCTGTCGGCGCGGCGAAGCGCTACCTTGATGCCGCACTTGCCGGGGCCGATCGCCTGAACGTCGGGGCAGGCGCCGGCCCGGTCGATCATTTCGCCCGCTGGCGCTGAGCGAGCGGGACGACGACGACGTCGAGCCCATAATTGCGTGCTCTCTCGCGCGCGGCGTCTTCGCCCGACGATCACGACAGGTCGTCGCAGCCGCCCGACATGACAGCGGCGCCGTCAGAGCCTACATCTGTTGCGGGCCGGCATGTCTGGACGTCGGCCCGTAAGAGGATGACGTGGCAGCCGAAGTGGTCGTTCTGCACAAGGAGCTGGTCGAAGGAAGCAGCGGCCAAGCGCCGCTCGCCTTTCCGCAGGCCAAGACCGGTGTGCTCCTCGTCAACTTGGGGACGCCCGACGCGACCGACTACTGGTCGATGCGGCGCTACCTCAAGGAGTTCCTTTCCGACCGTCGCGTGATCGAGACGCCTCGCCTCCTGTGGTGGCCGATTCTCAATCTCATCATCCTTTCGGTGCGGCCTTCGGCCAAGGGCAAGGACTACGCGTCGATCTGGAACAAGGATCGCGACGAGAGCCCGTTGCGGACCATCACCCGCTCGCAGTCCGACAAGCTCGCGGCGTCGCTTCGTCGAAGCGGCTTCGGCGCGGGCCTGCTCGTGGTCGAATGGGGCATGCGCTACGGCAATCCCTCGATCAAGCAGGGTATCGACTCGCTGGTCGCGCAAGGTTGCGACCGCTTTCTTCTCGTCCCGCTCTACCCGCAATACGCCGCCGCGACGTCCGCCACGGTCTGCGACAAGGCCTTCGAGGCGCTGGCGACGATGCGCTTTCAGCCGACGATGCGGGTCGCACATCCTTATTACCGTTCGCAAGCCTACATCGACGCGCTGGCGCTCTCGTTGCAGGAGGAGATCGGTAAGTTGCCGTTCAAGCCGGAGGTGCTCCTCGCCTCCTTTCACGGCGTTCCGCGGGAGTACGTCGAGAAGGGCGACCCTTATCAGGCGCAGTGCATCGAGACATGGCAGCGCCTGCGGTTCGCCATGGGCATGGACGCCAACGCCTTCCGCATCACCTTCCAGAGCCGCTTCGGGCCGGCGCAATGGCTGCAGCCCTACACGGACGAGACG
>CAXTFG010000183.1:0-5147 GCA_964243415.1 uncultured Beijerinckiaceae bacterium | reverse complement strand
TGGGCGACAAGTTTTCGACGGCACCCGTCTGCGCCGGTCCCTACAAGTTCGTCGAGCGAGTCCCGCAATCCCGGATCGTCGTCGAGCGCTTCAAAGACTATTGGAACAAGGACCAGATCCACATCGATCGCATCGAGTTCCTGCCGATTCCCGACTCCACCGTGCGGCTGACCAACCTGCGCTCGGGCCAGCTCGACCTCATCGAGCGCTTGGCGCCGACGGACCTTCCCCAGGTCTCCCGCGATGCGAAGCTCAAGGTCAGCGGCGCAGTCGAACTCGGCTTCGAGGAGATCCTGCTCAATCCCAAGGCGGGCTCGCCCCTCGCCAATCCGAAGGTCCGCGAAGCGCTCGATGCCTCGATCGATCGGGCCGCGCTGAGTCAAGTCGTGTTCAATGGCCAGTATATCCCTGGCAACCAGTGGGTGTCGCCGAAACACCCCGACTACGTCCACGATTATCCCGTGCCCAAGCGCGACATCAAGAAAGCCAAAGCGCTGCTCGCCGAGGCGGGCATCCCGAAGCCCGCCTTCACCATGCTCCTCTATGCCGACAGCATTCACCCCCAGGTCGGACAGGTGATCCAGGCCATGGCGAAGGAAGCGGGCTTCGACATCAAGCTGCAGGCCGTCGATTTCACGACGGGCCTCAATCTCGGCGACAAGAACCAGTTCGAGGCCTACCTCTATGCCTGGAGCGGACGGCCCGACCCCGACGGCAACACCTTCAGCTTTCTGTCCTGCAAAGGCCCCCAGAACTACACGCGGTACTGCAACGGCGATGCGGACGCAGCCTTTGCCGCCGAGCGCCTCACCGCCGATCCAGCGATGCGGAAAATGGCCTGGAAGCATCTTGCCGACAGGATCCTGACCGATCGGCCCGGCGTCTACCTCTACCACCGCAAGCTGCTCTGGGCGTTCACCTCTAAGCTTACCGGCTTCGGCGAATACCCAGACGGGCTGGTGCGGTTCACTGGTTTGAAGCTGAACTAGTTGAGACCCGATCGATGATCCGTTTCATCGCGCGGCGCCTCGCTCTAGCGGTCCCGACCCTGATCATCGCCTCGATGATCATCTTCGCCCTGCAACAGCTCCTGCCGGGGGATGCCGCCACCGCGCTGTCGGGGGAGGATGCGGACCCGCAGGCCATCATCGCCCTGCGCGCCAAGTACCATCTCGATCAGCCGCTCGTCGTGCGTTACGCCTTCTGGGCCAGCGGCGTGCTGCACGGCGATCTCGGCCAATCGATCCGGCTGCAGCAACCGGTTTTCGATCTTCTGCGCCAGAAGCTCCCGGTGACGCTCGAGCTCGCCTGCCTGGCGATGGTCTTCGCGCTGGCCATCGGAATACCCATGGGGCTCGTGTCGGCCGTCAAACGGAACAGCTGGGCGGATACGCTTGCCAATGGCATCGCGCTCTGGGGGTTATCGGTGCCGAACTTTTGGCTTGGTATCCTGATGATCCTGTTGTTCTCGGTCCAGCTTGGCTGGTTGCCCGCGTCCGGCTACGTGTCGCCTTTCGAGAGCCCGCTGGACAATCTGAAATCGATGGCGATGCCGGCCTTCGTGCTGGGCAACGCCATTGCCGCGATCATGATGCGGCACACCCGGGCGGCGATGCTTGGCGTGCTCGGCAGCGATTACGTCCGCACCGCCCGCGCCAAAGGCGTTTCTGGCCTGCGCGTCCTTCTGCGCCATGCGCTGCCGAACGCGGCCATTCCGGTCATCACGCTCGCCGCCCTCGAGTTCGGGCAGCTCCTGTCCGGCGCCATCTTGACCGAGCAGGTATTTTCCGTCCCCGGCTTTGGCAAGCTGATGGTCGACGCCGTGTTCAACCGCGATTACGCGACTGTCCAGGGCGTCGTGATCTGCACGGCAGCAACCTACGTCGCTCTCAACCTCGCTGCCGACGTTCTGGCCGTGCTGCTCAATCCGAAGCTGCGCCGAGCATGACCGATCTCGGCCGCGATGCTATCGATCTGGGCCCCGCACGCTCCCCTGCGCCATCCAAGTTAAACGGGATGGCGACGAAACGTGAGGATGGTCGGTTCCGCGCGTTCTGGAGACGGTTGCGATCCCGCCCCACCGCGATGGTCGGTCTTGCGGTCGTAGTGATACTGTTGGCGATGGCTGGCTTGGCCGACTGGCTCTCGCCCTTCGACCCTACCGCGACGGATTGGGGTTCGATCCGTGCGGCGCCGAGCGCGGCGCACCTCATGGGCACCGACGAGGTCGGGCACGACGTCCTGTCGCGAATCATCTTCGGCTCGCGTGCGAGCCTCGGCGCAGGGCTCGTCTCGGTCGCGCTGGCGGTGTCTCTCGGCCTGCCGCTCGGTCTCGTCGCGGGCTACGCCGGCGGGATCGTCGACATCCTGATCATGCGACTGACGGATGCGCTTCTTGCCATCCCCTTCCTCATCCTGGCCATCGCGCTCGCGGCCTTTCTCGGGCCGAGTCTCACCAACGCGATGATCGCGATCGGCCTGTCCGCGACGTCGACCTTCGTCAGGCTGACGCGGTCGCAGGTGCAGGCAGTCGCCGCCGAGGAGTTCGTCGAGGCCGCCCGCGCTGTCGGCAATCCGCCCTGGCGCATTGCGCTGCGTCACATCCTGCCCAACGTCGTCCCGGCGATCCTCGTACAAGCGACGCTGACCATCGCCGCGGCAATCATCGCCGAGGCGAGCCTGTCCTTCCTCGGCCTCGGCCAGCAGCCGCCCGACCCGTCTTGGGGATCGATGCTCAATACGGCGAAGAACTTCCTCGACGACGCGCCCTGGATGGCGATCTGGCCCGGCCTCTCGATCTTCGTCACCGTGCTCGCCTTCAACCTGCTCGGTGATGGCCTGCGCGACGCGCTCGATCCTCGCGAGCGGACCTGAGGCATGGGCGTGCCGTCCGACGACATCCTGCTCGATGTCCGCGAGCTCGCCGTGGAGTTCGCCGTCGACGGCGGCACGGTCCACGCCGTCAACGGGGTGTCCTATGTCCTGCGAGCGGGCGAAACGCTCGGCATCGTCGGCGAATCCGGCTCCGGCAAGAGCGTGCACGTCCTGGCGATGCTCGGCCTGATCCCGTGCCCGCCGGGCCGCATCACGAGCGGCAGCGTACTTTTTGAGGGCCGGGACCTTCTCAAGTTGCCGGAGCGCGACCTCCGTCGGGTGCGCGGCGGCCGCATCGGCTTCGTTTTCCAAGATCCGATGAGTTCGCTCAATCCGGGCATGACGGTGGCGGCCCAGATCGTCGAACCGCTGCGCATTCACCTCGGGCTCGATCGCCGTGCCGCGCGGGCGCGGGCGCGGGAGCTGCTCGACCTCGTGCGCATCCCCGATGCGGCGGCGCGGCTCGACCAATATCCCCATGAATTTTCGGGAGGCCAGCGCCAGCGCGTGATGATCGCCATGGGGCTGTCATGTCGGCCGAAACTGCTGATCGCCGACGAGGCGACGACAGCCCTCGACGTTACGATCCAGGCCGAAATTCTCGCTCTGGTGCAAGAGCTCAAGCGGGAGCTCGGCATGGCGATCATCTGGATCACGCACGATCTCGGCGTCGTCGCCGGCATCGCCGATACGGTGCAGGTGATGTACGCCGGCCGCATCATGGAACGCGGCGCCGTCGATGCCGTGTTCGCCGACCCGCGCAGTGCCTACACCCTGGGCCTGCTGCGCTCCCTGCCCGATGTCGGGGATGGCGGCGCCGGGCGCCATCGGCTCCGCCAGATCGAAGGCGCCCCACCCGACATGCGCAATCCGCCGCCCGGCGATCCCTTCGCGCCGCGCAACGGCTACGCGACGCCGCGCTGCCAGATCGAGACGCCGCCGCTTCGGCAGGCGGACGGCGCAGCGCCCGGCCATCTCGTCGCTGCCTGGTACGACCTCCCCGCGCTTCTCGCGCGAGAGAAAGCGGATGCGCCGTGAACACCTCCTCCGCGCCCTACCCCGTCCTCTCCGTGCGAAGCCTGAGCAAACACTATCCGCTGCGGCAATGGTGGGGCGGCGAAGGACAGGTCTTTCGCGCGGTCGAGAACGTCAGCTTCGACATCAGGCCCGGCGAGACCCTCGGTCTCGTCGGCGAGTCCGGCTCCGGTAAATCGACGATCGGTCGTGCGGTCACCATGCTGAACCCGCCGACGTCGGGCACCGTCGCGTTCGAAGGCGTCGATCTTGCCACGCTGCCACCGCGACGCATGCGCGCCATGCGCCGCCGCATTCAGATGATCTTCCAGGATCCCTATGCCGCCCTAAATCCACGCATGACGGCCGGCACCTACGTGGCGGAGGCGTTCCGGCTCCATCAGCCGGGCCTTTCCCGATCCGAAACCCGTGACACCGTCGCCGGGCTGTTCGACCGCGTGGGGCTCGACCCTCGTTTCGCCAGCCGCTTCCCCCACCAGTTCTCCGGCGGCCAACGCCAAAGGATCTGCATCGCCCGCGCCATCGCGCTGAAGCCGAGCTTCATCGTGGCGGACGAGCCGATCGCGGCGCTCGACGTGTCGATCCAGGCCCAGGTGGTCAACTTACTGCAGGATCTGCAGGACGAGCTCGGGCTGTCGTATCTCTTCATCTCGCATGACCTGCGCATGGTGCGCCATCTCTGCCATCGCGTGGCGGTGCTCTGGCATGGCCGCATCGTCGAGGTGGCGAACAGCGAGACGTTGTACGGTGATCCGCGCCACCCTTACACGCGCCGCCTGCTCAGATCCGTCCCGCTCGCCGACCCGGCCGCGGAGCGCGCGCGACTGAAAGGTGCTGCCGATGATGTGGCGCCGGCACGCGCAGAAACGCATGAACTGAACGAGGTCGCCCCGGGGCACTGGGTGGCAATGGCGCATTAGCAGGCCCGTCGACGTACCCGGAGAGGATGGCATGCAGAACCTGACCATTGATGCCGCCCGGCTTTGGGAGAGCATCCAGCAGACGGCCGCTTTCGGCGCCTGCGCCGGCGGCGGCATCAACCGGCTCGCGCTGAGCGACGACGATCGTGCCGTGCGGGACTGGTTCCGCGGCTCGGTCGAGGCCCTGGGCTGCACGGTGACGATCGACGAGGTCGGCAACATGTTCGCGCGGCGCCCCGGTCGGCATGCCGATCTCGCCCCGATCGCGATCGGCAGCCACCTCGATACGCAGCCGACCGGCGGCAAGTTCGACGGTGT
>CAXTFG010000182.1:0-5272 GCA_964243415.1 uncultured Beijerinckiaceae bacterium | reverse complement strand
TCTGACGAGCCTCTGTGCGTCCCTCGCTTGTTAGCGGATCTTTAACCGTCGGGCCTCCTATAATCAGGCCGTTGCCGTACGCGTAAGGTCATCGAGATGCGTTTGTTCGAAAGACACGTCCGTGGGGCGTGTGCCGTCCTCGCGATGGCGGGATGGACCTTCTCCGCTCCTGCCGCGCGTGCAGATGACTCTCCCATCGTCGCCGTCGTCGACCAGGCGCGTCTCGTCAAGATCCCCGCGGGCACCGAAACCTTGATCATCGGTAATCCGACGATCGCGGACGTCACGCTGCTCAAGCAGAACAACATCATGATCTTGACGCCGCGGTCGTTCGGGCAAACCAACTTCATCGCTCTCGACAGCAAGGGCAACCCCGTCGCTCAGTCGATGATCCAGGTCATCAACAGCACCGATGCGCTGATCGTCCAACGGGGACTGGCGCGCGAGTCCTATAGCTGTTCACCCCGGTGCCAGCCGACCGAGCGCTTGGGCGACGACGAGACCTACATCGGGCGCGTTTCCGGTCAGGCCCAAGCTCATACCTCACGCCTGTCGGGCGCGGCTGCGCCGACGGGACCGGGGCTGCTGTCGCCGGCGCGCTGACGGGACCCAGCGTCGCTCTCAGATCGTCTGGTTGTAGTCGCCGACGCCGGCATTCTCGCGCAGGAGCCCATCGACGGCGCGGAACATCGCGCGCATGTTGGCCTCCGAGGTCGGGCTCTCCACGACCACGACGAGCTCCGGCTTGTTCGAAGAGGCGCGGACGAGCCCCCAGGTGCCGTCGGCAGCCGTGACGCGGACCCCGTTGACCGTCGTCACCTCGCGGATCGGCTGCCCGACGATCGTCTCGCCGCGCGACGCCATCGCTTCGATGCGGGCCGTCACCTTCTCGATGACACCGTATTTGACCTCGTCGGGACAATGCGGCGACATGGTCGGCGAGCCCCAGGTCTTCGGCAGATCTGCATAGAGGTCGGCCATCGTCTTCGCGGGATTGCGGTCGAGCATGTCGAGGATCGTGATCGCCGTCACCAAGCCATCGTCGTAGCCGCGCCCGACCGGCATGTTGAAGAAGAAGTGACCGGACTTCTCGAACCCCGCCAAGGCGCCGAGGTCGCTGACCCTGCGTTTGATGTAGGAGTGACCCGTCTTCCAATAGTCGGCCGTCGCACCGTTTGCTTTCAGCACCGGATCGGTGGCGAAGAGGCCGGTCGATTTCACGTCGACGACGAATTTCGCGTTCCGGTGCAACGACGACAGGTCGCGCGCGAGCATGACGCCGATCTTGTCGGCGAAGATCTCCGCGCCGAGGTTGTCGACGACGCCGCAGCGGTCGCCGTCCCCGTCGAAGCCGAGGCCGAGATCGGCGCCGTGCTCCCGCACCGCGTCGGCCATGGCATGCAGCATGTCGAGGTCTTCGGGGTTGGGATTGTAGCGCGGGAACGTGAAGTCGAGTTCCGTATCGAGGGGCACCACCTCGCAGCCGAGCTCTTCCAGCAGACCCGGCGCGAACGCCCCCGCCGTCCCGTTCCCACAGGCCGCGACCACCTTGATCTTGCGTTTCAGTTTCGGCCGGGTCGTCAGGTCGGCGAGGTAACGCCGGGGGAAATCGGCTTCGAAGACGTAAGCCCCACCGTCGCGGGAGCGACCGGCACCCGAGAGCACGATGTCGCGCAGGCGCCCCATCTCGTCCGGGCCGAACGTGACCGGGCGTTGCACCCCCATCTTCACGCCCGTCCAGCCATTGTCGTTGTGCGAGGCCGTCACCATCGCAACCGCCGCGCAATCGAGCTCGAATTGCGCGAAATAAGCCATCGGCGACAGCGCGAGCCCGATGTCGTGCACCCGGATGCCGGCGGCCATCAGGCCCACGACCAGAGCGTGCTTGATGGACGCGGAATAGGACCGGAAATCGTGGCCCGTGACGAGCTTGGGCTCGATCCCCATCTCGTGGATCAGCGTGCCGAGCCCGAGGCCCAGGGCCTGCACGCCCATGAGATTGATCTCTCTTTCGAAGAGCCAGCGCGCGTCGTACTCGCGGAAGCCAGTGGCCTTCACCATCGGCTGCGACTCGTAGGCGTAGGTGTTAGGCTTCAAGAGCGGTTGAGGCTTGGGGAACATGGCGGTCCTGAACCGGGCGAAACCGACGAATCGAGAGCGCCGAGGGTAGCATCCGGCGCGCGCCTCACAAGCCGCGCGAGGGTTCCGCCCTTCGCAGCTGCTCGTCGGACTAGCGGGACAGGTCGGGCCGATACGGCAAGGAACTTAAGATCACTTCTCGGTCAGCTGATAGGCCATGCGCACGGCGCCCCAATGGCGACCTTTGACGAAGACGGGCGCATCGAACTCCATGCGCATCTCGATCGCGTCGCCCATGTCGCGGACATGGCTCTGCACGAGGTAAGGCCTCAGGTTGCGCGACGCCGTCATGCCGACGCGATGGTCGAAGATCCGACGCATGCGGGAATGGCGGAGGTTCCACTTCACATCGTCCACGCGGCGCGGCAGCGAGTAACGCAGGTTATGCACGGGGTTGTAGCCGTTGCGATCCTGGAGCAGACAGAAATCAGGCGTGGGTGCAACGTCGAGTTCACGCTCCATACAAGGGCTCGCTATCTGCTCGAGCGCCTCGACCGCCGCATTACGATACTCGGCCGGTTCCGCAGTGCCGACCCGGACGTAGCTGGTATCGAACAGCGCAGCGGGAGACAGCACGCCGGTGTCGAGGGCCTTCTCGAGGAGGTGCTCGACGTCGCGCGCCACCTGCTTAACGCGTTCGACATAGGGGACGTAGATCACGCGCAAGCGCTCGACCTCGGTCGCGATATGCGCCTTCAAGGTCGCCGAGGGGTCCACGAGCACGGCTTCGAAGCCGGACATCGTCGTCGTCAGGAGCCGGATGGCGAAAGATCCGACCTTGTCCACGTCGACGCGGACCGTCTCGCCGAGCGCGCCTTCGGGCAGCGTCGGCGGCGTCTCAATCTGCAGGCCGTCCGGCGACAGGTCGATCACGCGGATCGGAAAGCTCGTCCCGTTCCGGTGCAGGGTGCCGCTGCGCATGACGGGCCAGCGATCGTTCTCGTTCTCGGCGCGACCGTTGCCCTGCCGCAGCACGATCACAGCCTGTTCTGTCAAGCGGGCGAAGGCGTGCCGCGCCTTGGCCGCGGCCTGCTCGGCGGCGGAGGTCATCGTCCGCACCGTCCCGCCGAGGGTCTGCATGCGGCTGGCGCTGGCGCGCAGCTTCTGCGCCAGCGTCGCGACATTCTCCGATCCCAGCCCGATCTCGCGGGTCTGCTCGCCCTGCGAGATCATGGCGGCCCGCACCGCCGTGAACATGTCTTCCAGGCTGCCGATCGTGGACTTGAAGTCCTTGACTTCGGTCGTGTTCGCGGTGGCCCTTTCGCGGATCCGCTTGACGGACGCCACGATTTCGTCGGTCGCAAGCTGCGTCTGCTGCGACAGCGACTTGACCTCCCCCGCGACGACGCGGAAGCCGGCCCCGGCGGCTCCCGCCCGCGCCGCCTCGATGGTGGCGTTAAGGGCGAGCAGATTGGTTTGCGTCGCGATGCCGGCGATCATCTTCACCACCCGCTCGATCTGATCGATGGATGAAGCGAGGTCTTCGACGCTGGCGAGGGCGGACCGCGAGCGCATTTGCGCGCGCTCGACAGCTCCCGCCGCCGCCGCCAGGCGCTCCTCGATGACGTCGCTCTGGCTCTGCAGGTTGCAGACGGAGGCGACGAACAGGTCGGCGCGCGTGCGCATCATCTCGGCCGACGTCTCGAAGTCGCCGGAGAAGGCGGCCATCTCGTCGACCAGCGCGATCGCGTCGTGCAAGATGCCGCCAAGCGACAGATTGGTTTCGGTCGCCTTGCCGATCCCGGAGAACAGGTCGTTTTCGGAGGCACGCCGGGTCTCGGCGGTGTCGCGGACGACGGGGACCGACATGGGCCGCGGCGGCTCCGGCTTCAGCGCTCCGCCTTCGGGCGAAATCGGCGGAGTTCTCCTGAAGCTGAACATCCGACCTTCGAACCGTTGATCACGCGCCCACTAGACCAAGACGTGGTTAAGTCGGCGTGAAGATCGGCGAGCTTATCAACCGCCTTTCGGCTCGATCCGGTCGAACCCATGGAAAACGGTCAAGGTATCCCGCCGGGCGATCGCGCACAGCGTCAGGTCGAGGGCCTGCGCCCTCTCGATGGCGAGCGACGTCGGCGCCGAGATCGCCACGAGGATGCGCGCCCCGAACGTCGCAGCCTTTTCAACCATCTCGAACGAACAGCGGCTGGTGATCAGGATGAATCCGTCGCGCGAATCGACGGCGGCGCGGAGAAGAGCGCCGATCAGCTTGTCGAGCGCGTTGTGGCGGCCGACATCCTCGCGCACGTGCAGGATCGTCCCCGCTCGATCGGCCCAGGCCGCCGCATGGACGGAGCGCGTGCGCAGGTTGAGATCTTGCCGCTCGTCGAGGGCGCGCAACGCCCGAGCGATCGGCTCGATCGCGACCGGCTCGGCTTCCACAACGCTGCCGCGGGCGCGCCGCAGCGCCTCGATGTCGTCGATTCCGCACACGCCGCAGCCGGTTCGTCCGGTCATCGCGCGCTGCCGGGCGAGGTGCTTGTGCAGCTTGTCGCCGACAAGCGAGATGCGGAGCGCCAAGCCATCCGGCAGTTCCGCGACGCGCGCCTCCCGGATCTCGGCCGCCCGCTCGATCATGCCTTCCGTCAGGCTGAAGCCGTAGGCGAAATCGACGAGGTCGGACGGGGTCAGCATCATCACCGCGAAAGGGACGTCGGCGAACGAAACCTGCACGGCGACCTCGACGGCCACCGTGTGCTCGCCTTCGCGCACGACGACGCCGTCGAGCGTGATGACGCGGGACGGAACCTGGGCGATCGGTCGAGGGCTTTCACCGTCCTCGACCTCCTGCGCTCGCGCGGGGATCGGGGCCGTCATGGCAGCTCTTCGAGCGATTGAACGACCCGGTCGGGCGGCAGGTCGACGTACTCGTCGGGCTTGCCGGTCCGGTTGACCCAGGTCGTCGCGAAACCGAATGCCTTGGCGCCGGCGATATCCCAGCGATTGGACGACAGGAACATGACTTCGTCCGGGGCTGTCCCGAACCTCTGCCCGACCAAGCCGTAGACTCCCGGCATCGGCTTGTAGGTCTTCGGCGCATCGACGGAGAGGACCGCGTCGAGGAGCTCGCCGAGCCCGGCCGCGCGCGTGGCGTTGGCCAGCATGGCTCCCGACCCGTTCGACAGGATGGCAG
>CAXTFG010000181.1:464-5309 GCA_964243415.1 uncultured Beijerinckiaceae bacterium | reverse complement strand
GAATACCCGCGCCCTATCGCATCCGCTTCAAAGCGCACCGCAGCTTGCCGGACGCCGCCGCTCCGCGTCACAAGCCGCAGAAATCCCCGGCCCACCGGAGCACCCCCAACCTCATCACCAGGACAAAGGCGCTCACCGCGCCACGGTCCCACTCGGCTCCCGCGCAAAACACGCCGCAACACCATCCTCGTAAATGCCCCGGTGAGATATCCGGGCTAGGGGTGGGCCATTCGAGACGACCAGCGGCAATCGTGCCTGACCCATGTAGGCTGGCCAGGATCGTGATGCAGCCTGTTGGTCGGATATCTCACCGTGCTGAGGTGCATCGGGGCTCCGGATCTGTGAAAGTTGTTTGCGAGAACGACTTGCCTGATGACGGAAGGTCTCCCCAATGCCGCAGAGTGTTGCGCGGAACCGCTCCTATTTGCACCCGTCAAAGCGGCGAAGTCGGATGTCGGCGTTGGTTTCTTCGCGACGAAGATCCTTCGTACTGGAGCTTCTCCGCGCAGGTGAGCAAGTCCGGGTTGATCGTCGTCGCGCCGATCGCCGTCCTGATCGCCCGCATCGATCCGTGCGTGTCTTCCACGATGGCACAGACCGTCTCGCTTCTCCTTTCGGCTCGAGATCGCGTTGGGTTGCGCGATGAGCCCTGGCGGTCTCGGCACCGACTTGGCTGACTCCCTCACCCGCTACGGGACGGTTTTGGAGGGCCTCTACAAGGATGCCGTAGACATCGAGTTCACGGTCGAGGCCGAGCATGGGGCGGCTCACGCTCAACGTGCTGCTCTCCTTCGCGCAGTTCGAGCGCGAGGTGATCGGCGAGCGCGTCCGCGACAAGATCGCTGCCTCCAAGCGCAAGGGCCTCTGGGTCGGTGGCCCGCTGCCGCTCGGCTACGGCAGCAAGGACGATCGGTGACCATGGATGCGGCGGCGGGGTTGACGGACCCCGACGACGTGCCGGAGGCTCCGGCGGACCCGGTAAGCCGCTTGGGCGACGTGTGGATCCTCGGCGGGCACAGGCTGGTCTGCGGCGACGCCACGAACGCCGACGATGTGGCCAGGGCGCTGGATGGTGTCACCCCAGCCCTGATGGTCTCAGACCCGCCGTACGGAGTTGCTTATGACCCTTCCTGGCGTGTCCGCGCCGGCGTCAACCTGAACCCGGGCAAGCTCGGCAAGGTCGACCATGACGATCAGGCGGCGCAGCGGCAGGCATGACGCTCGAGGAGGCGCTCCGTCGATCCGGCGCCGAGCCGACGCGCCTAGTGCAGTGACGCGATCAGAGGATTTACGGGGCGTTTCGGGCAGCTCGTCTTCAGCTGAGCGATCGACCTTGAATGACGGCGAACCAGAGCTGCCGCCGACCTTTTCGACCATGAGGAGCAGTCCATGACGCCCGAGCAAAACAAGGCGATCGTTCTCGAAGCCTTTCACACGCTGTTCAATCTCAAGGACGTCGCGAGCGCGAAGAGATACTGGTCGCCGCACTACGTGCAGCACAGTGCGCATGTGCCGGCTGGGCGGGACGGTCTCTTCGGCGTGATCAAGGCCGCGCCGGAGCTGCGCTACGAGCACCAGCTCGCGGTCGCCGAGGGCGACTATGTCATGCTCCACGGCAGGTTTTCGAACATCGGCCAGCCGGCCAATTGGGTCGTGGTCGACATCTGCCGGCTCGAGGACGGCGTGCTGGTCGAGCATTGGGACGTCATCCAGGACGAGGTCTCGCAGACGTCGTCAGCCGGCGGCCATCCGATGTTCGGCGATCGCTTTCCCGCCTGAAGGCTTTATTGAAGAGAACGCGAGACCAGGAGCACTCCATGTCGCAGGCCCCCACCCTCAACGATCCCGTGCGCATCGCGGGGCTCGATTGTCCCAATCGCATCGTCATGGCGCCGCTGACGCGGTCCCGCGCCGGCGCGTCGGGCGTCCCGGGCCCGCTTAACGTCGAATATTACGCGCAGCGAGGCTCCGCCGGGTTGATCATCACCGAGGCGACCAACGTCGGGCCGCTGTCCTGTGCGTTCGAGTGCGCGCCGGGCATCTGGCGTGCCGACCAGGTCGAGGGATGGGCGCGTGTCGTCGAGGCGGTCCATGGCAAAGGTGGCCGCATCTTCATGCAGCTCTGGCATGGCGGCCGAGTGGGCGCCAAGGGGTTGCTCGACGGTCACGAGCCGGTCTCGCCGTCGGGCGTGAACGACGACCAGGATGCGCTCGAAGTTTGGGGCCTGCTCGCCAACGGTCACTACGTGAAGATCAAGGCGACACCGTCGCGCGCGCTGTCCACCGCCGAGGTCGAAGCAATCGTCGAGGAATATCGCGTCGGCGCCGCGAACGCCAAGGCAGCCGGCTTCGACGGGGTCGAGATCCACTCGGCCAACGGCTATCTGCCGCACCAGTTTCTGTCGTCCGCGACGAACCAGCGGACCGACCGCTACGGCGGCTCCGTCGAGAACCGCGTGCGCTTCCTGCAGGAGGTCGTCGAGGCGGCGATCTCCGCGTTCGCGCCGCAGCGCGTCGGCGTGCGCCTCTCGCCCTATGCGCCCTACAACCACGCCATGGATGAGGATCCGGCCTCGACCTACGCGCATGCGGCGGCGATGCTCGATGCGAGAGCGATCGGCTATGTGCACCTCGCCGACACCGTCGCGTTCGCCACCGGCAAGCCGGCGCTGCCGCAGATCCTTGCCGACGTGAAGCCGCACTACAACGGATCGGTAATCGTCAACGGCGGCCTGAGCCCGGACGCAGCCGCGGCCCTCGTTGCAGACGGATCGGCCGATGCGGTGGCCTTCGGTCGCCTCTACATCGCCAACCCCGACCTGCCCGAGCGCATCAAAGCCGGCGCCGACATGAACGCGTTCGACTACGCCACCGCCTATGGCGGCGACGCACGCGGCTATACCGACTATCCGAGCCTGGAATGGTATTGAAGGCCCGAAACGAATGACCGCTTCTGACGTGGCTTCAGAGGCTCTGAATGGCCGAGATTGGCGCACTGCTGACGGGCGGCTTCGGTCGAAGCTGGCCTCAAGGAGCGCGTCGGATTTCGGTCGTCGAGTGCAGGGAGCGGCTCTCCGATCGACAGCCGCTCCGTCGATAGATGCTGAACGGGCCGCTGTCGCGCGACCGCGCAATAGGGCTTTCGGAACATGAGCACGGCATTGTCGGCCTCCCGATCATGACGTATTTCGCGCGATTGATTTTGCCGAGCGCAAGGCCGGGCGGCAAAGTCCAAACGCCACGTCGCCAGTTCGCTGTTTCCTCCAGGTCCTCATCAGCCCCTGCCAGGCTGCATTCTCTGCCGCAGCCACTCGTCGAGCTTGGTCCAGCGTTTCCTTGCATCAGTCGTGCGAACCGCAATGGCGAGTGCGCGTCGCTGGCCAACGACAATGACGAGACGCTTGCCCCGCGTGACTGCGGTGTAAAGAAGGTTGCGAAGCAGCATCTTGTAATGTTGGGTAGCCAGAGTAATCACGACCGCCGGATACTCCGAGCCCTGCGACTTGTGGATCGTCGTGGCGTAGGCCGGCACAAGGGTGTCGAGCTCGCCGAAAGGGTATTCGACCACACGTCCGTCGAACGAGGCGCGAAGCACGCCCTCCTCCTCATCGATCGCGGTGATCATGCCGAGATCGCCATTGAAGACCTCCTTGTCGTAGTCGTTCTCTATCTGCATGACCTTGTCGCCCTGCAGGAAGGCGGACCCGAAGCGCTCGACGCGGGTCGGCGCGTCCGGGTTCAGGGCCTTCTGCAGGTCGGCGTTGAGCGCACGGGCGCCGAGCGCGCCGCGCTGCATCGGACACAGCACCTGGACATCGCGGATCGGGTCGAGACCGAAGCGGCGCGGGATGCGATCGCGGACGATCTCCACGACCTTGGCAGCGCCGTTCTCGGGATCGGTGCACTCGACAAAGTAGAAGTCCGAGGTTACGCCCGACTTCGGCCACTCCGGCATCTGGCCGGCGTTGATGCGGTGCGCGTTGACGACGATGCGACTGTCGGCGGCCTGCCGAAAGACCTCCGTCAGGCGTGCCACGGTGACCGCCCCGGAGTCGATCACGTCGGCTAGCACTCGGCCGGCTCCGACCGAAGGAAGCTGATCGACGTCGCCGACGAGAAGCAGGCCGGCTCGCTTCGGCACCGCCTTGGTGATCGCATTCATCAGCGGCACGTCGACCATGCTGGTCTCATCGAGCACCAGGAGATCGCACTCGAGCGGATCGTCGACGCCTTTGCGGAAGCCGCCGTTCTTCGGGTCGATCTCCAGCAGGCGGTGAATGGTCTTCGCCTCGATGCCGATCTGATCGCTCATCCGCTTGGCCGCGCGCCCCGTTGGTGCTGCGAGCAGGATGCGAACACCCTTGGCGACGAGGACGCGGAGGATCGTGTCGAGCAGCGTGGTCTTGCCCACGCCGGGTCCCCCGGTAACGACGGCCACCTTGGAGCGCAGAACCAAGCCGACGGCGTCGCGCTGCGAGGCCGAAAGGATCTTGCCGGTGCGCGCCTCCACCCAAGGCACCGCACGTTCCGCATCGATCTGCGGCCAAGGAGGTGTGCCGCGGGAGAGCGTCGTCAGCCGCTCGGCGATATCGCGTTCCGCACCGTGCAGGCCGCGTAGGAACAGGCAGGGTTCGTCCTCGATGCTGTCGAGGATGACATCGCCGCCGGCGAGTTCGCCTTCGATCGCGATGCGGAGCGGCGCTTCGGCCACCTCGAGCAGCGGCACCGCCAAGCGAACGAGTTCCTCCACCGGCAGAGCGCAATGTCCCTCGTCGGTGGAGGTCTGCAGCGCGTAGGAGATCCCAGCCCGCAATCGGAGCGGCGACTCCCTGGTCAACCCAAGCC
>CAXTFG010000181.1:0-454 GCA_964243415.1 uncultured Beijerinckiaceae bacterium | reverse complement strand
CAAGCCGCATCGCGATCGCGTCGGCGCTGCGGAAACCGATGCCGCGGATATCACGGGCGAGCCGGTAGGGATCTTCGGTCATGACCGCGATGGCGTCGTAGCCATACGTCTTGAAGATGCGCACAGCGCGCGACGTGCTGACACCGTGTCCGTGCAGGAAAACCATGATGTCGCGCACGGCCTTCTGCTCGGCCCATCCCGCCGCAATCCTGCCAGCTCGGAAGGTGCCGATACCGGACACCTCTTCAAGCCGGCCCGGATCCGCTTCGATGATCTCGAACGTCTCCAGCCCAAACAGACGGACGATCCGCTCGGCGAGCTTGGGACCGATCCCGCGAACCATGCCGGAGCCGAGATAGCGGGCGATGCCCTCGACCGTCGTCGGCGTCGTCGTCTTCAGCGTGTCGGCCTTGAACTGCAGGCCATGGGTGCGATCGGTGAACCACATCCCGAC
>CAXTFG010000180.1:0-5362 GCA_964243415.1 uncultured Beijerinckiaceae bacterium | reverse complement strand
GCGGCTATTCCGTCTTCGCCGGCGTGGGCGAGCGCACCCGCGAGGGCAACGACCTTTATCACGAGATGATCGAGTCGAAGGTCAACGTCGACCCGCACGAGCACGGCGGTTCGGCCGAAGGCTCGAAGTGCGCTCTGGTCTACGGGCAGATGAACGAGCCGCCGGGCGCCCGCGCCCGCGTCGCGCTGACCGGGCTCACCATCGCCGAGGACTTCCGCGACAAGGGCCAGGACGTGTTGTTTTTCGTCGACAACATCTTCCGCTTCACCCAGGCCGGCTCGGAAGTGTCGGCGCTACTCGGCCGCATTCCGTCCGCGGTCGGCTACCAGCCGACGCTGGCCACCGACATGGGCGCGCTGCAGGAGCGCATCACCACCACCACCAAAGGCTCGATCACCTCCGTGCAGGCGATCTACGTGCCGGCCGACGATTTGACCGACCCGGCGCCGGCGACCTCCTTCGCCCACCTCGACGCGACCACCGTGCTGTCGCGCTCGATCGCCGAGAAGGGCATCTACCCCGCCGTCGACCCTCTCGATTCGACCTCGCGGATGCTGTCGCCGCTCGTCGTCGGCGAGGAGCATTACGCCGTCGCGCGGCGCGTCCAGCAGACGCTGCAGCGCTACAAGTCGCTGCAGGACATCATCGCCATCCTCGGGATGGACGAGCTGTCGGAGGAGGACAAGCTGACGGTCGCCCGCGCCCGCAAGATCGAGCGCTTCTTCTCGCAGCCCTTCGACGTCGCCAAGGTCTTCACCGGCTCGGACGGCAAGCAGGTCGCGCTCGAAGACACGATCAAGGGGTTCAAGGGTCTCGTCGAGGGCAAGTACGATCACCTTCCCGAAGCCGCCTTCTACATGGTCGGCACCATCGAGGAGGCGGAAGAGAAGGCCCGCAAGCTGCAGAGTAGTAACTAGGGCGGATGGCGCCGAACGCGAAGGTCGCTTTCCTGCTCCTTGGACTGTTGATCGGCGGCGTGGTCGGCTATGTGACTCGCCCCGCTGCGGCCGAGATTAGGCTTGGCGGGACGTCGATCGAATTCGACGATAACGCGGTCAGGGCCGGACCATCAGCCGGCATCACGTCCGGCCAGAGCCAACATATGTTCGTCTATGCCATTGCCGGCGGCATCGTCGGTCTCCTTGTCGGTTTCGCCGCCGACCGCCGTCGCTAGGATCCTCCCATGGCCCCGTTTCCGTTCGAACTCGTCTCACCCGAGCGCTTGCTGTTTTCCGGCGAGGTCGACTCCGTCGTCGCGCCGGGTATCGAGGGCGAGTTCACCGTCCTCAAGGACCACGCGCCGTTCATGACGACGCTGAAGCCGGGCTGGGTGCGCATCAAGGGCGGTGGCAAGGATGCGGAGATGTTCGTGCGCGGCGGTTTCGCCGACGTGGCGCCATCAGGCTTCACCATTCTCGCCGATCAAGCTCTGCCGAAGGACGAGGTCAACGGCAGCAGGCTCGACGAGGACATCGCGGCTGCAGACAAGGCCATCGACGGCGCGGTCGGCGACGAAACGCGCAGGCTCGCCATCGAGCACCGCGATCAGCTTCGCGAGTTCAAGGCGACGCTCCGGCGCTGAAAGCCGGCCCCGCTTTTGACGGGACCGGCTCGCTTCGTCGCTACGGACGTCGAGCGGCGACACCCGTCATTGGGACGCCTAAAGATTCGGCCGGCACTCTCGACCTTCGGGCCCAAGGTGGGTGCCTCTGGGGCATTCACGCCGCGGCGCGATCACCTCGTTCGGGAGACAGCGGCCTTCGGGTCCGCGATGGAAGCGTGGCCCGCAACCTTCCGCGATCAGCGTCGGCGACAGGCTCGCCGCGGGTGTTGGGGCGGAGGCCGGCAACGCTTGGACGGCTGACCCAAAGCAGATAGCGCCGACGGCCGCCAGTGACATCGAAATCTGTCGCATTTCATCTCCCTTATGCGAGGTCGGCGCGGAACACGTCTCCACACCGATCCTGCTTAACGTAGAGGGTGTGACCGGCCCTACGTTCGCAGCAAATGCCGATTGAAGGACAAGGTTCGCAAAAAGTCCGTTTGGCGCCCGTTTTCAGGGTCTTGACAAACGAGCATCAACGGCGAGGCTCCAGCCGCAGGGATCAATCGCTTGGCGCAAGCATGGTTTCAGGCCGAACGATTGCGTCGAACTCAGCAGCCGTCACGAAGCCGAGCGCGAGAGCTTCCTCACGAAGCGTCGTACCCTTCTTGTGCGCGGTCTTCGCGACCTTGGTGGCGTTATCGTAGCCGATGCTCGGCGCCAGCGCGGTGACCAACATGAGAGAGCGATCGAGCAGATCTTTTATCTGCATCTCATTTGCAATCAAACCGTCGATGCAATTGACCCTAAACGAATCGGCGGCGTCGGCGAGAAGCCGCACGCTTTCGAGAAAGGCGAAAGCGATCACAGGCTTCATGACGTTGAGCTCGAAATGACCCTGCGACGCCGCGAACGCGACGGTGGTCTCGTTACCCATCACGCGCGCGCAGACCATGGTCATGGCCTCGACCTGGGTTGGGTTGACCTTGCCCGGCATGATGGATGAGCCAGGCTCGTTCTCCGGCAGAAGGAGTTCGCCGATGCCCGAGCGAGGCCCGGAGCCGGCGAGCCGAATGTCGCACGCGATCTTGTAGAGCCCGGCGGCGAGCGAGTTCAGCGCGCCATGCGCGAAGGAGAGGGCGTCGTGCGCCGCGAGCGCTTCGAACTTGTTGGGCGCCGTCTCGAACGGGAGTCCCGTGTAGTCCGCGATCTTGGACGCGAACGCTATGTCGAACCCCTTCTTCGAGTTCAGGCCGGTACCGACCGCCGTGCCGCCCTGCGCGAGTTGGTAGAGGCCCGGCAGAGTCGTCCTGATGCGGGCTTCGGCATTCGCGACCATCGCAGCATAGCCAGAAAATTCCTGGCCGAGGGTGACGGGCGTCGCGTCTTGCAAATGGGTTCGGCCGATTTTGATGATGGCCGCGAATGCCTGCTGTTTGGCGGCCAGCGCGTCATGAAGCTTGTCGAGAGCGGGCAAGAGCCGGTGCACGATCTCGGTGGCGGCAGCGATATGCATCGCCGTCGGAAACGAATCGTTCGACGACTGACCCCGGTTGACGTGGTCGTTAGGGTGGATCGGCTTCTTGGTTCCCCGCTCGCCACCGAGCGCCTCGTTGGCGACGTTGGAGATCACCTCGTTGACGTTCATGTTCGATTGCGTGCCCGAACCGGTCTGCCAGACGACCAGCGGGAAATGCTCGTCGAGGACGCCCGACTCGATCCGTTTCGCGGCCGCGACGATGGCGTCGGCCAGCTTCGCGTCGAGTTGGCCTTGATCCCTGTTCACCTCCGCCGCAGCTCGTTTGACCATGGCGAGGGCATGCACGACGGGAGTCGGGATATGCTGCCCGCCGATGGCGAAATTCTGCTTCGAGCGCTGGGTTTGCGCGCCCCAGTACCGATCGTCGGCGACGTCGATTGGGCCGAAACTATCGGTTTCGGAGCGGGTCTCTCGTGAACCCGCCGTGTCGCTCGTCATTCGGTCGCCCTGCTGATCAATCGCTGCCGGTGCGCGAGAAACGTTGGCCGAGGAAGATCGGGTCGATCGCCTGCCAGTCGCCGTCGTTGCCGAATTCCCCGCTGGTCTGGAGCGCGAGCATGTCGGCGAGACGATTGCGCGCCCGGTTCACCCGGCTCTTCATGGTGCCGACGGCGCAATTGCACACGCTGGCCGCTTCCTCGTACGAAAGACCCGAGGCACCGATCAGGATCAGCGCCTCGCGCTGATCCGTCGGCAGCCGCTGGAGTGCGGTGCGAAAATCCTGGAAATCCATGTGGCCATGCTGCGAGGGTGCTGCGGCGAGCTTGGCCGCGATGGCACCGTCGGTATCGGCGACCTCGCGTCGGCGCTTGCGATACTCGGAATAGTAGATGTTGCGCAGGATCGTGAAGAGCCACGCCGGCAGGTTCGTGCCTTCGACGAACGAACCAAGGTTGCTCCATGCCTTGACCAGCGTCTCCTGGACGAGATCGTCGGCCCGGTCGGGGTTGCCGCAGAGCGAGACGGCGAAAGCGCGCAGGTTCGGAATTACGGCGATCAGATCTGCCTTCATCTGAGCGCTGGCGGGCGGACGTTCCTTGGCTACATCCCCTGTCACTTCGCCGCCTTGGTCTGAGTCACGAGATGGGGTGCCGGCGCAGCCAACGAATCGAGATCCTTCAGGAGGTCGAGGAACCTGTCAGGCACCGGCTGCGCGAGAACGTCGTTGTAAACAGACCGCAATTGCCTGCCGATCTGGTCGGATACGTCGGGTTTCGGAGCCGTTTTTTTGACACGAAGGGACGACAAAGGCTTACCTCAGTGTTGTTGCGCCACGCGACGGACGCAAACTCGCACCCAAATCGAAACAAAGTCTCTCCAATTCGACCATTGATTGGAGACCATACTCCGTTAAGACACTGACACTCGAAAGATGGTAGACGAACGTGCACTTGGCTGCGGACCATTTGGCAGGTGAGACGCAGCGCGGCAAGTCAGAAATTGTTCCCTTGAACGGGAACCTTTTTGAGCCTTGAAGCATTTCGTTGCCCAGCTTGATAGGGCCGCGGCGCGTGCGTCGGAGGGAAGAGGTTAGATGTCTGTTTCGCAAGCGATCGCCTCTCACATTCCCTACCTGCGTCGGTTTTCCCGGGCGTTGACGGGCAATCAAGCCGGGGGCGACGCTTACGTGTTGGCGACGCTCGAAGCGATCGTTGCCGATCCGACGGGCTTCGACGCGGGGCGCGACGTCAGGGCGTCGTTGTACAAGGCGTTCCTGCGTGTTTGGCGGTCGATGCCGGTCAACGAGCACACCGATCAGCTGGAACTTTCAGGCGACGAGCACGGCGCGCGACGCAATTTGGAAGCGATCTCGCTCCAGCCGCGAATCGCTTTCCTCCTCAGTTCTCTCGAAGGTTTCGACACCGGTGAGGTGTCGCGAGTCCTCGATTGCACGCCGGCCGAGGCCGCGAGCCTGATCGATGCTGCCGGCAAGGAGATCGCCAACCAGATTCGGACAGATGTCCTCATCATTGAGGATGAGCCGTTCATTGCGTTGGACCTGCAGACGCTGGTGGAAGAGTTGGGCCATCGCGTCGTCAATGTCGCCCGAACGCATGCCGAGGCCGTCGGGGCGGTCTCGAAGGAGCGCCCAGGGCTGATTCTCGCCGATATTCAGCTCGCCGATGGTAGTTCGGGCCTCGAGGCGGTAAATCAGATCCTCGACTCCTTCTCGGTGCCTGTCATCTTCATCACCGCCTATCCCGAACGGTTCCTGACCGGCGCACCGCCCGAGCCGGCCTTCCTCATCACCAAGCCGTTCGGCGTCGACAGCCTGAAGG
>CAXTFG010000179.1:0-5440 GCA_964243415.1 uncultured Beijerinckiaceae bacterium | reverse complement strand
GGTGATCTGGTAGGCGGTGAGCGGGTCGAGCACCTGCTCGCGCTTGTCGACGAGCGCCGGTTCCGCCTGATCGGCCTCCCATTTCGGCATGTTGCAGTTCTGGCAGACGCGGTCGTCATGGCGATAGATCGTATGGCCGAAGCGGTCCTGGATGCGATCGATCAGCGTCGACTTGATCTTGCGCCCGCCGTTGGCCAGCATCGAGTAAGCCGTGGTCATGCGCATCAGCGTGGTTTCGCCGGCGCCGAGTGAAAACGACAAGTACGGCGGCAGGTCGTCGTAGATGCCGAAGCGCTTGGCATATTCGGCGATCAGCGGCATCCCAACGTCGCGGGCGAGCCGCACCGTCATCTGGTTGATGGAGTGCTCGACACCATAGCGCAGCGTGTGCGGGCCGCCTGACTTGCCCTCGAAGTTCTGCGGTGACCAGACACCGAGGCCGGGGCCCTGGTCGATCGAGATCGGCTCGTCGAGCACGATCGAGGACGGCGTGTAGCCGTTGTCGAGCGCGGTCGCATAGACGATCGGTTTGAACGAGGAGCCGGGCTGGCGCATCGCCTGCGTCGCGCGGTTGAACTCCGACTGGTCGAACGAGAAACCCCCAACCATGGCGAAGACACGCCCGGTATAGGGATCCATGGCAACGATCGCCCCGCCGACTTCGGGGATCTGGCGCAGCCGGTACTGGCCGGGATGCGCGTCGATGGGCTCGGCATAGACGACGTCGCCTGTCGTCAGGCCGTTGCGGCCGGTGCCGCGCGACCAGTGCAGACCGGTCTGCACCATCGTCGCGGTCTCGCGCTCGCGATTCACGCGGCCGTCCGGGTCGCGCTTGGGCTGCAGGCCGATCTGCGCGTCGTTGCCGTTCATGTCGATGACGACGGCGAGCCGCCACGGTTTCACGTCGCCGAGCGCCGGGACGTCGGCGAGCGGCGGCCCCCAATCGCCGGTGATGTCGATGTGGCGCATCGGCCCACGGAAGCCGTGCGCCTCGTCGTAGCGTACCAACCCGTCGACCAGCGATTTACGGGCAATTCCCTGCATCTTGGGATCGAGGGTCGTGCGGACGGACAAGCCGCCTTCGTAGAGCTTTTTCTCGCCGTATTTCTCGCCGAGCTCGCGGCGCACCTCTTCGGCGAAGAAACCGCTGTAATACGTGTTGGGCGATAGCACGCGCGGCGTGACGCCGAGCTGTTCCTGCTTGGCCTTGTCGCCATCGGCCTTCGACACGTATCCGTTCTCGACCATGCGGTCGATGACCCAGTTGCGGCGGTCGACGGCCTTCTCGCGATGGAGGAAGGGATGGTAGTTGTTCGGCCCTTTCGGCAGCGCCGCGAGATAGGCAACCTCGGCGACGGACAGTTCGTGGACCGACTTGCCGAAGTAGTTCAGGGCGGCGGCGGCGACGCCATAATTGCCAAGCCCGAGGTAAATCTCGTTCAAGTACAGCTCGAGGATGCGTTCCTTGGAGTAGGCCGACTCGATGCGGAAGGAGAGCAGGGCTTCCTTGATCTTGCGGTCGAACGACCGTTCGTTCGTCAGAAGGAAGTTCTTGGCGACCTGTTGGGTGATGGTCGAGGCACCCTGGACGCGATGGCCCCCTTCGACCAGCACGAAGGCCGCGCGCGCGATGCCTTCCGGATCGACTCCGGTATGGGTGTAGAAATTCTTGTCCTCGGCCGAGATGAAGGCTTCCTTTACCAGCGCCGGAATGGCGGACGAGGGCAGGTAGAGCCGTCGCTCGCGCGAATATTCGGCGAGCACGGTCCCGTCGCCGGCGTGAACACGCGTCATGACCGGCGGCTCGTAGGTCTTGAGCTGGGTGTAGTCCGGCAGCTCCTGCTCGTACTTCCAGATCACGCCGCACGCGGCGACCGCTCCGACAACGAAGACGATCGCGCCGGTCGCGAAGATCAGGCCGAGGAAGCGGGCAATCAGGCGCATACGTGCGTTAGCCTTTCGAAAGGCGGTGTCGCCGGATCCGGACCAAGCGATGTGGCAAGCCAGCTCGTGGTCGCGATGTCGTGAGGCGTTTTTGTGTCCCGATCGACCTGTGAGGACCGATCCATGTCGTTCCAAACCTATCGGGCATCACTGTAGCGAAGATGTGGCGTTCGAGCCACCATCGGCGCGCCGGCGCGCTATCTTGTGGCTTGGCCGGCGCTCGCCTGCACGAGCGGAAGGCTGACGCCGGCGGCGGCCTTGGCCGGGCCGCGCTGATCGGCGAAATAGCTCTCCACCGCTTCCGCCATCCGTGTCGTGGCCTTGGTGCGCCACTCGTCCGAGGTGAGGGAGGCGGCATCGACTGGGCTCGAGAGATAGCCGAGTTCGAGCAGCACGGAGGGCACGTCCGGCGCTTTGAGGACGACGAATCCGGCGGCGCGCTGCGGGTTCTTGTTCAGCCGGCCAGCGACCTTCCAATAATTGACGAGCGTGCGGGCGAAAACGTGGCTGTAAGCGCGCGTTTCCTGGCGGGTGAGATCGAACAGGATGTCGTTGACCTCGGCGACGCCGGTCTGGCCGACGAGGCCCACGGCCGCATCGGCTTCGTTTTCCTTCGCAGCGACTTTCGCCGCATAGGCGTCCGAGGCCTTGTCGGATACGGTGTAGACTGTGGCGCCGCTGACATCTGCCGTTTCCGGCAGGGTATCGGCGTGGACCGAAATCATCAGCGCCGCCGCCGAACTTCGCGCGATGCGGACACGTTCGGCAAGGGGGATGAAGACATCCGTCGCGCGGGTCATCACGACGTTGAAGTGGCCGCTCGATTCGAGCCGGTCGGCGAGCATCTTGGCGAAGGCCAGCGTAACATCCTTCTCGACGATGCCGTTGACCATGGCGCCCGTATCCGGGCCGCCGTGGCCCGGGTCGAGGATGATGGTCGGCTTGCCCGCAACGGCTACGGCGAGCTGCGGGGGTGTCGGCGCCTTCAGGGTCGTTGTGTCGCTCGGATGAGCCGAGGCGACGAAGGACGCCCGATCGGTCTTGGCCAGGTCCACAACGAGCCGCGGTTGCCCATCTATGGTGCGTATCGAAGCGGTCACGATCCGGGCGGGTCGCGCGAGGTCGATGACGATTCGCGAGCGGCCTGGCGCCAGCAGGCCGAAACGAAACGACCCGATCAGGCCTTTGTTGGCGTGATGATGGTGGCCGGAGCCGAGGGTCCCGACCTGGGGATCAAGCGAAAAGGCGGTTTGGGGAAGGTCGATGACGATCCGGTCCGGAGCGGCGAGGATGGAGGATTGCACTTCGACGGATCGGGTCATGGCGAAGGTGAGCTGTGCGGCATCCGCCCGGTTATCGAGTCTTACTGCGGTCGCCTCGGCGACTGGTTGCAAGGCGGTCGGCCGTTCCGCCTGCGACGCCGCACGCGCGCCAATAAGTCCAGTCGCCTGGGCCGGAGCGGCGGCACACAGCGCGACGGCAGCGCCAGCGCTCAGCGCAGCCCGCCACAGTCGACGACGATCGCCCATCCGCCTACCCCGCCAGGTCCAGCTCGCGCCTTGGCCATTACCGGACCCTGTCGACCTACGGCTTTATACCGATCGCGTGAACGCATTATAAATCGCCGGCTCGTTCTTGGATCTGCCTGTTGCGTGCATGACACAGGACCGCTTGCCAAAAGTGCTGCCCCTGATTATGCCAAGATGGTGTTTGGTTCAGCGAAGACGGCCTCGGCTGTCGGGTTGCTTCTTGGGCGCGGGTCTGCTTGCAGAGCGACCTCTCACCCCGGGAAGGCGGATCGAATCGTTGACGGTGTTTCGCCATTCGCCAAACCCTTCGGGTGCCCCGGCACCACGCATAGGTCTTTGAAGGGCATGATCTGTCCCGCAAAAAAGGTATCGAACGATTGGAATGCGCTGGTTTCGGCGGACGCTTCCGACGGTCGCTCGTTCCTGCCTCTGCATCCTGGTGTGTCAGGCGTCGGCGATGGCGTTCGTTCAAGACATGAACGGCTCATGTGTCCTCCAAGTCAGCGACCCTGCTCAGGGTCGCTTCCCTCCCTCTATTTCAGAGACGCACCGGCTCGCCCGATGAGGCGGGGCCAAGGTGCGCTCCGACGAGTTCACGATGCCCAACAAGATGTTAATCGATGCGACACATCCGGAAGAAACCCGGGTCGTCGTTCTCCGCGGCAGCCGCGTCGACGAGTTTGACTTCGAGTCGGCTTCGAAAAAGCAGCTTCGGGGCAATATATATCTCGCCAAAGTCATCCGGGTCGAACCATCGCTGCAGGCCGCCTTCGTCGACTACGGGGGCAACCGCCACGGCTTCCTGGCCTTTTCCGAAGTTCATCCCGACTATTACCAGATCCCGGTCAGCGATCGGCAAGCTCTTCTCGAAGACGAAGCGCGTGAAGAGCACGAGGAAGAGGAGGAACGACGCCCGCGCCGCAGCCGCCGTCGCCGCGGCGAACGAACCGTCGCAGTCTCACAACACGGCGGCGACGAGGTGGTCAGCGAGGCTGTGACCGAAGGGGACGGCCGGCGAGACGAAACCGAAGCCGGCGAGCGCCGATCCGGTCATGCCGTCGAGTCGAACGCCACCGATCCGACACCGTCGACGGCGCAAGCCGACCCACAAGGGGGCGACGAACCCGAACTCCGGCCGGTGGAGCTCGACGCCTCGCAAACGCCGCCTTACGACGATCCGACAGCCGAGCTGATCGAACGCGCCAGCGAAATCCACAACAGCTTGGACGTTTCTGGCGACAGTGAACCGGCTCCGGTGCCGGCCGCGCCGGTTGCCGACCCGGTTGCGGCGGCCCGGCATCGATCAGTGCTTGCCGAGCCAACGGTGCCACAAAGCGATGCTGCGCCGGCCGCAGACGGCGCCGAGGGGCTTGCTGTCGATGAAGATCGCGAAGCCGGCAAACCGTCGGACCACGCGCCGACAAGCGATGCCGACATCGATACGGGCTCGCCGACCAGGGCGGATCTTACCGAAGCCGGCCATATCGGGTCGGCCAATGAGCACGAGGCGCGGCACGAGCGCTCCTTCGATGATTCGGACGAATCGGAAGACCAAGACGAAGAGGAGCACGTCGACCAGGTCGGCGGCGACGCGATGGAAGAAATTCCGCGCCGGTCTCACCGTCCCCGGCGGCAGTACAAGATCCAAGAGGTCATCAAGCGCCGGCAAGTCCTGCTGGTCCAGGTGGTCAAGGAAGAGCGTGGCAACAAAGGCGCCGCGCTCACTACCTACCTGTCGCTGGCCGGCCGTTATTCGGTGCTGATGCCCAACACCGCGCGGGGCGGCGGTATCTCGCGCAAGATCACCGATGCCGGCGATCGTCAGCGCCTGAAATCCATCGCGCAGGAGCTTGAAGTCCCGGACGGCATGGGCGTGATCCTGCGCACGGCGGGCGCGATGCGGTCGAAGCCGGAAGTCAAACGCGACTTCGAGTACCTGATGCGCATGTGGGAGACGGTGCGCGAGA
>CAXTFG010000178.1:733-5456 GCA_964243415.1 uncultured Beijerinckiaceae bacterium | reverse complement strand
CAACGACATCGAGCACGTGGAGTCGCAGTCGCTGCCGGGCTACGGCATCGTCAAGATCTTTTTTCAGTCCAACGTCGACATCAACGCCGCCCAGGCGCAGGTGACCTCCATCTCGCAGACGATCCTCAAGCAGCTGCCGGCGGGCATCACCCCGCCGTTGATGCTCGTCTACAACGCTTCGAGCGTGCCGATCATCCAGCTCGCCCTGTCGAGCGAAACGCTCTCGCAGACGGCGCTGTTCGACCTCGCGGTGAACTTCATCCGGCCGCAGCTCGCCACCGTGCCCGGCGCGCAGATGCCCTACCCCTACGGCGGGGCCCAGCGCCAGATCCAGATCGATCTCGACCAGCGTGCGCTCCACGCTCACAATCTGTCGGCGACCGACGTCGGCGCCGCGCTGGCGCGCCAGAACCTGATCACTCCCGTCGGCACGCAGAAGATCGGGTCCTACGAGTGGATCGTCGATCTCAACGACTCGCCAAAGAAGATCGACGAGTTCAACGATCTGCCGATCAAAGTCGTCGATGGAGCCGTCGTCTTCATGCGCGACGTCGCCTACGTCCACAACGGGTCGCCGCCGCAGACCAACGTCGTCGAGCTGGATGGTCAGAAGGGCATCCTGATGTCCGTTTTGAAGATCGGCGGTGCCTCGACGCTCGACATCATCGCCAACGTCAAGGCGCGCCTGCCGGCGATCCAGGCGACCCTGCCGGCCGGCGTGAAGCTGCGCTACGTCGCCGACCAGTCCGGCTTCGTGAAATCGTCCGTCGCGGCGGTGGTTCGCGAGGGCCTGATCGCCGCCACGCTCACCGGCCTGATGATCCTGGTGTTTCTCGGCAGCTGGCGCTCGACGCTCATCATCACCGTGTCGATACCTCTGGCGGTGCTGTGCTCCATCGCGGCCCTTTCCGTGCTCGGCCAAACCATCAACGTCATGACGCTTGGCGGCCTGGCGCTGGCCGTCGGCATCCTGGTCGACGACGCGACGGTGACGATCGAGAACATCAACCGTCACATGGAGGAACTTGGGGAAGACATCGTCACGGCCATCACGCGGGGCGCACAGGAGATCATGCCGCCGGCGACGATCGCGCTCTTTTGCATCTGCATCGCCTTCGTGCCGCTGCTCGCTCTGGGCGGCGTCGCCGGTTACTTATTCCGGCCGCTCGCGATGGCCGTCGTGTTCGCGATGATCGCCTCCTACGTCCTCACCTACACGATCGTGCCGACCATGGCGCGCTTCCTCCTGCGCAACCAGCACGCACACGGCGCCCACGGCGCCGATGATCCTGCGCGCAAGCTGAACGTCTTCGGCCGCTTCCAGCGCGGCTTCGAGAGGCGCTTCGAACAGCTGCGGCGTGGCTACCTCGGATTGCTCAAGCTGGCGCTCGCCCACCGGATCGCCTTCTCCGGCGGCTTCCTCATTGCCGTCCTCCTGTCGTTTGCCCTGGTGCCCTCGCTCGGCAGGGACTTCTTCCCCTCTGCCGATGCAGGCGCGATGCGCATCCACATCCGCGCGCCGACCGGCACACGCCTCGAGGAGATGACCGCGCTCACCGGGCAGATCGAGACGCGGGTGCGTGCGATCCTCCCGCGCGACCGCGTCACCAGCGTCGTCAACAACATCGGCCTGCCCAACAGCGGTATCAACATCTCCTACGGCAACAGCGGGACCATCGGCACCTTCGATGCCGACATGCTGGTGACCCTGAGCGAGGGCGAGACCACGACGGCGGCGTTCACCAAGATCCTGCGCGAGCGATTGCCGCGGGCCTTTCCCAGCGTGACCTTCTCGTTCCTCCCGGGCGACATCGTCAGCCAGATTCTGAACTTCGGCTCGCCCGCGCCGCTCGACGTGCAGGTCATCGGCGCCGACATCGAAGCCAACCGCGCCTATGCCAACGCTCTGTTGGCGCGCATCCGGCACGTCGCCGGCGTGGCCGACCCCCGCATCCAGGAGCAGGCACGCAATCCCGCCTTGAGGGTCGATTTCGACCGAAACCTCGCCGGCGTCGTCGGGCTAACGGAGGGGGATGCCGCCTCCAGCATCCAAGCGACGTTGTCGGGCAGCACGCAGACGTCGCCGACCTACTGGCTCGATCCGCGCAACGGCGTCTCGTACCCGGTCTCCGTGCAGACCCCGCAATATGCGATGGACACTCTGGGCGGGTTGAAGAACCTGCCGATCAGCGCCGCGCGCTCGACCCAATTGCTCGGCGGCTTGGCGACGATCTCGCCCGAACCCCTGAGCGCCGTGGTCACGCACTACGATATCAGGGGCACGGTCAACATCCTGGCGACCACGCAGGAGCGCGATCTCGGCGGCGTGATCAGCGACGTGCAGAAGATCATCGACGACGCGCACGGCAGCCTGCCCAAGGGGTCGACCGTGTTGATCCGCGGTCAGGCCAGCACCATGGCGGCCGCCTACGGACAGCTCCTCATCGGCCTCGCCTTCTCGATCGTGCTTATCTACCTTCTGATCGTCGTCAATTTCCAGTCCTGGCTCGATCCGTTCGTCATCATCACGGCGCTGCCCGCGGCACTTGCCGGCATCGTCTGGCTGCTGTTTGCCACGCACACGCACGTCTCCGTCCCGGCGCTCACCGGCGCCATCATGTGCATGGGCGTCGCCACCGCGAACTCGATCCTCGTCGTCACCTTTGCGCGCGAACAACTCAGCGCCGGGAAAGACGCGGTCGCAAGTGCGCTGGAGGCCGGCGCGACGCGGCTGAGGCCAGTGATGATGACGGCGCTTGCAATGATCATCGGGATGGCGCCGATGGCCATCGAGCCCGGGCAGAACGCCCCGCTCGGACGCGCCGTGATCGGTGGCCTGCTCCTTGCTACAATTGCGACGCTGTTCTTCGTGCCGGTGGTCTTCAGCATCGTGCACCGCCGCGCGGCGAAGCCCGCCGATGCAGAACTGCCGGCCGCCGTTCCCTCCATCGCTGCCTGATCCGGATAGACCATGCCCCACGACGACATCGCCATGCCTTCCGGACGCAAGATCCTGCTGCTCCTCTGCGGAGTCGGCGTCGCAGCCGTCGCCATGGGCGTCACCGGCGTATTCGACCGCGCCAAGAGCATGCAGGAGGTCGGCGAGTGGACCGAAGCGCAGGCCGTGCCCACCGTCAGGGTGGTCCAGGCCCAGCGAGGTCCCGGCGAAGAGGAATTGATGCTTCCGGGCACGCTGAGCGCCTACTACACAGGATCGCTCTACGCGCGCGCCAGCGGCTATGTGACAGCCTGGAACAGGGATATCGGGGCCCACGTCCGCAAGGGCGACGTGCTGGCCGAGATTTCGGCGCCCGACCTCGACCAGCAGCTCGCGGAAGCGCGGGCGACACTTGTCCAGCTCGAGGCCAACGTCGAACAGGCGCAGGCCAATGCCGACCTCGGTGATGCCACCAACAAGAGAACTTCGCGCCTCGTCGCCCAAGGCTGGTCGAGCGACGCACAGGGCGACACGGACCGTTTCACCGCCGCCTCGCGCAAGGCCGCCCTCGGCGTGGCGAAAGCCAACATCGTGACTCAGCAGGCCGCGGTCAGCCGATTGCTGGAATTGGCGGGCTTCAAACAGATCAAGGCGCCCTTCGACGGCGTGGTGACCGCGCGCTCGGTCGATATCGGCGACCTGATGACGGCCGGCGGCACTACCGGCCGCGCCATGTTCCGTGTCGCCGACCTCCACCGCATGCGCATCTACGTCAACGTGCCTCAGGCATACCTCGGCGTGATGAAGGCTGGACTGACAGCCTCGCTGCACGTTCCCGGCCACCAAGAAACGTTTGCCGCCGAGGTCATCTCGACGTCGAACGCCGTCGCCGAAGACTCTCGCACGGCGTTGGTTCAGCTCGAAGCCGACAATCGCGACGGCAAGCTGTGGCCCGGCGCCTTCACCGAAGTGCAGTTCCACGTGCCCTCGGATGCAACCATGCTGCGCATTCCGACGACAGCCCTTATGTTCGGTAAGAGCGGGACCCGCGTCGCTGTCGTGCAGGGGGACCGGAAGGTATTACTGAAACCCGTGGTCCTCGGGCGCAACCTCGGCAACGAGGTCGAAGTAAGCAGCGGTGTTTCTTCCGCCGACCGCCTGATCGACAACCCGCAAGAGACGATCAATCCCGGCGACATCGTTCAGATTGCCGGCGAGACCGACGCTGAACGCCGGGCAGTTCGCCCCTTGGTGGTCTTGAGCGACAAGACGGACGCTCGCTGAACAAGCGAGCGCCAACCGACCCGTCATCGAGGTCTCACCAGAAAGCGCCCATCAACGCGCCTCGGCATTTGCACAACTTTCAATTATTCTAATTCAAAATAGCTGAATATTGCTTCGCCCAATCGTTTGTGTTGAAAAGCGCGTGTGCAGGACACTGCGCTTTGGACGGGTCTTTCGGAAGTCATGGACGAGTTGAACGGCCGCATGCTCGCGTGTCAGCTGCTGATCACGGGGCTCATCGCCCGGGTCGCGAACCAGGATGATGACCCGCTCGGATTCCTGACGGACTTCCGGGACGAGATCCGGGCAGTTGCCTCACAGATCAGGATCGCCGGGCGATCCGATCCATCTCGTACCAGGATAGTCGCTCGCGAAACGATCGATGAACTTTTTTCTCTGATGAAACCGCCGAGCGATACATAAGGTCGATCCACGACGTCTCTGAGACGGAGAACATAGCTGTCCTCCGTCGCGACTGTCCGTTTTGTAATCAGTCTAGAC
>CAXTFG010000178.1:0-723 GCA_964243415.1 uncultured Beijerinckiaceae bacterium | reverse complement strand
GTCTAGACTCCGCAACAATCTCTTTACTGTGCAAACAGCCGAGCTGATTTGTCCGAACCGCGATGGCACTTTGCTGTTCGCAGTTACCGTCGCCCGGAGCGCCTCAAATGAATTCGGCTGTTGTGCCCCCATCTTTGCGGTCGCGCATCGGCTCTCGTGTGGTCGATCGCCGAGCCGAGCTTGGGGCGACCTGCACGCTGACGACGGCCTGCATTCTCGCGGCGGGCTCCGCCAGCGCGACGGAGGCGCAACCGGCAGGGTCGGCCCTACCTGCCGTCACGATCGACGCTCCCGCTATTCGCCCCCGCCCCGCGCCTCCCAAACCCTCCGTGGCACAGATCAAGGCGCGCACCGCCCTCCGCCGCAAGACCAAGGAGGCAAAGACCACGCGGCCCGTCACTGCCGCGGGGCCGTCCGGGCCCACACGCGTCGCCAACCCGTCGACGGGGGGCCGGGCAGCCGATGCCAACCCGTTCGCCGACCCGGCATCGCCGTACAAGGCCGACCGTGTGGCCTCGAAGAAATTTACGGAGCCCCTGCTCAACACGCCTAAAACCGTCACCGTCCTGACCAAAGAGATCTTACAGGACAAGAACGCCACCACGCTGCGCGAAGTCGGCCGCAGCACGGCAGGTGTCACGCTCGGCACGGGCGAGGGCGGCAGCGCCTTCGGCGATCGCTTCTTCATCCGCGGTTTCGATGCGCGGAACGACGTCTTCGTCG
>CAXTFG010000177.1:3835-5481 GCA_964243415.1 uncultured Beijerinckiaceae bacterium | reverse complement strand
CGTTTTGCCGAGCGACGACGCGTATTGTGGTGCGACACCCACAGAGTGCGGCCCCCAGGAGCGCGACGCCAGCGGACCAGGGCTGACCTATGTCCTGCGGTACGGCAATCGTGATCTCTGGAAGATCGGCTGGTGCAAGGATCTCGCAGACCGTCTGCGCGAGGTGAATGACCACGTGCCCTACGAGGTGATCGGCGAGCAGTGGACCGTCGCCATGCACGAGGGGCGGACAACCTGCCTATCGGCCTACGAGCGCGAACAGGCGCTGCTGGGCCTGCTCGATCCGCACCGGACGGTCGGCGAACGCGTGGCGTGCCCAGACCACGTGCTTCAGGCCGCGTGGGCCGCGACCCGTCGCGGGTTCGAACCGCCGCAGGTCGGCTAAAAGCGGGGAGCGCCCTCGGTCATCACGCCGGTCGCCTACCGAGCAAAGTCGGCTAAAGGCGATCGTCAGTACCCGTTTCACGGCGCCACAACAGAGAACAAAGATGGCAAAACGCCTTGTGCTCGGCATCGACGCCGCATGGACCATCTCCGAGCCTAGCGGGGTAGCGCTTGCTATCGAGGTCGAAGGCGGGTGGAAGCTGGTTGCCGTAGCCCCGTCATACGGCGACTTTCTCGCGGCAACTGAATCAAACCGAGAGCTTCCGCTAAGACCGAGTGGATCCGCTATCGACGCAAAAGCGCTGTTGGCCGCGGCTGAGGCGCATGCCGGACAGAAGCCAGACTTAGTCGCCGTCGACATGCCGCTCGCGCATACGCCGATCTCCAAGCGGCGCGCTTCCGACGACGCCATTTCTCGCCTGTACGGCGCCAAATGGTGCTCGACGCACACACCCAGCGTCACGCGGCCCGGTCCAGTCGGCGAAGCCATGACGCGGGCCTTCACCGACGAGGGCTATCCTCTGGTGACGCAGGCGATAACCGGACCTTCGCTCATAGAGGTCTACCCGCATCCAGCGCTTGTCGAACTCGCAACGGCAGATCGAAGACTGCCCTACAAAGCGCAGAAGACGCGGTCGTATTGGCCGGGTCTAGGGCCCGCCGAAAGAAGACGCGCGCTCCTCGATACCTGGGAGGAGATCGTCACGCTCCTCGACCGGCAGATCATCAACACCCGCGCGCTTCTTCCGACAATCGAAGCTGCCCATCGCGGAGCCACGCTCAAGGCGTTCGAAGACATGCTCGATGCCGTCGTGTGCGCCTGGATCGGAATCACCGTGCTTGAGGGCCGAGCGGCACCCCACGGCGATGCCGACAGCGCGATCTGGGTTCCGGATAGCCGCGTGTGGTGACCATCGAGGCTCGAAGGTGGCCAATGTCCCGCACAGGCAACCCTTCAGCTAATATCAAAATTATTAGAGAGATCAGATGTAATTAAACAATTGAGCCGGCCCCTATGACAAGATTTTCTTCATTGGTCGATCTGGAAGTCCGCCTAAGCAACGGCAGCGTTTTCGACGCCGAAATCATCGACGGCACGGTTGTCGCCGCGCTGGAAGTGGCACTGAACGCATTTATGGCGCCCAATGCTGCAATGCTTTCTGTAGGCGCTGGCTGCGCCAAAAGATGCGGCGACACTCTCGTTCGGCGCGACAAGGCGATTGAGCGATCTCCGGGCTACCTTGCCGGTCGACTTCACGCCG
>CAXTFG010000177.1:0-3735 GCA_964243415.1 uncultured Beijerinckiaceae bacterium | reverse complement strand
CGCAGCGGTGAGTCATCCCTGATGCCGAACGCGTTGCCGGTCAACGCGTGCATGTCGACAGTGCAAGACCGATAGCTACCTAACCGGCTGCCAACCACAACGGGGGCGCCTGATCCATCTCGATGCGCAATCGCCGCCATTCCATACCGGCAAAGACGGCCTCGGCGTCGGCATTGCCGGTGATCGGCAGTGCCGCCCGAGCCTCGAGCGCAAAGCGACTGGCCAGCACGGGAACAGCATTCCACGCGTCGGTCCACCATGCGATGATCGGATCGCGCGCCTGGGCCAAGACCGCCGACGACGGCAGCCGGTCACGCTTCTCATGTTGGTTCACACGACGTGACGCCGGCATCAGGTTCCAGAGGTCGTTGCAAGGCCATGCCGACCACGGCACCGCATGATCGATGTCGACGCCATCGACGCGAAGTTCGACTCCGGACCAAACACACCGAATAGGTCGCCGTGCAGCCACAAGACGACTGACGGCCCCGCGGGCGAGATCGGTGTTTCTCATAGGCTCCGACCACGCCATGCGCGCCTCGGCCGTCCCCGGCGTAAGGCCACGGCCCTGAGACAACGCGTAACCGTGCATCAAGCCGACCCACTCGGCGACGATCACCGGCTCGATCCAGACGCCGAAGCGCTGCATGGCGCGCCATATCGGTCCCGGCATCGACAGTCGTCCCCAAGACCATAACATTTCCGGCGTGATCGCCAGCGTCCCGCCGACGCGCTCGGGACGACCCAGTTCCGCCTCGAAAACTTGCGAGGCCGAGTTCGGCATCCGGGTGTAACGCACAGGCATCGCAACGATGGTGCGGCGCGCCTCGGAGAGCGCGTCACGCACCGCCTTCGCGCGCTCGCCAGTAAAGGTCGCGCCAATGCGCAGATCCTGGGCGGTGACGCCCAATTCGAGCAGAGCTCGAACCCCGGCCTTGGCAAAGCCAAGGCCGTCCGGGCCACGGTTGTTAGGCGCCTGCGGCAGCTCGGCTTTGATGAGAGGCAAATAGGCGCGCAACCAGTTAAGCGCGACGAGGCCGAGCGGCACGACAACACGGTCTTCCGCATTGGCAACCTCGGCTGCGAGCGCAGACGAGACGTCGGCAATCTTGGCGACGGCGCGCAACAGACCGAGCTTGTACGTCGACGACTTCTCGTCGTTGAGCACGATGCCGCGGATCGTCGGCAAGCCGACGCTGCCGTCGTCGGGCAGGCGCAGGCAGACGCTCGTCCATCTTACGTCAACGCGCCCGGCGATGTCGGCGGATGTCGCGGCGCGAACGACAGCGAGACCGTAATCGCGGGCGAGCGCCTCGATCTCGCCGAGCGGCGCCGGATACATGGCGCGCTCCTCTTCCGCCGGTCCCGAGCGGAGGGTGATCAGCAATTGGCCGCCGGGCCGCAACAACGTGACGAGCTTGCGAAAGGCGCGCGGACGTTCGCGCGGCGGCACGTGCATCCAGACGGCACCGAGCAGGACGAGATCGAACGCGAGCCCGATCTTATGAATGGTCGCGAGATCCGGTAGTCGGTCGTCGATCCACCGCAGGTCCGGGTGGCGCGCGACACCTTCGCGGCGCATGCCAGCCGCTGGCTCCGCGGCGACGACGTCGAAGCCCCGCGAGGCGAGCCACGCCGCGTCTCTGCCGCCTCCGGCGCCCACGTCGAGGGCGAGACGCTTGGCGCCGTCCGGCATCAAGTCGATCAGCGGCGCCCAGATGGCGTCGGCACTCAGCGCCGCATAGCGCGCGGCGAGGTCGCCCGCATTGCGATCGTAGAACGCGATGATGGCCTCTGGAGAGGTCAAGTGCCTTTCCTCGACGCGAACGGCGGTGGGCCGCCAGGTCGGCGCGCCGTCAGTGCCCACAGCTTCACGGCAGCAGCTCGATGTAGTCCGTGCCGGCCGTCGCCGTCGGCTTCACCGTGTAGCGCACGCGCCCGGTGATCGTGCCGCCGCGCAGGCGCGACAGCCGACCGAGCGAAGCGGCTCGGCCCATGTTGCCGTCCTCGGCCAGGCGCCCGATGAGCGCCCGCGGACTGAAGGAGTAGTCGACCGCGCAGGTCACCTTGGCGATGCTGGAATCATAGGCCTCCAGCGTCGCGTCGTCATCGAGCGTCACGTCGGAGAACGTCTCGTCGTTCGCAGCCCGGCGGCCAGCGAACTGCTCGAAGATCAGCTTGCGCACGGTCTCGGCGACGTTGACGCATCGCTGCAGCTGCGGCGGGGTGTCCGGCACGGCCGCGCTCGGCGGTGGCGGCGCCGGGGCCGCCTCGGATTGCGGCGGCAAGACAGCCTCGGTCGGCACCGAGAAGCGATCGGGGTCCTTCATGTAGCCGTGCTCGGTCAGAAACTGCCGCAGGCCCGCAGGAAAGGGCAGCTTGCCCTTCTTGTCGTCAGGGCACTTATCGAGTGGCTGGTCGATCGTGCACTTCTCGATGCCGAAGCCGTTGTCCTCGCGCTCGAAGTCGGCGAGCATCGTCTTCCAGGCGGTACCGCCCTGGCCGAGCATCAGCGAGTCGGCGACGAAGGCGGCGAGATAGCCGTTGGTCTTCAACTCGTCCTGCTGCTTGGCAAACGCCTTCTGCCGAAACAGATCCTGGGCGATGTAATGCGTCATCGAAGCGTCCTGCGTGACGTCGATGAGTTGACCGCCTTCGAGCCTCTGGATCTTCGGCGGCGCGAACGAGCCCGCATACGAGGCGAAGGTGTACAAGAAGCTCTGGTCGACCGAGACGAGACAGGCGCGACCGGACCCATCGAGATCCTCGAACTGATAGCCGTCGCCGTCGATCGGGCCGGAACTCACGATCGCCCAGGAGCCGTCGCTCTTCAGGGTCGCGAACTTGGTCAACGTGCAGCAGTGCGCGCCCTGCCAATAGTAGCTGAAGACGACCGTCGGCAGGGCCGAGGCGGGGTCGAGCTTGACGAGGCGCGCGACGGCCGAAGGCTTCTCGTTCGGGCTCTCGCTGCCGATGACGACGCGAAACGCCTGCGTGCCCTTGTAGAAGGCGGTCAGCACAGGATCGTACTCGTCCTTGCCGTCCGGCTGACGCGAGGCAACGAGCCGCAGATCGCCGCGCACGAGTTCAGCATCGTGCTCGCCGTCGTATTCGAGGGTCGCTTCGACGCGGTCCGGCGGCGGCTTCCAGACGACCTCGCCGTAGCTGGCGCCGCGGGTCAGATAGGCGTCCGGGGACGCTCCCTTCTCCTTGCGCAGCTTCTCGAGGAAGCTTTGGCCGGTGCCGGCCGGGACATGATAGGGGCCGGTGACCGCGGCGTACCAGCCGTTCGCCGAGGTCACGACCATCAACGGGCTGATGTTGAAGGTCTTCGCCAGGCCGATCGCCTCGTCCTTCGAGGCGCCGCTCGCCAGCCCGACCCAGAATTGGTCGCCGTCCAGGCGAAGCGTGGCGGACCAGGCGGGTCCGGCGAACAGGGCAATCAGCAAACCGAAAACGAACGCACGCATGAATGAATTCCATCAGGCGTGCGAGCTTAGAGGTGCAAAAAACGCCGCGTCAAATGCACCGCGCGGCGGTCGGCAGTCGCGACCGACAGGCGGTCGACGGCCGCTCAAACCATACGCAACGCGTTCGAGCGGCCGAGACGCCGAGGCCTACGCGGCCTCGGCCATTGAGCCGTCGCCGTCCATCGCCCGCATATAGACGTCGAGCAGCGTCTCGTGCTCCTCGCGCTCGTCCTTGTCATGGCCTTAAGCAGCATATACCTTAGTA
>CAXTFG010000176.1:0-5485 GCA_964243415.1 uncultured Beijerinckiaceae bacterium | reverse complement strand
ACTCTGCAATGCAGATAAGCCTGTTTTCAGATCGATAAACATGACTGGGCTGTCCCTATGCGAGACCGCAAGGCTCGACTCCCCTATCGAAAGATGTCCGCCAAGTATTGCTGCGAAGTCGGCGCGGCGGCAGGCGACGATCTCGCGGCGGAGTGCGGAATTCGTGCCGATGTCCGGGCGCATCGTCAGCGACGCGGGGTGGCGCCGGCGGACATAGAGAAACTCATCCACGTTGATGATCTTTGTGGTCAACGACGCGCTGAGCCAGAAGGCGACATCGAGACTGTACGAGCGAAACGTCGAGAACCCGCCTACACGGTCGATAACGTCCCGCCTTACAAGTGAAGTTGGAAATAAAAGCTGATGGTTTGCCCCCGCACGGAGCAGCGATGCGTTGACATCGAGCGGATAGCGGACCGCGTATACTTTCTTACGGGCCTGATGCACCTGCAATTCGTGTGATCCGACGATGCCGGCACCGGATCTCACTGCGGCCTCCGCCAAGGATGCAATGCGATGCGGCACGGACAGGTCGTCGGAATCCTGGTATGCGACCGCATCGGCGCGCGATCGTAGGGACAGCGCATGACGTGCGACGTAGGGCCCGACAGGGCATGGCGCGAGCTGGTAGGCCTCGACACGAGTCTTGTCCGCGATATCGGCTAGGAAACCGGCGCCCGCCTCCGCCTGGTCGATCGCGACGCTTATGTTGGCGGGTTGCGTCTGTTGAAGCAGAGAGTCGAGGCTTAGCCGCAGGTAGTCTTCGGGGCCGCAATGCGGCAACACCACCTCGTGCGTTGCGCCCGACGGAAGCGGCGGCGGCTCCGCGTCTCGTTTATGGACGACCCGAAGCTCGCAGGGGACGCGGATCTGCGCCAGCACGTGCTCCATAAGCTGGTAGCACCAGTGCTCGAACGGCTCGCGAAAGCCTTGGAGCGCGGCGGCAATCGCCCCCGATGCCAGGAACGACGTCACCTCCAACCCTACCGAGCGGTCGTTCAATGGCGGCGCAATTTCGTCGACGATCAGCGTGAGCGCGTTGGCCAGCCCGCCTGCACGCACGTGAAGGGCGGCGGCGACATCGACAAGATGCGCCACCTTGGGATCAACGATGCCGACGATTCTATCGGTTGCGCCGCCGGCATCGAGGCGCGCGACATCGTTAAAATGCGTGCCGTTCTCGGAGACGACGAGAGCCGGGGACAGACCGTCAATATTCATCGCGTTCCTGCCCAGATGCCAAGGAAAGGACGCTGACGCGCGCGAGCCCTAGTCGTAAGCTACGGATCGAAAGTTGCCGTTGCAGCGTACGGCCGGGAGGTGCGCGATGTCGATGTCTTCGTTGTTCGATCAGCTGAAGCCGGACGCCGTGGGGATTGAATGGCCGAAGGCGCTCACCGGAGAGACGGCATCGCTCTTCACCGCGCTGTTCGACCTTGGCCGGACCGAGCGCCTGCCGCCCGACGAGCTCACGCGACTGCAGGACGCGCAGCTCGAGCGGTTGCTGCGGCATGCGGCGGTCCAGGTGCCCTTCTATGCGGAGCGCTTGCGGGCAGCCGGGTATCGGGCGGGCAAGACGTCGGCCGCCGACATCTGGCACGCGATCCCGATCCTGACGCGGTCCGACATTCAGGAGGCCGGCGACCGGCTGCACGCCAAAACCTACCCGACATCGCACGGCGCTCTTCGGGTGTGGTCGACGTCGGGATCGACCAGCCGCCCGGTCAGGATCGCCACGACCGAGCTCACGGGGTTTCACTGGACGTGCGCCAACATGCGCGAGCGCGTGTGGCACGATATCGACCTCGGCGGCACTCTCGTCCTGCTGACCGACGGCGGGCGCAAGATGGCGGGAAGGCCCGTCGTCGAGCTGGGCTCGTGGTCGCTCGATCCCTCGTCGCTGCGACGTCCAGGCAAGCAGTTCAAGATCAATTCAAGCTTGACGATCGCCGAGCAGGTCCGCACCATCCGCAAGATCGATCCCAACTATATCCAAACCCGGCCGAGCCAGCTCAACCTCCTGCTCAAGGAGTGCGAGACGAGCGGCGAGCGATTTGGACAGCTGCGCGCCGTGTTTTGCGTGAGCGAGATCGTCACGGGTACGCTGCGCCAGGCTTGCACGGAGGTTCTAGGCGTCCCGATCCTCGAATGCTACAGCTGCGCGGAACTTGGATATCTCGCGCTGCAATGCCCGGAAGCGGGACGCCTCCATGTTCAGTCGGAGATGGTGCGCGTTGAGATTATGGGCGCCGACACGATGCCCTGCGCGCCCGGCCAGACTGGCCGCGTCGTCGTCACAAGCCTGCACAATTACGCGATGCCGCTCATCCGCTACGAGATCGGCGACGAGGCCGTGGCCGGCGGATCGTGCGCCTGCGGCCGCGGCCTGCCGGTGATCGACACGGTTCTGGGCCGTACGCAGGACTATTTAAAACTTCGCTCCGGGCGGCTGGTTCGGGCAAACATTCGTCATTCCGATATCGCGAAGATTTCCGCGATCATCGAGTTCCAGATCATCCAGCGCGCGCTCGGGCAGCTCGAAATCCTGCTGGTCGTGCGGCGAAAGCTCGACGATTGGGAGATCAGACGCCTGAAAGCTTGTCTCGCGGGCCAAGGCGACGAGACCTTCGAGGTCGACGTCACCTACCACCAGACCATCGAAAGAACGGAAGGGGGCAAGTTCCTGTGCTTCGTCTGCGAGGTCGCGTAGGCACGAGCAATTGAGATTACGTTGGTTCGCCTTAACGTCCCAATCGTTCGAGATCCATGAATGTTTCGCAATGGCCGAAAATAGCGGCGCCCTCGGCGGTGAACAGCGCATGCTCTTTCAGAGTGACCATCGCCGATCGAAACATGCTTATATTATCCTCGCGCATGCAGTTGGCCCTCAGACGCTCGCGGTCGCTCAAGCAATGAGATGACGCCAAACAATCGAGCATCATCGTCATTCGGGCGAGTACGAAGGCTGCGTGCGCGATCCCTTCGATCGGCCGTGGCTCCTCTCGCAGCGGTGATGGGTAGCGTTCATGCGAATCGTTGAGCGTGACATCACGGCCGCCTGCGAGACCGGTGAGAAGAGCGTGCCGCGCCTCGTGCGTCAGCGCCTCGGCCATGGTCAGCCGGTCGGAAATCGTGGTCGGATTGATGAAAATGGCACCCCACAGAAAGAGCGTGGCGGCGCCCGAAAACAGGAGCCCGCCCGGTTGCCCCCGTGCGAGCACGATCTGACGCACCAGCGCATCCATTTCGGATAAAAGATCCGGGCTGGCGCCGCCGATGAGATCCCGCGCCTCGACGATGAGGGTACGGGCGCGTGTCGCTTCTCCATCGTCGATCGCGACAAGATCGAACCGCATGTCGACATCGTCGTCCACGGCTCTCGCGTAGACGGCGGCGTAACCGTCACCCAAATCGCGATCATTCAAATTCGATATGTAGGGCGCGGGTGCCGAGTCCAAGGCCTTGTCCAAGGCAGCCGCTGTCGTATTAGCGGCGGCGAGGTCGTCTGCGGATATGAAGTCGCAAAGCGAGGCATAGCAGGCCCAGAGAACCGGGCAGGCGATGAAGCCCGCCTTCAAGACTTCAGTTGCTCGCGCCAACGAACGCGACACGTGACAATCGGCGATGCCTTCGGCCTCGCTTCCGATCGTGACGAGGCTACCGCGAAGGAGCGACAGCATCCCGCGATCGAGCGTGATTGCGCGTCGCTGGTCGGGCTCGAAGCTGAACCTTGAGAGCGCAAGAGAGTCCATGGTCAACGCTGGCCTCTCTGAGATCCGAAAAAAATCGTTGGACCTTACCCTAGCACGAGGCGATACTTCGGCGGTGTCCGGGCTAACTTGCCGCCGACTTTTGCGCCGACCTTGGCCATCGGGATCGAGGACGTGATAGGTTTCCCCCAGGTCTCGGTTCGAATCCCAACGAGTGCTTTGTTCGCCAATTTTTCGCGAAGGGTGAGGGGTTTTCCCTCGTCCGTCGTTTTCATGCATCCACCCCTAGTGACGTCACATCAACGTAAATCAGCCCATTGTGTTATGCAAGCCGTCATCAAAGGGCCGGCCTTTGAGATTTGCGATTGACGTTATAAAACCGCTCCCTGTCTGCAATCTGTCTTGAACTTACGACATCGGCTTAGAAGATTGAGACATCGATGCTGAAGCCGGCACCGGCGTGTGACCCTGGTCAAGCGCTCAGTCGCCGCATTAAACTTTAGTCTAAGGCGGGCCGCTTGATCTACTTCGTGCTAAAGCGGGCTTACAGCTATTGCGTCGCATCGCTGACGTCGGAATTTGGTTATCCGCTGCCGCCGAATGCCGCCCTCGCTTATGAAGATCTATTCGAAGCCAGCCATGCCGAGCCGGGCACCTATATCTTTGGCGACATCGAACGTTTGGCGGACAACGAATTGGAAGTCGCGGCCGAGCTCGCCGCGCTGATGACGACCGAGCATGGTTTCCAGGTCTTGAACAACCCGGCCCGGGTCAGGACGCGCTATGCGTTCCTGCGTGCCATGCGCGAGGCAGGCTTGAATGACTTCGATGCCTACCGCGCGGACGGTTTCCCGCGACCGCGAACGTTTCCCGTCTTCGTGCGATCCGAGGCCGCGCACATCGCGCCGATGAGTGGACTTCTCGCCGATCAAGCGCAGCTCGATGCGGCGCTCGCGCAAATGCGTGGCGCGTCGCAACCGCTGCGCGGTCTGATCGTCGTGGAGTTTTGCGCCGAGCCGTTCCTTGCCGACCCTGCCGCCGCCGAGCCGGCCGCCGAGGCTGTTTGGCGCCGGAACGGCACCTTCCGGATCGGCGATGCCGTCCATTTCCACGACGTCGTCAGCGAGGCGAATTGGAACGTGAAGTACGGGCAATATGGGCTCGTCGACGAGGCCACCTACGCGCGCGACCACGAGAAGGTCGTGTCGAACTACATGGTGGACGAGCTCCGAGCGGCGTTCGATCTCGCCGGCATCGAATACGGGCGGGCGGATTTCGCGCTGGTTGAGGCGCGACCGCAAGTCTACGAGATCAACACGAACCCTTGCATCCACCCCATGCAGCCGCACGCGTCGCCGGTTCGGTCGAATTCTTTGGCACTCGCGCGGGAAATGCTGGCGCGGGATCTCGTCGCGCTGTGTTGTAGGAACGACACGTCGCGGGGCCGCCCGCTGCCGCTGACGGGACCCCGTCTCGAGCGTCTGCGCAAGGAGCGTCGCGGCGAGACGCGCCGTAAGCCGCCCGGTGCCTAACATATACAGGCTGACCTATACAGGGCGCCAATTTACGTAAGGCTGTCGACCATAGTCTTATGTTGCGAACGGGTCACCCGCGCCGACCATATTGGCCGGAAGCTCTACTTAGGCTTGCAAAAGCAACGTGGAAGCGGAGATGTAGCGACGGGGGTGCACTATGAAAAAAATCGCTACTGCGGGCGCGTTTGCGCTGATCTTGATGACACCGGCTTTCGCCGCCGATCTTCCGTCACGGGTCGC
>CAXTFG010000175.1:0-5576 GCA_964243415.1 uncultured Beijerinckiaceae bacterium | reverse complement strand
GCACGCGCACGCCCGTGCTCGCCATCGCCGCGCACATTCCGTCGCCCGAGATCGGATCGAATTATTTTCAGGCGACGCACCCGGAAGAGCTGTTTCGGGAATGCAGCAGCTACTGCGAGCTTGTCTCGAGCGCCGCGCAGTTGCCCTACGTGCTCGAGACGGCGATGCGCTACGCGGTTGCGCACAACACCGTCGCCGTCGTGGTGATTCCCGGAGACGTCGCCTTGCAACCGGCGCCGCAGCGCGGCATCGCGCCCAACGCCGGCCTGCTGCCCGCAGCTCCTCTCGTGCGCCCTGCCGATCGCGAGCTCGACGCGCTGGCTTCCCTCCTCACCGGCCCGAAGAAGGTGACCCTGTTCTGCGGTCGCGGCTGCGCCGGCGCCCATGCCCCGCTGATGAAGCTCGCCGAGGCGCTCAAGAGTCCGATTGTCCATGCCCTCGGCGGCAAGGAGCACGTCGAGTACGACAATCCTTACGATGTCGGCATGACCGGACTGATCGGCTTCTCTTCGGGCTATGCCGCGATGGCCGCGTGCGACATCCTGCTTATCCTCGGCTCGGACTTCCCCTATCGTCAGTTCTACCCCGACCATGCCACGATCGCACAGGTCGATATCCGGCCGGAGAACCTCGGGCGACGCTGCCGGCTCGATCTCGGTCTCGTCGGCGACATCGGTCCGACGATCGAAGCTCTTCTGCCCAGACTCCAAGCCAAGAGCGATCGCTCGCATCTCGATGCCGCGCTGAAGCACTATGCAAATGCACGCAAGGGCTTGGACGAACTCGCCGTCGGCACACGCGGTCGCAGGATCCATCCGCAGTACCTCGCGAAAGTGATCAGCGATGAGGCCACGGAAGATGCGGTCTTTACAGCGGACGTTGGGACACCAACGATATGGGCCGCCCGCTATCTCGCCATGAACGGCAAGCGCCGGCCGCGCGGGTCGGGGGCGGACGGCGCCAGGGCGGACGCGGTGCCGCAGGCGATCGGCGTCCAGAAGGCGCAGCCGGGCCGGCAAGTCGTGTCGCTGTCGGGCGACGGCGGCTTCGCGATGCTGATGGGCGACATCCTCACGCTCCGGCAGGAGAAGCTGCCGGTCAAGATCGTGATCTTCAACAACGGGACCTTGGGTTTCGTCGAGATGGAGATGAAGGCCGCGGGTTATCTCGAGACGGGCGTCGCTCTCGACAACCCCGATTTTGCGGCCATGGCGCAGGCGATCGGCATCAAGGGCCGGCGCGTCGAAGATCCGGGCGACCTCGAGGAGGCCGCGCGCGAAATCCTCGCCCACGACGGTCCGGCGCTGCTCGACGTGGTCACTGCGCGCAACGAACTCTCGATGCCGCCGAAGATCCAGGCCGAGCAAGTGAAGGGTTTCAGCCTCTACGTCCTCCGCGCGGTGATGAGCGGGCGCGGGGACGAGGTCCTCGACCTCGCGAAGACAAACCTCATCCGCTGAGGATCATCACACGTGGGAGGATGCGTGCGCCGCGCCGAGATAGGCGGCGCGTACCGCCGGGTCGTTTTTCATGGCCTGGGCGGACCCGGAGGCGGAGATACGACCGTTCTCGAGAACGTAGGCGTAGTCGGCCACCTCGAGAGCCGCCGCGGCGAACTGTTCGACGAGGAGCATGGTGATCCGCTCGCGTTTCAGCCGCTCGATGATGCTGAACACCTCCGCAACGAGGCGCGGCGCAAGTCCCATCGAGGGTTCGTCGAGGAGAAGCACCTCCGGCTGCAGCATGAGCGCGCGCGCCATCGCGAGCATCTGCTGCTCACCGCCAGACAGCGTCCCGGCGAGCTGATCGCGACGTTCGGCGAGCCGCGGAAACAGATCGTACATCTTGCCGACGTCTGCTTTGACGTCGTTCTTGGGTCGCGATCCCGTGAGACGGGGAAATGCACCGAGAAGGAGGTTGTCGGCGACGCTCTGCGTTGGGAACACGCGGCGTCCCTCGGGCGAGTGGGCGAGACCGCTCCGCGCGATCTTATAGGCATCGAGCGTGCCGATCTCTGCCCCATCGAGCAGGATCGATCCGGCGCTCGGGCGGATCATGCCCGATAGTGCCCGGAGCGTGGTCGTCTTGCCGGCGCCGTTAGAGCCGATCAGCGTGACCAGCGTGCCTTTCGCGACCTCGAGCGAGAGACCGTGCAGGACCTCCACCTTGCCGTAACCCGCAACGAGGTTGGCGACCTTGAGCATACGTGTATCCTCAGGCGGCCACGGCGCCGCCGAGATAGGCCTCGACGACGCGGGAGTTTGCCTGAACGGCGGCGGCGGCTCCTTCGGCGATCTTCTGACCGAAATCGAGGACGGTGATGATGTCGCAAAGGCTCATCACGACGTCCATGTGGTGCTCGATCAGGATGACGCTGATCCCCGTCGCGCGAATCGCCTTGATGATCGTGACGAGTTCCTCGATGTCCGGCGCGGTCAGGCCCGCGGCGGGTTCGTCGAGGAGGAGCAACTTCGGGTCGAGCGCGAGCGCGCGGCCGATTTCAAGAAGCCGCTGCTTGCCGTAGGGCAGGTTGCGCGCCTCGTCGTCCGCGCGATCGCGCAGGCCGACGAAACTGAGGATGTCGGCCGCCCGCTGGCGTGCCGCCCGCTCTTCCCGCGTCGCGCGCGGCAATCGCAGCACCACCTCGATCAACGTCGAGCGGTAGGTGTGATTGAGGCCGACCAGGATGTTTTCGAGCAGGCTCAACTCGCCGAAAAGCTGCACGTTCTGAAAGGTGCGCGCGACGCCCCGCCCGGCGATCTGCGACGACCCGAGGCCGGCGATGGACTTGTCCTGAAACAGGATCTCTCCGGAGGTGGGCGTGTAGATCCCGCTGAGCAGGTTCATCATCGTGCTCTTGCCCGATCCGTTAGGCCCGATCAGGCCATGGATCGAGCCTTGTGCCACGGTGAGATCGACCTTGTCGACGGCGCGGAGGCCGCCGAACTGCATCACGGCTGTCCGAACCTCGAGCAGAGCTCCACCGCTGGCATTTTGAGGTGCGCTCGCGAGCGCCTGCGACGCCTCGCCCGATGCCTCGGTGTGGGCATGTGCGATGCCAAACGAGGGAAAGATTTGACGCAGCAGGATCTTGGCGGCGCCGACGATCCCTTCGGGGAGGAAATAGACCACGAATAAGATCATCAGGCCGAAGATCGTCAGCCGGTAATCGGTGATGCTGTTGAGCCCGAGCGAGAAAGCGAAGAAGGCGACGCAAAGGCCGATGGGGACCAGGGCTCGACGCAGCGCATCGCGTCGGCGCAGCGCCACGTAGGCACCCGCCAGGATGGCTATGCCAGCGATGATTCCGGCGCCGATGCGGAACAGCGCGATGTCAGCCAGGATATTCGGGAGGAACACGACGATAGCTGCGCCAAGGATCGGGCCGAGCCGCGATTTGCGACCACCGATCGTGACGGCAAGAAGGAATTGGACGGACAGGTCGAAGCTGAACGTGTTGGGTGCGATGTACTGTTCGGAATAGGCGAAGAGCACGCCGCCGAACCCGGCGAAGGCCGCGCTGAGCACGAAGGCCATCACCTTGTGGCGATAGACGCTGACCGCCATGCAATCGCAGGCGATCGGCGCGTCCCGCAAGGCCTCGAACGCGCGCCCATAGCGCGACCGCGCCAGGCGATTGACGACAGTGATGGTGATGATCAGCGCGATGCCGGCGATGTAGAAGTATTCGGTGTCGCGCATGCGCTTCAGCGTCATGTCGAAGAGCGGGATCGCGTCGGAATAGTCGCGCAGATCGAGGAAGAACGGCGTGTTGAGCTTGATGCCGAGCGGACCGTTGGTGAGGAAGTCCATTTCGTTGATGAGGATCTGGACGATCGTCCCGAAAGCGAGGGTCACCATCGCGAGGTAGGGACCGGTCACCCGCAAGGCGGGAAGAGCGAGCAAGACGCCGAACAGCGCGGCGATGATAGGCCCCACGGTAACGGCGACATAGAAACCATAGTCGAGTTGCATCAGGAGACAGCCGGCCGTGTAGGCGCCGATCCCGAACAGGGCGGCGTGGCCGATCGAGACTTCGCCCGTGTAGCCGAAAACGATGTCGAGCCCGAGCGCGACGATGGCGAAGATCGCAATGGTGACGAGAAGATGCAGGTAATACGGGTTCGTCACCACGAACGGCGCGACGGCGACGCCAACAAGCAGCAGCCCGGTGAAGGCCTGGCTCGACCCAAGTCTCAGCGCCATGCCGTCAGACTTTCTTGATGACGGACTTGCCGAACAGTCCGGTGGGCTTGAGGGCGAGCACGAGGAGTAGAAGGACGAGGCCCGGCACGTCCTTGTAGCCGGTAGAAACGTAATAGCCGGTGAAGGTCTCGGTGATGCCCAGGATCAGGCCGCCGACGACGACGCCGAGACCGCTCGACAGGCCACCGATGATGGCGACCGCGAACGCCTTCAGCCCAAGGACGCCCCCCATCGTCGCGGTGGCCAACGTCACCGGGGCGATCAGCACCCCGGCGAAAGCGGCCGCCATCGAGGACAGCGCGTAGGAAAACGTGATGACCAGCCCGGTGTTGATGCCCATCAGGCCAGCGGCGTCCCTGTCGCTCGCGGTCGCGACGACGGCCTTGCCGAAGATGCTCCGGCGATTGAAGGTCTCGACGGCGAGCATCATGGCGAGCGCGCCGAGGACGATCATGATCTCCATCGGCTGAATGCGCACCGGTCCGACGACGATCGCGGCCTCGGGGAGCGGGGAGGGGAACTTCAGCGCCTCGCGTCCCCACAGGTTCTCGGCCAGGTTGCGGAAAATGATGCCGAGCGCGATGGTCGCCATGATCCAGCCCGCCTCGGATTTGGTCCTGATGGCTTGCCGGATGCCGAGGCGCTCCACGACGCCGCCCTGCGCCATTCCGAAGACGAAGACGAGCGGCAGCATGACGAGGTAGGCCAACCCGACGCCGAGACCACTGCCGGTGAGGAGCCAAACCAACGACAGTCCGACGAGGGCGCCGAGCGTGAGCGCCTCGCCCTGGCCGAAGTTGAGCGTCTTCGATGTCGCGAACGTGAGCTGATAGCCGAAAGCGATGATGCCGTAGATCATCCCGACGACAACGCCGCTGACGATCAGCTGGGCCAGAATATCCATGTGCCTCGCACGATATCAATGGTTGGTGCGGAGCCATGCCGGCTGCAAGAAACCGGCATGGTTCGTCGGTATGGACCGACCGGAGCTCAGCTGCCGGTCTTGGTCCGGACCGCCTTGCCGCCCTCAATGTCTTCAGGATGGGCAGCGACGACGCGGCCGTTCTTCACGATGCCGAAGACCGGGATGTTAGCCGAGATCGCCTCGTGGTCCTTGGCCGAGAACGGCTTGTCGTACACGGTCACGACTCCATCGATCTTTTCGTCGAGGCTCTCAAGCGCCGCGCGGACCTTGCGGCCATCGGTCGACTTCGCCTGCTTGATGGCGGCGGTGATCAGGTAAATCGAATCGTAGCCTTGGGCTGCCGACACCGGAGAGGGCATGCGGTCGATGTGATAGGCCTCCTTATAGGCGTCGATGAACGCCTTGCGTTTCGGCGTCGTGGGGGCCTGGATGAAGGTCTGCGGCA
>CAXTFG010000174.1:0-5737 GCA_964243415.1 uncultured Beijerinckiaceae bacterium | reverse complement strand
AGTTTTTGCCGGTGGCGTGGCAGGGGTGCCACGAGCTAGTCACGTGATCACGTGATCACGTGATTCACGTGTCCAATGATCACGTGATCACGTGATTGAGGATGCGCCGGCCGAACCGGCAGCGAAAGGGGCGAAGAAAGAGCCCGCCAGAGCGGCTAAGAGCACCAGCAAGCCGTCCCGATCCAAGGTTGCGACGACCACCGACGAGCCGAAGGAGCTGCGCCGCAACTCCTACCACGCCTCGCTGTATCTGCCCGAAGAGGCTCAGTTCGCGCTGCGCGAGATCGCACTGACCATGCGCCGCGCCAAGCCCCACGACGTAATGCTCGAAGCGATGGCCGAGATGTTCGAGAAGTACAACAAGGGCCAGCTGGCCCGCGAATGCCGCAGCCGGATCACTACCAAGAGCTGATCGTCACGTGATCACGCTGTCACGTGACTTCAATAATGACGCAGTTAGCGTTGCAAAGATGCTGATCCGGCAAGCAGCCGGGATTCTCGCCGGCGGGCAAATCAGTTAGCTTCCGCCGGTGACTTACGACAACGACCTGATTCGCGACGACGATCTGCGCCAGCAGCTCGAAGCCGCGCGCGGCAAGTTCGGTTTCTGGCCGCTGTTCAGCAGAAGCGCGACGCCGACCGGCTGGCTCACGAGCAGAAAGCTGCCGCCCTCGCCGCCATGACGCCGATGCAGCGCCGGCGGACGATCATCCGCGAAGTGATCGAGACCGAAGGTCCTTCGCCCGACAATCTGCGTTTCATCCACAGCGCGCTGGCGATCTGCGGCCTGCCTTATCGCCGCCCAGCCGCCGACGTCCGGGAGTTCGAGCGCAAGCAGGGGCGCATGAGCGTGCTGGTCGAGGCCGGTAAGGCGCGCTTGCCAGATGGCTCCCGCGTTGCCCAGCCGTTACCCTGGGGGCCGAAAGCCCGGCTGATCATGGCACACCTCAGCACGGAGGCGATCCGGCAGCAGAGCCCGACCGTCGAGATCGCCGACAGCCTGACTGGGTTCATGCGAGAGATGGGGTTCGAGCGGACTGGCGGCCCGCGCGGCAATATCGCGCCGTTTAAAGAGCAGATACAGGCGCTGGCCGTCTGCCGGATGGAGATCAGCGCCTGGGACGGCAAGCGTGCCGCCACGATCGACACCAAGCCCTTCGAGCGGCTCGAGGTCTGGCTGTCCGACAACCGGATCAGCGTTCGCTCTGGCCGTCCTCAATTACCTTCTCACCGCGCTTCTACGAGACCCTGCGCAGCCACGCGCTGCCAATCGACGTGCGCGCCCTCCGCGCCTTTGCCGGGCTTGTCGCAAACTCCCATCGTTAACGGCGGAACGATCCTGCATCTGACGCGCTCGTCCCTGCATCGCTGCCTGCAGCGCCACGGCATCTCGCGGCTGCCCGACGTCGATGGCGACAAGCCGACCAAGCGCAAGTTCAAGGCCTATGCGATCGGCTACTTCCATATCGACATCGCCGAGGTGCGAACGGCTGAAGGCCTGCTCCATCTCTTCGTCGGCGGAATCAACGACTCCCGAAAGTGCCATAACCGTCGCACTACGTCTGATTGAACAAATCGACCATCTGCTGCACGACCCGGATCGAGGGCACTTGGCCTCTCGACGGATCACCGGTGAGGTTCTCCGCTTCCAGCATGACGAGGCCGTGCAGGGTCGACCAAACCCAGACTGCGGTGGCCTGGAGATCTCCTGCGGGCACCAGCTCCGACATTTGTCTTAAGACGAGGTCAAAGGATCCGCGCGCCGCTTTTTTCAGCGTCTCGTCTTCCGTATTGCTCAACAAATGCGAGGCGAACATCAGCCGGTAAAGGCCGAAGTTTTCGCGGCCGAAAGCCAGATAGGCGAGACAGGAGCGCTTCAAGCCCGTGCTGTCCGACACATCATCCGCCGCCGCCGCCAACTCATCTCGGAACTGCTCGAATCCCTCCGTCGCCGCGGCAACCAACAGAGCCTCGCGGCTGGTGAAATGCCTGTAGGGCGCGGGCTGGGAGACACCGAGCCGCACCGCGAGTGATTTCAGGGTGATGTCCTCGGGTGAGGTGCTCTCGAGAGCTTCTCGCGCTGCCGCGACCAAGGCGCTCCGAAGGTCGCCATGGTGGTAAGCGCGGGCGCCTTTGACGGTGACCCCGATACGAGAATGAGGCTGAAGCTTCGACGATGCCATGTGATGATATATAACTTTTCCTTATTGACACGCCAACAGGGCTGTCTATGTAATCCTCTATCACATCGGCACGGCGCGTCGCCATTCGACAGTCGGTTTTTGCTCACATCCGATGTAATCGATCATAACATTGGGATCATCCGGCCATGACCTTGCTCGAGCGCCCTGTCACGCACCAGCCGCACGGCAATCCATTTCTGCACGGCAATTACGCGCCCATTTCCTTTGAGACGACGGCCTTCGACCTGCCTGTGACTGGCCATATTCCCGCTGAACTCGAGGGCCGCCTCCTGCGGATCGGCCCCAACCCGGTCGAAGCGCCGGACCCCGGGCGCTACCACTGGTTCACAGGCTCGGGCATGGCGCACGGGCTGCGCCTTCGAGGCGGTAAGGCGGAGTGGTACCGTAGCCGCTTCGTTGTTTCCGACGATATTGCTCCCGTGCTCGGTCGCTTCGGCCTACCTGGCCCGCGCAACGGTCCTCGGCCCAACAACGCCAACACCAACATCGTCGACATGGGCGGTCGCACCTACGCGATCGTCGAGGCGGGCGCACTGCCGGTCGAGCTAAGCTACACGTTGGAAAGCGTGGCTCGCTCCGACCTCGGCGGTACGCTGGACCACGGCTTCGCCGCTCATCCCAAGCTCGATCCGGCAACCGGACAACTGCACGTCCTGACCTACGAGCCGGGCTTGCAGGCGCTGACCTACCTGGTGGTGGAACGGGACGGCTTGGCTCGGAACGTCGCCGCCATCCCCGCCGCTCATTGTCCGATGGTCCACGACATGGCTTTCACCGCGACCAAGGTTGTCGTGCTGGACCTGCCGGTGACCTTCGATCCCGCGAGCGTCGGCCGCGGCTTCCCCTTCGCTTGGAATGCCGAGCGCATGCCTCGCATCGGCCTGCTGCCGCGCGATGGCGATGTGACGGCGATGCGCTGGGTCGAAGCGCCCTCCTGCTACGTCTTTCACGTCATGAACGCCTATGATGACGGCGAAGACGTCGTGGTCGACGTCGTGCGCCACCCGCGCACCTTCGACAAGCGGCGCAACGGTCCCTTCGAAGGTACGTCCAAGCTCGTGCGCTGGCGCATCAACGGAGGTTCCCTGAGTGAAACGGTGTTAGAGGAGCGTGGCTGCGAGTTCCCCCGTTTCAACGACGCATTCGCCGGCTGCGACTACCGCTTCGGCTACACGGCGGCGGCTGACGGCCTTCGGTTCGGGCCGGCCTTCAAGACCGACATGGCCGCCGGGCGCTCGGAGGTCCACGACTACGGCGAGGGTCGCGCCACGCTGGAGCCGGTGTTCGTACCGCGTTCAGGCGCGACGGAGGAGGACGACGGCTGGATCTTATCCTACGTCTACGACGCCGGCCGCGACGCCTCCGATGTCGTTATCCTCGATGCCAAGGCCTTCGCCGACGAGCCGGCCGCGACCATTCAGCTTCCCGTGCGCATCCCCTTCGGCTTCCACGGCAACTGGGTGCCAGATCACGCCTGAGCTTGCGTAAACCCGCATTAATACGCAGGGCCGAGGACAGCATGGGCCCTTTCATCGATCTATCCACGGAGTCCAATCATGGAAGCACCCGTTATCTCGTCACGCGAAATCCATCTCAGGAGCAGGCCGGACAACCGACCGACCCTCGACGATTTCGATCTCGTCGTTGTCGACGTGCCGCCTCCCGCGGAGGGCGAGGTGCTGGTCCGCAACAAGTGGATGTCGGTCGACCCCTACATGCGCGCCGCATGAGCATCGAAAAAAGCTATGTGCCGCCCTTCGAGCTTGGCCAGCCGCTGCAGGGTGGCGCCGTCGGCGAGATCATCGCCTCGCAGGCGGACGGGTTCGCGCCGGGCGACCTGGTTCAGTCGCTGTTTGGCTGGCGCGAAGCCTTCAAAGCCCTGCCGTCCGCTGGTCTTCACAAGTTGTCGGCGCTCGATCTGCCGCCCGAGGCTTACCTTGGCGTCGCCGGTCTGCCGGGACTGACGGCTTACGTCGGAATGAGCAGGATCGCCGAAGTGAAGGCGGGCGATATGGTGTTCGTGTCGGCGGCGTCGGGAGCCGTCGGTTCGGTCGCGTGCCAGATCGCCAAAATCAAGGGCGCCACGGTTATCGGCTCGGCCGGCGGCCTCGATAAATGCGCCTTCCTCCGGGAGATCGGCTGCGACCACGTTATAGACTATAAGGCGGAGCCGGACTTGACGGCCGCTCTCACTCGCGCCGCGCCAGACGGAATCGACGTGTACTTCGACAACGTCGGCGGCTCGCATCTCGAGGCGGCGCTGCAGTGCTCGAAGTCCTACGCCCGCTTCGCGCTCTGCGGGATGATCTCGCGCTACAACGGCGAGCCGACGCCCGGTCCCGCCAACATCCCGGTGGCGGTCGGGCGCAGCCTACGCCTGCAGGGGTTCATCGTGTCCCACTTCTTCGACCTGATGCCCGCATTCGTCGCGGACATGGCGGCGTGGATCGGAGCGGGGCGTATGACGTGGCGCCAGAGCGTCGACGAGGGGATCGAGAACGCTCCCGCCGCCTTCCTCAAGCTCTTCACCGGCGAGAACTTCGGCAAGATGCTCGTCAAGCTGACGTGAGGGCCGGGCGAGTGCCGGATCGCCCGGACGTGTCCTTGCAATCGGCGTGAACGCTAACCCCCGGCGATTTCCGAGCGCCGACGATTTCAGCCCGATGGAGCGGCGCGTCCGCCGCAAGGGCGACAGGAGGAAACCGTGAGCATGGCGGCCCAAAAGATCGCGGACAAGCTCTACTGCATACCCGCCGGATCGGTGAACACCTTCCTGATCGAGGCGGACGACGGCTGCGCCCTGATCGACGCCGGGTTCCCCGGCAAGGCTGAAGCGATCATGGCGCTCGTCACGGAGCTCGGCCATAGCGCACGCGACATCCGCCATATCGTCGTCACGCACGCCCATCCCGATCACATCGGCAGCCTCGCCGCCCTTAAGACGGCGACGGGTGCGACGACCTACGCCCATCCGCTCGACACGGCCATCGTTGAGCGCGGGTCCGGGTTCCGGCCGATGACGGCGGCCCCCGGCTTGGTGGCGGGCCTGATGTTCCGGCTCTTCGTCGACCTGAAGGCGACCGTCGAGCCGACGAAGATCGATGTCGAGATGCATGATGGCGAGGTGCTGCCGTTTGCCGGCGGTCTTCGGGTGATCCATGTCCCCGGCCATTGCGCCGGCCAGGTCGCCCTTCTCTGGACCGAAGGCAGGACGCTATTCGCCGGCGACGCCTGCGCCAACATGATGGGCCTCGGCACGCCGATCGCGTACGAGGACCGGGCGGAAGGCGAGCGCAGCCAGCGCAAGCTTGCCGGCTTCGACTTCGAAACCGCCTGTTTCGGCCACGGGAGAGCCATTCAGCACGGCGCCGCCAAACGTTTCCGCAAGCGCTGGGCGCAAGCCTGACGACGCGACGAAGACGCGACGGGCTTGTCGCAAACTCCCATAGTTAACGGCGGGTTAGGCGCGCCAGTCGAGTCTGCTCCCTCTATCGGAGGAGCTGCCATGATCCTGAACGCCATTGCCGCGAAGC
>CAXTFG010000173.1:0-5756 GCA_964243415.1 uncultured Beijerinckiaceae bacterium | reverse complement strand
GAAGGGCTGAGGCCGAAGACGCCGATTGGGAGGCACTTGGTTGCGGGATATCGCAGAGCGCTTCGAAGGGCCGACCAGCCGCCGAACGCCGAGCGGTCTTCCTATCGTGCCGCGGCTGTGAGCGACAGGGCTTGCGCACTCGCGACCAGAGTGTCCCGCAGCATGGCGATCCGCTCGGGAGCGGTGTCGACCAAGACGACGAAGCAGAGCGTGGCCGCGACCCGATCGAGTCGGTCCCGGACGGGTGCTGCGATACAGTGGGTGAACGGGTCGACGAGGCCCGACGTCACGCAGAAGCCATCCTGCCGGGCTTTGTCGACCGACTCGACAAACGAGTCGAGCGTGACGGGGGCGCTGCGCGGCGGCTGGAGATCCGCCGACGTGACAAGCGCGCGGATCTCGCTGTCTTTCAGATCGGCGACAAGCAAGCGGCCCGATGCCGTCCAGGGCAACGGGATCTGCGTGCCGATTTCGGAGCTGATGCGGAACGGTCGGGCGCCGCTGCTCATGTAGGCCACGGTGTATTGCCGCTCGTGCATGACGCAGAATTGCGTCGTTTCTCCTGTATCGCGGGCGAGCCGATCCACTTCGGTGCGAGCGCGGGCGAACAGATCATGCTCTCGCAGATAATCCATTCCGTAGAAGTAGGCAGTCTTGCCGAAGAAGACTTCGCCATTCGAACCGGCGGTTTCGAGCAGACCGGCCTCCGTCAGCACCTTCACGAGCGCGTAGATCGTCGATCGCGGTGCCGAAAGCGCCCGGGCGAGTTCCCCGACCCGGACCGGATGACCGACGCGGTGCAAGTGGGCCAGTAGGGCCACGAGACGGTCGACGCTCCGCTCTCGTGTGCCACCCCGCACCTCATCCTCGGGCGCCGGGGGATCACCAGCGGTCTCGACTGCCTTTTTCGACAGCAACCCTGCTTGCAGGTTCCTCTTGTCCATTCGTTCGGCCATGCTAACGTCATACAGGATACAGGATACCTGTCCAATATACCGGACAGAAGTTGAACACCCTTCCGGCTCGACACCGCCGGTCGGCTAGGGATTTCGACGGTGTCGAGGGATCAGCCATGAGCCAGGACAACGCGCGGCGCCACTTCCTCAAGCTCGGCTCGGCCGGTGCGGCCTTGGCAGGCGTGGCGGCGATCGCCAGCATGCCGGCTGCAACGGAGACGGCCTATGCCCAATCGGCCGCGGACAGCGTGCTGCGTCGGGCACTCGATCGCGGCAAGCTGATCGTCGGCACGGGATCCACCAATGCGCCGTGGCACTTCGAGAACGACAAGGGCGAACTCGTCGGCATGGACATCGCCATGGCCAAGATCCTGGCCAAGGGCCTGTTCGATGACGACAGCAAGGTGGAGTTCGTGCAGGAAGATCCGGCGCAGCGGATTCCCAATCTGACCACCGGGAAGGTGGACATCGTCATTCAGTTCATGACGATTTCTGCGGCTCGTGCCCAGCTCATCAACTTTTCGCGTCCGTACTACGTGGAGGGCGTGGCGTTGCTGACGCGGCCCGATGCGCCCAACAAGAGCTTCGATGCGCTGCTCAAGGGCGGTGCCGACACCAAGGTTGCGATCCTGCAGAACGTGGATGCCGAGGCCGGCGTTCATCAGGTGCTGCCACAAGCGCAGGTGCTACAGGTCGATACCCAGGCCAACGTCGTCCAGGCGCTCGAATCGAAACGCGCCGACGCGGCTGCGGTCGACCTCTCGACCGTTCGCTGGATGGTCGCCAAGAGTCCAAGCCGCTACGCCGATGCCGGCAAGAGCTGGCAGAACCAGCTTTACGGTGCCGGGGTCAAACAGGGCGATCTCGACTGGCTGACCTTTGTCGACACCTGCTTCAACGTCGCCATGTTCGGCAACAATTCGGACGTCTACGACGCCGCGTTCAAAGAGTATTTCGGCGTCACTCTGCCACCGCGCGCAACGGGTTTTCCGACGATCTGAAGCTTCGGCCGAAGCGGGGCAGGCCCGGTGGGCTATCATCTCAATTTCGCACTGATCTGGCGGCACTTCGACCGGCTGTGGTCGGGCCTGATCCTCAGCCTCGAGCTTGCGATCCTGTCGATCGCCATCGGCTGCTTGATCGGGCTCGCGCTGGCGGTCATCTACGTGTCCGGCAACCGCATGGTCCGCGGGCTCATCGCGGCCTACGTCGAAGTCATCCGCAACGTTCCGCTGCTGCTCTTAGTCTACCTCGTCTTCTACGGTCTGCCGACCGTGATCGACATCGCCTACAGCAATACGACGTCGTTCGTCGTGACATTGTCGGCCTATGCGGGCGCCTACCTCGTGGAGGTCTTCCGCTCGGGGCTCGACGCCGTACCACGCGGGCTCCTGGATGCTGGAAAGTCGATCGGCCTCACGCCGGTGCAGCGGCTCGGGTCCATCCGGCTGCCCACGATGCTCCGCATCGTCCTGCCGGCCCTGTCGAACACCTTCGTATCGCTGTTCAAGGACACGTCGGTCGCGTCCGTCATCGCCGTGCCGGAACTGACCTACGGAGCCCAGTGGATCAATTTCAACACGTTCCGCATCATGGAAGTCTACATCGTGGTCACTGGTCTCTACCTCGTGACCGGCTACGCCATTCTGGTCGGCTTGCGGCTGCTGGAACGCCGCTACGCGATCGGCCGCTGAGATGCTGGGCCAGGTCGCCTATGCGGTGCCGTTCCTGCTCCCGGGGCTTTGGATCACGATCGAGGTATCGCTCATCACGGTCGCGATCTCGACCATCGTCGGGGTTCTGCTCGGCGTCGGCCTCGTCTATGGACCGGCGCCGCTCCGCTGGGGGGTTCGCGGCTTCAGCGACATCATTCGCGGCATCCCCATCCTGGTGCTGCTGTTCTTCGTCTATTATGGGCTGCCGATCACCGGGTTGAACCTCCAGCCCTTCGCGGCGGCCCTTCTCGGGTTGATCATCTTCAAGGTCGCTCAGGTCATCGAGAACGTCCGAGGGGCGATCGGCTCGATCCCGCGCGGTCAGATGGATGCCGCGAAAGCCGTAGGTCTGCCGTTCCCGGAGCGGTTCGCCTACGTGATCGCCCCGCAGGCGCTTCGTCGCTTCCTGCCCCCTTGGCTCAACGGCGTGACCGACGCCGTGAAGGGCTCGGCCCTCATCTCGCTGCTCGGCGTCGGAGATCTGATGTTCGGAATTCAGAAAGTGGTCGGTCGAACCTACGAGCCTCTGGCTCTATATTGCTTCGGTGCCTTTCTGTATTTTATCATCAACTACGCCCTGTCGTTGGGAAGCCGCTCGCTCGAACGCCGCTTCAGCTACATCCGCGAATGAGCGCCCTCATGGCTCCGGCCCAGCCGCTTTTGCGCCTGAAGGGCGTTCAGAAATCCTACGGCGCGACCCCTGTCTTGCGGGGCGTCGATCTCGACGTGACCAAGGGCGAGGTGGTGACCATCATCGGCCCGTCCGGCGGGGGAAAGACCACGCTCTTGCGCTGCGTCAATTTCCTGGAAAGCTACGATCACGGCTCGATCGCCATCGATGGCCAGGAAGTCGGCTATCGCGATGCGTCGAGCCGCGAACGCCGCTCCGAGCGCGATCTCGCCCGCATGCGATCCGAGACCGGCATGGTGTTCCAGAGCTTCAATTTGTTCCCTCATCTGACGGCCGCCGAAAACGTCACCCTCGGGCTGACCAAAGTGCGCAAACTCGGCCGCGCCGCAGCGCGGGACAAAGCGCTCCACTGGCTCGGGCGGGTCGGCTTGGCCGACAAGGCGGACCGGCTGCCATCGGAGCTCTCGGGGGGACAGCAGCAGCGGGTCGGCATCGCGCGTGCGGTCGCGATGGACCCCAAGATCCTGCTGCTCGACGAGATCACCTCGGCGCTCGACCCCGAACTCGTCGGCGAGGTGCTCGACGTCGTTCTCGCTCTCGCAGGCGAGGGCATGACCATGCTGGTGGTCACGCACGAGATCGGTTTCGCACGCGATGCCTCTCGGCGGATCGTTTTCATGAGCGAGGGAAGGATCGGGGCCATCGGACCGCCCGACGCGATCTTCTCGCCCGACCAGCCCAACGAGCGATTGCGCGGCTTTCTCGGCCGCTTCGGCGCGGCGCACCGAACCTGAACAGGAACCCGAAATCTGATGACGCCTTACGATCGCCTCGACCGGCTCGGACTGTCGTTGATGACGGCAGCGGCACCGATCGCCAATTATGTACCGTTCAAGCGAAGCGGCACTCTGCTCTACCTGTCCGGACAGGGACCGCGTCGACCGGACGGCCGCCTGTTGACCGGCAAGGTGGGCCGCGAAATCAGCACCGAGGACGCCTACGAACATGCCCGGTTGACGGGGCTCAACCTGCTGTCGGTCGCCCATGAGGCTCTCGGCGACCTCGGTCGGGTGGTCGAGGTCGTGAAGCTGTTCGGCATGGTCAATGCCACGGCCGACTTCGCTGACCATCCGGCCGTCATCGACGGCTGCTCGGATCTCTTCGTCGACGTCTTCGGCGCGGCCGGCCGTCATGCGCGCTCGGCCGTCGGCATGGGGTCGCTGCCGGGTCACATCTCGGTCGAGATCGAAGCCATCTTCGAAGTGAGTGGAGTGACGACGTGATGGGATCCGAATCCGAGGACATTCGCAAGGCGCTCGGTCTGCGACCCGTCATCAACGTGTCGGGCACGATGACGTCGCTCGGGGCTTCCATTATCGTGCCGGAAGCCATTGCCGCCATGGCGGCCATCGCGCCTCAATTCGTGGAGATGGATGCGCTTTTCCGCAAGGCGAGCGTGGTGATCTCTCGATTGACAGGCGGCGAAGCGGGGCTGGTCACGGCGTCTTGCGCCAGCGGCATTGCGCTCGCGGTCGCAGGTGCAATGACGCGCGACAACCTGCTTGCCGTCGAGCGCCTGCCGGACGACACGCGTGGCCTCAGGACAGAGGTGTTGATCCAGACGGGCCACATGGTGAGCTATGGCGCTGCGGTCGAACAATCGATCCGCCTCGCGGGAGGAACCGTAGTGCCGGTCGGCACTGTCAGCTCCAGCTACGGCTACCAACTCGAGAATGCGATCACGGACCGGACCGCAGCGGCCGTCTACGTGATCTCGCATCACACGGTGCAATACGGCATGATTCCGCTGAGAGCGTTCGCCGCGATGTGCCGGGCCAAAGACGTGCCCATCATCGTCGACGCCGCCTCGGAATACGATCTCAAGGGCTTTCTGGCCCAGGGTGCCGACATCGTGATCTACTCCGGCCATAAGTTCCTGGGGGGGCCGACCACCGGGATCGTTGCCGGACGCAAGGATCTGGTGCGCGCCGCCTATCATCAGAACCGCGGGATCGGTCGCGGCATGAAGGTCGGCAAGGAGAGCATCGTCGGCGTCATGGCGGCCCTCGAGGCGTGGGAGTCGCGCGACCATGCTGGCATCCGCGAGCGCGAGGCCGCGGCGCTCCGCCTCTGGCGGGACGCCTTGCTGGGGCTGCCCGGAATTGCGGCCCATATCGTGCCTGATCCGACCGACAACCCTCTCGACAGGCTCGAAGTAGCGGTTCACCCCGACAGCGGCTTCTCGGCCGCGAGCCTTGCGGCGGCACTGGCAGGTGGCGATCCACCCGTCATCGTCCGCGACCATGAAACGGCACGTGGCCACTTCTACCTTGACCCGTGCAATCTGCATCCCGGCGAATCCGAGATCGTGGCGGGCCGTCTCCTCGAGACTCTTCGGAGTTCCAACGCCGCCCGCTTCGCCGAGACCGGAAAAGCGCAAAGTCCCGATACATT
>CAXTFG010000172.1:0-5841 GCA_964243415.1 uncultured Beijerinckiaceae bacterium | reverse complement strand
GCACGACACCGGGCGCGACGTTGCCCTCGCCCTACGGCGGCGCGCCGCGGCAGATTCAGGTCGATCTCGATCTCCACGCGCTGCAGGCCAACGGGCTGACGCCGACGGATGTAATCAACGCCGTCTCCAGCCAGAACGTGGTGGTGCCCTCCGGCCTCGCCAAGTTCGGCAATCTCCAATACCCGATCCGGCTTAATGCGGCGCCCGAGGCGATCAGCGACCTGAACCGGCTGCCGGTGAAGGTTGTCAACGGCACGCCCATTCTCGTGCGCGATGTCGCCTACGTGCGCGACGGGTCGCCGCCGCAGCAGAACTTCGTGCGCGCCAACGGCCAGAACGCCGTGCTCATGCCGATCTACAAGAACGGACCGGCTTCGACGCTCACGGTGGTGAATTCGGTTAAGGCGTTGCTGCCGGTCATCCGCGCCGCCGCGCCGAAGGGCGTCGACATCAAGCCGCTGTTCGATCAATCGGTCTTCGTGTCGGGCGCGATCACCGACGTCATCCGCGAGGCCACCATCGCCGCCGGCCTCACCGGCCTGACCATCTTCATCTTCCTCGGATCATGGCGCTCGACGCTGGTGGTGCTCGTCTCGATCCCGCTCTCGATCCTCACTTCGCTCTCGGTGCTGTCCGTGGTCGGCGAGACGATCAACATCATGACGCTCGGCGGCCTCGCGCTCGCCGTCGGCATCCTCGTCGACGACGCCACGGTGGCCGTCGAGAACACCTACCGGTTGATGGAAGAGGGCCACGGCTTTCGGCAATCGGTCGTCGAGGGCGCTGCCGGCATCGCCAAGCCGGCGCTTATCTCGACTCTGGCGATCTGCTCGGCCTTCGTCAGCGTCCTGTTTCTTACCGACACGCCGAAGTACCTCTTCACGCCGCAGGCCTATGCGGTGGTTTTCGCCATGCTGGCCTCCTACCTCCTGTCGCGGACGGTGGTGCCGATCATGATCGACATGCTCGTCGAAAAGGAGTTCGACCAGCGTTTCGGGCCGAACGGCAGCCACCACGGGGGCGAGACCGGCAAGAAGCGGGGCATCGTCAAACGCTTCCAGGACGGCTTCGAGCGCCGCTTTGCCGCCTTCCAGGTGGCCTATCTCGGGCTCATTCACGTCACGGTGCGCCGACGCTTTTTGACGCTGGGCGTCGTCGGCTGCGTCTTCGTGCTCGCCGCCGTGATCTTCCCCTTCGTCGGCCAGGACTATTTCCCGCAGATCGACTCGGGGCTGATGACGATGCACGTCCGCGTACCTTCGGGGACGCGTATCGAGTCGACGGAAGAACGGTTCGTCGCCATCGAGAAGACAGTGAAGAACGAGATCCCGAGCGGGGTGGAGCTGATCCTCGACAACGTCGGCCTGCCGTCGGTCAATTACAACTTCGCCTTCGGCGATGGCTCTTTCGTCGGCTACAACGACGGCGAGATGTTGATCTCGCTCAAGGATGGGCATCCGCCAACGGCTGACGTTATGCGCCGTCTGCGCAGGGTGCTGCGCTCGAGCTTTCCCGACACGATATTCTACTTCCAGCCGGCGGATCTCGTCACGCAGATCCTTGATTTCGGGACCGTGACCTCCGTCGACGTGCAGGTGACCGGACGTCACCAAGCGGAGGATCTCGCCGCGGCGCGCAACATCGTGCGTCGGCTGAAGCTCGCCAAAGGCGCGGTCGATGTTCACCTTCAGCAGATCGTCGATGCGCCGGAGTATTTCGGCACGATCAACCGCGAGATGGCGAGCGAGATCGGCGTCTCGACGCAGCAGATCGCCAGCGCGATGAACGTGTCCTTATCGGGCAGCTTTCAGGTCACGCCCAATTTCTGGTCGGATCCCAAGAGCGGCATCCCCTACCAGCTCTGGGTGCAGACGCCCGAGTACCGCAACAGCAGCCTCGACGACATCAAGACCACGCCGATCTACGTGTCGGGGAACAACAACGATCCGGGCATCCTGACTTTCCTGAGTTCGGTCACCGACCTCAAGCGCCAGGCCGAGCAGACCGTCGTCAACCACCTCAATGCCCAGCCCGTCTACGACATCTTCGCCAACGTGCAGAACAGCGATCTCGGCTCCGTCGCGCGACAGATCCAGACGATCATGGCGGACGAGCAGAAGCCGCTGCCGGCGCCCGACACGATCGTGATCCGCGGCCAGATCCAGCAGATGCGCAGCGCCTTCACAAACATCGGCATCGGCCTGATGATTTCCGTCATCGCTGTCTATCTCCTTATGGTGATCAACTATCAGAGCTGGGGCGATCCCTTCGTCGTGCTGTGCGCCCTGCCGCTGGCCTTCTGCGGCATCGTGATGAGCCTGTTCATCACCCAGACCGCGTTTTCGATTCCCTCCCTGTTCGGGGCGATTATGAGCGTCGGCGTGGCGAGCGCGAATTCCATCCTCCTCGTCACGTTCGCCAGAGAGCATCGCGAGGCGACCGGCTGCAGCGCGGTCGAGGCGGCGATCGAGGCGGGCTCGACGCGACTCCGCCCGGTGTTGATGACGGCCGGCGCCATGTTCGTCGGCCTCATTCCAATGGCGATCGGCATCGGCGAGGGCAGCGAGCAGAACGCGGCGTTGGCCCGCGCCGTCCTCGGCGGCGTCGCGATCGGAACCTGTTCCACCCTTTTGTTCGTTCCGTTCCTTTATTCCGTCCTGCGTCGGGGACCGGCGAAGCCGGTCGAGGATTACATATGAGCGAGCCAACTCCCCGCGACGTGCCGGACGACACTCGTGCGGATCGCGAGCCGTCGGGCAATCATGAGCCCGAGAAGACCGCCAAGGCGTCGCCTCAGGACCCTCCGCCGCCGCCGCGCAAGCGGGTGTTCTTCCTCGTGATCGTCGGAGCAGCCTGCCTTATTGGCTATGGCGCCTATAAGCACTGGCAGGAAAATGCCGCCGCGACGGAAACGCAGCAAGAGACCGCGAGCTTCGTCCCCGAAGTTCAGACCATCACGGCCAAGGCGGACGACCAGCCTCGCAAGCTGACGCTTCCCGGTCAGACCGCGCCGTTCGACTCGTCGACGATCTACCCGCGCGCCACCGGCTATGTGGTCGAGCGCCATGTCGACATCGGCTCCCGTGTCAAGAAAGGCGACCTCCTCATTCGAATCGCGGCGCCCGATCTCGATCAGCAGCTTGCCCAGAGCAAAGCTCAGCTCGAGCAGGTCAAGGCGGCGCAAGCGTCGGCACAAGCGTCGCTCGATCAGGCCAAGGCCAATCTCGAACTCGCCAACGTCACTTTCAAGCGCACGAGCGCCCTGACCCAGCGCGGGTACGAAACCGTGCAGAACAACGACAACCAGCGGACCCAGGTGAACTCCCAGACGGCGTCGGTCGAGACGGCGCAGGCAGGCATCAAGGTTGCCGCCGCCAACGTGCAGGCGCAGCAGGCCACGGTCGACAGGCTGCAAGTGCTGACGCAATTCGAGCAGGTCGTGGCGCCGTTCGATGGCATTGTCACCACGCGGGGTGTCGACGTCGGCGACCTCGTCAACGCCGATTCGAAAACCAATGCAGCCTTGTTCACGGTCGCCAAGGACACTGTCCTGCGCGTGTCCGTCAACGTGCCGCAATCGGAGGCGTTCGGCATTCGCGATGGCCTCACGGCGCAGGCTTATCTGCCCCAGATGCCGGAGAAGAGTTACACCGGCAAGGTGGCGCGCAGCTCCATCGCCCTGCTGAACGCATCGAGGGTTCTGAGCACCGAGGTTGACGTCGCCAACCCGACGGGCGAACTCAAGCCGGGCGCTTTCGTGAACGTGACCTTCGACATTCCGCGCCTGCGGCCAGGGATTGTGCTTCCGGCAGAGGCTTTGATCTTCAATGCCAAGGGATTACAGGTCGCGACCGTTCAGGACGACGAGATCCACCTCCAAGCGGTGTCCATCTATCGCGATCTCGGAAAATCGGTCGAGCTCCGCGATGGACTGAACGGCGGCGAGCAGGTCGTCATCAGTCCTCCCATCGACCTGATCGAGCGCGCGAAAGTCAAGGTCAAGGAGCGACCGCAAGAGGAGGCGAAGAAGTAGCAAGGCGAGGCGGAGGTTCTATCCTCGGGTGTGCCCTTATGCCCTGCGCTCCTCCCGGCAGTCCGTCATAACTTCGGTTGCGGTGCAAAAGGCTTCGTCTTATTGGAAGTCTTCTAGACAGGGTGTTTGCCCCATCATGGCCGAGACGAAGACCGCGACGCTGCCCCTTGGCGACAAGCGCCCGCTTTCCCCGCATATTCAGATCTACACGCCGCTCCTCACGATGATGATGTCCATCATGCATCGCATCACCGGCGGAGCTCTCTATGTCGGCGCGTTGTTGCTCGCCTGGTACCTGATCGCGTTGGCTGCCGGCTCCGGCCCCTTCGCGACCGTCTCGGCCGTCTACGGGTCGGCCATCGGTCAACTTATCCTCTTTTTCTTCACGTGGGCCTTGTTCCAGCACCTGCTCGGGGGCATCCGGCACTTCTTCTTCGACATGGGCTACTGCATGGATCACCCCGAGCGGGAATATCTCACACGGGCCACGGCGGTCGGCGGGATCGCGCTCGCTCTGCTCGTGTGGATCATCCGCTTCCTCGTCTAACTGGGTCCGGCTCAACTTCATGGCGAACGACGTACAATCCCTGCAAACGGCTTCGAAGAAGATCCGCCACCTCGGCTCGGCCAAATCGGGGGTCGCCGCGGCGCGCGCGATGCATCTCACCTCTTTCGCGCTGGTCCCGCTGAGCATCGCGTTCGTCTGGATCGTTTTGAGCCTGATCGGGAAGGACTACACGGCGGCGCGCGCCGAACTCGGGCGTTTCTTCCCTGCGGTCATTTTTCTTCTGTTCGTGGGAGCGAGCATTCACCACATGCAACTTGGGATGCGAACGATCATCGAGGACTACGTCCACGATCGTCATCTCAAGGACTGGGCCCTTATGGCGAACATGTTTTTCTCCGTCGCGGTCGGCATTGCGTGCCTGTACGCGGTTTTGAAGATCGGCCGCGTCGCTTGAGCTGACGCGGGTCGATCGCTTCTTCCCATCGTTTCGAAAGGCGCTTCCCATGGCCCTGAACGGCTCCACCAACGGCTCGAGCGCGCCGTCGCAGAACGGCAAGGCGTATCCGATTACGGATCACACGTATGACGTCGTGGTGGTCGGTGCCGGAGGCGCCGGTCTCCGCGCCACCGTGGGATGCTCCCAAGCGGGTCTACGCACGGCCTGCGTGACCAAGGTGTTCCCCACCCGCTCGCATACCGTGGCCGCCCAGGGCGGCGTCGCTGCCTCGCTGGGCAACATGGGGTCGGACAATTGGAAATGGCACATGTACGACACCGTCAAGGGGTCGGACTGGCTTGGTGACCAGGACTCCATTGAATATCTTTGTCGCAATGCCCCGCAGGCCGTGTACGAACTTGAGCACTGGGGCGTGCCGTTCTCGCGCACCGAAGACGGACGCATCTACCAGCGACCGTTCGGCGGCATGACGACGGACTTCGGCAAAGGGCCGCCGGCGCAGCGCACCTGCGCCGCCGCCGACCGCACAGGTCACGCCATCCTCCATACGCTCTACGGACAGGCGTTGAAGAACGACACGGAATTCTTCATCGAGTTCTTCGCCATCGACCTCATCATGGACGAGGGCCGCTGCGTCGGCGTCGTCTGCCTGAAGCTCGACGACGGCACGATTCATCGTTTCCGCGCCCAGATGGTGATCCTGGCGACCGGCGGTTACGGCCGCGCCTACTTTTCCGCCACCTCGGCGCATACCTGCACCGGCGACGGTAACGCCATGGTGCTGCGTGCAGGCCTGCCGCTCCAGGACATGGAGTTCGTGCAGTTCCACCCCACCGGCATCTA
>CAXTFG010000171.1:0-5864 GCA_964243415.1 uncultured Beijerinckiaceae bacterium | reverse complement strand
TGCCGCTGATCGCCGAATATGCCAAGCGCTTCGGCATCTACGACGACCTGCCGCCCTACCTCTCGATGTCGCTCGGCGCCGGCGAGACCACGCTGATGCGGATGACGACGGCCTATTCGATGCTCGCCAACGGCGGCAAGAAGATCAAGTCGACGCTGATCGACCGCATCCAGGACCGCTGGGGCCACACGATCTACAAGCACGACGAGCGCATCTGCGAGGGCTGCAACGAAGCCAATTTCGACCCCGACGAGGAGCCCAAGCTCGTCGACAAGCGCGAGCAGGTGCTCGACCCGCTCACCGCCTACCAGATCACCTCGATCATGGAAGGCGTGATCCAGCGCGGCACCGGTCAGAGCATCAGGTCGGTCGGCAAGCATCTCGCCGGGAAGACCGGTACGACGAACGACGCCAAGGATCTCTGGTTCGTCGGCTACTCGCCCGATCTGACCGTCGGCGTGTTCATGGGCTACGACCGGCCGCGCTCGCTTGGCGACTCGGCACAGGCGGCCCTTTACACCGCACCGATCTTTCGCGATTTCATGTCGATGGTGCTCAAGAACAAGCCGGACATCCCGTTCCGCGTGCCGCCGGGCATCAAGCTGATCTCGGTCGATGCCCGCTCCGGCCAGCGATCCTCCGGCACCGGCTCGATCCTCGAAGCCTTCAAGCCGGGAACGGCGCCGCCGGAAGGTTATGCTTCGAGCGAAGCTTCACCGCGACAGCTCGATCCGGGTGCGGACGCCGATCAGGTTGTCGGCTCCGGCACCGGCGGCTTGTACTGAGCCGTCGCGTTCTAGAGACTATGAACCCGTCGTCTTTTTCGATCCCGATATTCGTTCGGTTGGCGATCGCAATCGCTGTCGCACTTGTCGTCGGCTTCGGTTTCCGCGCTTACGACCTCTCGCGAGGAGCCGAATGGGTCGTCTCGCCGAGTCAGATCGCGGCAGCGAAGGCCTCCGGCCAGCAAGGCGTCGAGACGGAGCCGGGGAGCGTCGCGGTCCTCCCGATCAGAAGCGAGACCGCCGCCGTGTTACCCTTCGAATGGGCCTTAGCTGGACTCGCGGCAGGCGTCCTGGTTTTCGCAGCCACCCGGACGCGACGTCTCGTCAGGTAGTCCGCTTTCAATAGTGGAGGCTCCCAGCGATGAACCGGCTCGCCAAACGCCGGCTATCGCGGTCGGAAGTCGGGCCCTAGGATGGACGCGATATCCGGCTCCGGCGAGGGCGCCGGTTCGGTCCCGGGCTTGTCGATGAAGTTGACGGGCACGCCGACCTTGACCAGGCCGGCAAGTTCGACGGCGTTCCAGTTCGTCAGCCGGACGCACCCGTGAGACCGCGTCTTGTCGATCTTGGAGGGATCCGGCGTGCCGTGAATGCCGTAGGTCGGCTTCGACAAGGCGATAAAGGCGGCGCCGACCGGGTTGTTGGGGCCGGGCGGAAGGATAAGCTTCTGCGTATTGCTACCCTGCTGAAAATTTAGCTTCGGATTGTAGGTGTAGGTCGGGTGGGGTGCGATGCCGCGGACGAAATATGAGCCCGAGGGCGAGGGCAGCTCTTCGCTGCCGATGGTGGCGGGGTAGGCGACAATGAGGTTGTCGCCGGCATCGTAGGCCTGGACTTGGCCCTTGCCCTTGTCGACGTCGATCCGGGCAATGGTCGAGGCGATCGGCAATGCCGCGACCTCGGCCACGACGAGCATGGTGCCGGCGACGCTCATGTCGACGCCGGGGTTGAGCGCCTTCAGGAATTTGCGGTCCATGTGGAAGCGCTCACCGAACATTTCTTCGGGCGATCGATAGCCGAGGTCCGGCATCTTCGCCTGTTCCGCATAGTCCGGCGACAGGTCGGGATAGAACGGCCCGATGATATCCTGCGGCGTGATCGTATACGTGCCCAGAACCGGCGCCGCCGTGTCGCCGCCGAGTTCGTCCCAGACGCGCCGCGTCAGCTTTCCGTCGACGGGTAGCCCGCGCACGGTCTCAAACGTCGAGATCGCCTTCACGAAGTTCGACCCGAAGCGGCCGTCGATCACGCCCGGCGGCGCGTGGTTCCGGTCGAGCAGGATCTCGGCCTTGAGCACCACCGGGTCGATCACGCGCGACGCTTCGTTGACTCGAGCGAACCGCGTCACGTTGATCGCGTCGGGCGTCAGTAGCGCGCTCGCGGGGGCGAAAAGGGGGTCGGGTGCGTTGCGCGGCATCGATATGGGCACATCGAGCGAGCGCGGAACGGCGGCGGCCTGCGAGCTACCGTCATCGAGCTTCAGCAGGTCCGAGATCGCTTTCGGAGAAAACGTGCGCTGCTTCTCGGGTGCCGTGTCCGAGGCGGAGGGCGGAGCCGACAAAACGGCGCCGATCGCATCGGTGTCCTGCGCGTACGTCGGCGACGATGCCCCCGAAGCCGCGAGCACGCATAAGATCGCGCAAAGGCGCGTTCCGGTCGCCCTCAATGCGGTTGTCCACTTGGTGAACGACTTCAAGGCACGCACTCCACCATCGACATGCGGCGGCTTGGCCGTCGGGTGTCGAAACGTTACAAGGGCTAGAACGCGATGGTAAAAGAACCATTGCGAGGCAGACTTGACCGGCCAAGACGTCGTTTTCCGGGCGTCAGCTGGGTCGAACCCCGCGTCCGGCGCATCTATGTCCGGCCATCGGGAAACAACGCCGGGGGCCGACGTCTCGAGTTCGCACCAACATCTAACGACGCTGGCGCTGCAGGCCCTGCAGATCGTCTGGATCAACATTCTCCTGTCGGGCGACAATGCAGTCGTCATCGCGTTGGCCTGCCGCAACCTCGACCGCCGTCGTCGCACCTGGGCGATCCTGGCGGGGTCCGGCGCCGCCATCGCGCTGCGGATCGTTCTGACCTTCTTTGTCGTCGCGCTCCTCGATCTGCCCGTGGTGAAGCTGCTCAGCGGCGTGCTCCTGCTGTGGATCGCCTTCGACCTCCTGCGCCAAAACGACGGCGAGAATGTCGAACCGGCGGGTTCGACCTGGGGCGCGATCCGCACGATCGCGGTTGCCGACGCCGTCATGTCGCTCGACAACGTCGTCGCCGTCGCCGCGGCAGCGAAGAATTCCGTGCCGCTGATCATCTTCGGCATCGCCGTGTCCGTGCCGCTGATCGTCTTCGGCTCGACGCTGATCCTGTCTCTCCTACGGCGCTTCCCTGTGCTCGTGATCGCCGGCGCCGCCTTGCTCGGCTGGATCGCCGGCGAGATCATGTCGGCCGATTCGATCCTGCCGAAGCTTTTGGGAAGACCTCTGACCGACCTTCATCCTTGGCCGCAGGTTGGCTGCACCATCCTGGTACTGGCGGCAGCGGGGCTTCTCTGGCTAGTGCACCGGCGCCGCAAGCCGCGTCTGCACCGTCTGCAAGCGGGGGAGTAGGGCGGGACCCCCAACATTTGAAGTTCGGCGCGGCCATTGGCACCCGCTCGGAACAGCCGCGTCCTGGGGAGCATTCGCGTTCGTCGTTCGGCGGCTTGCGCCCGAGCGCCCCCGTAACGACATCTTTATCTGGCACTGCCGTCGTGGTCTGCACACGATTCCAGGGGGGATTGGGCGTGGCGGATTGTTTAGGCTGTTCGTCGCTCGTGCGAGCAGGTGGGGCGTGATGAAGGCTCGGAGCGGCGTCGGGAGAAGGGTGGGGCTTCAGGCAGCCTCGCTTCTGATCGCCCTCGGCCTAGCCGGCTGCGTGACGGACAAAGTGTCCGAGGTCACCGCATCCGTCGGCGACGTTTTCGCCACGGCGGAGCCTCAAGCGGCACGCCGCGTCCCCATCTTCGTCGTCTCCACACGCAAGGGCAAAGGCGATACGAACGAACTCGCCGACGGCGTGCGCGACTCGCTGCAGACCATCACGGTGCCGCCGTCACATGCGCCGGGCGAGATCGAACGGGCCCGTTTCGGCAGCAACGATCCCGAACACCATTTCACCGTGTCGGCCTTCCGGGCTCTCGAGGATGGCGAGTTCAAGGCCGAGGTGGCCTCTCATCTGTCGGGTCGCATCGGCTCCAACCGCGACGTGCTGCTCTACGTCCACGGCTTCAACACCAGCTACGACGAGGCGCGCTTCCGTCTCGCGCAGATTGTCAACGACGGGCGGTTCGGCGGCGTCCCGGTCCTTTTCACATGGCCGTCGTCGGGCAGCCTCTTTGACTACGGCGCCGCGAAGGAAAGCGCGTCCGCCTCGCGGGATGCGCTGGCGCAGGCGCTCGTCGACCTCGGCGACGTGCCCGATATCGGGCGCATCCACATTCTCGCGCATTCCATGGGAACATGGCTGACCATGGAAGCGCTTCGCCAAGACGCCATTGCGGGCAAGCCCGACCTCAACGGTAAGCTCGGCGACGTCATGCTTGCCGCGCCCGACATCGACGTGAGCGTTTTCCGCAACCAGATTGCGAAGCTCGATCCGTCGCACATCTCTGTGCTCGTGTCGGTCAACGACAAGGCGCTGTCGCTGTCGCGCCGCCTCGCCGGCGACAGGCCGCGCGTCGGTGCGCTCAATCCCAAGGACCCGGCTGACAAGGCGGTTCTCGACCGGATTGGCGTGAGGGTCTACGACCTCGCTGGCGACGAGACGTCGATGATCGGCCACGGCACCTACGCCACCGCGCCGGATGTGGTGAGGCGGATCGGAGCCACCATCGGAGCGCGGCGGACGCAGGACGGCGACGTCGCCGCCGTTCTCGGCGACCGGCCGATCGATGAGCGGATCAGGACCCGCCCTCTTCCACCGCCGACGGCATCGCCGCTTCCGCCGATGTCAGTCCCGCCAGCTTCCCCGGCAGCCGCCCCATCACCCTGACTTAGTGCGCAGGTGCTGCGTCGAGCAGCCGAAGCCTGACGCGTTCACGCCCGCCGTATCGGTCGAGCATGAGGGTACCGGCGAGATGCATCGATTGACCCCGGCCGGCCAGCACGGCTTGGCCGAGCGACGTTGCCGCCGACCGGAACGCGATCCCGTCCAGCGTCGTCCCGTCTGCCGCTTGCGCGCCGAACCGCACGTGGTCCGTCCCGACCACGGTCGCTGTGACGAGGCGATGCCGCGGAAGGGCGAACACCGGCTCGGGACTGCCCGAACCGTAGGGGCCAGCCTGCTCGAGTTCGGCAAGGAGGGCAGGCGTAGCGCCGGCTGCGGTCAGCGTGGCATCGATGGCGAGCGAGTCCACGGCACGCGCCGCGGTGCTGGCCGCGCCCAGGTCGGCCTCGATGAAGGTCCGGAAGGCGGCGAGACCGCCGCGCCCGAGAGTGACGCCCGCCGCCATCGCGTGACCGCCGCCTTTGGCCAGAATGCCGGCCTCGACCGCGCCGCGCACGCTGCGACCGAGATTGACGCCTGGAAGCGAGCGGCCCGACCCCGTCCCTGCATCGCCATTGAGGGCGATCGCGAAAGCGGGGCGTCCAAACTTCTCGCGCAGCCGGCCGGCGATGATGCCGACGATCCCGGCATGCCAGCCCTGGCCGCCCACGACGATGACGCTCGCGCCTTCGTCGTGAAGGCCGACCTGCACGAGCGCCTCCGCTTCCGCCTGTTCGAGCGTCGCGAGCTCCATGGCCTGACGCTCGCGGTTCAGCCGGTCGAGCTCGGTGGCGAGCGTGCCGGCCTCGCCAGCGTCGCGCAGCGTCAAGAGGCGAGCTCCGAGCGCGGCATCGCCGATCCGGCCGCCGGCATTGATGCGCGGGCCGACGAGGAACCCGAGATGATAGGTCGTCGCCGGCCCGTCCGCCCCGGCGACGTCGAACAGCGCCGACAATCCCGGGCGCTCTCGGCAGCGCATGACCGCGAGCCCCTTCTTGACGAAGGCGCGGTTGAGCCCGGTCAGCGGCGCGACGTCGGCGACGGTGGCGAGCG
>CAXTFG010000170.1:0-5996 GCA_964243415.1 uncultured Beijerinckiaceae bacterium | reverse complement strand
ATCGGATCACGGCGGCGCGGGCCTACGAGATCGGCATGATCAACCGGGTCGTGCCAGCCGCCGAGCTGGATGCGGAGGCCCTGCGGCTCGCCCAGCATATCGCAGCGATCGATCCCAACCTCGTCAAGGAAACCAAGCGCGCGATCAACAGATCGCTCGAAGTCCGGGGCATGATGGGAGCTCTCGAGACCGCCCTCGACATCGATCTGCTCATCGAGGGCGAAGGGTCGCCGGACAAGAAGGCCTTCATGGACGTTGCTCGGACGCAGGGTCTCAAGGCCGCGCTGGCGTGGCGTGACCGCCGCTTTCCGACGGCTCCGACTTGACCGTTTCGCTCGGCCCGCTTCTGCAAGAATGGCTTGGCCGCTCGAAAAGCCGGGTGGTCGACGGCATCGGTCCGGATCTTTCCGGCGACGATGTGGTCGCGATGGCTCGGCGCATCGCCGAGGATCTCAACGCCCGGGGCGTTCGCGCCAACGAGCCTGTCCACGTCGCGACCGGCAATCGCGCGGCGGATCTCGGAGCCCTACTCGGGATCTGGTCGGCGCAGGCCGTCGCGGTGCCCATTCATCGCTCGGCCGCTCCGTCGACGCGGGAAGCGCTCGCCCGGGCGACACGGTCCCGTCTGCTCGTCGATGGCGACATCGCCCATGGCCTCGCCGACGAGCCGCCGCCCGCGCGGGCGCTCTTGAAAGACGCCGCGCTCGTCGTGTTCACCTCGGGCAGCACGGGGCTGCCGAAAGGTGTCGTGATCGGGCATGACGCTCTCGCGCGAAAGCTGGCGATCCTCGACCGACTTCTGGCCTTACGTCCGGACGACGTCGTCGTCGTGCCGCTGCACCTCAATTTTATCTTCGGAATCTGGATCAGCCTTCTGGCGGTCCGCTCGGGCGCGAAGCTTCGCCTCGTGCAGAAGTTCACGACGACGGTCATCTCCGATCTGCTGGGATCGGAGATGACCGTCCTGGCCGCCGTTCCTACCATGCTTCGGACCCTCCTCGCCGAAGGCGTTCCCACCGCTCCCCGATTGCGCGCGGTTCTGACCGGCGGCGAGGCGCTGGCCGTCGGCCTGTCCGAGGCGCTCGAGGCCGGCTGGCCGCAGGCGGAAATCTTCGACCTTTACGGATCGACCGAGACGACCTCGTGCGATTTCTGCCGGTCGTCACGCGAGAAGGCAGGAGCAGGCTCGATCGGCTTCCCGACGGAAACGGTGTCGTTCCGCATCGCGCGCGAGGACAGGACCGTCGCGCAGGCCGGCGAAATGGGCGAGCTGCAGATCCGTACTGGTTGCGAGATGCTCGGCTACCTCGATGATCCGGCCCTGACCAAGGCTTCGTTCATCGACGGCTATTTCCGCACCGGCGATCTCGCCCACGTGCGCCCGGATGGCCGGACGATGCTGATCGGCCGCACGAAGGAGATCATCTCGCGCGGCGGCAACAAGATTTCTCCGCTGGAGATCGAAGGACTGCTGTGCCGGCACGACCACATCGCCGCGGCCCTCTGTGCCGGCGTGCCCGACATCCGTTTCGGGCAGGCGATCCACGCCGTCGTCGTCTTGAAGCACGGATCGGCGCTGACGGCGGACGAACTGAAACGGTGGGTGGCGGAGCGGACCGACCGGTTCAAGGTTCCAGACGTCGTCATCTTCAGCGACCTGCTGCCGTTGGGCGCGACCGGGAAAGCAAGCCGGGCGATGATCGCCTTGATGAGCGCCCCCCCTGATCCAGCCGCGGCGAGAGCTTGATGCTCGCCAGTAAGCGAGGCGAACAGGCGAGCCGAGGCGTCCTGTCTTTGGTCTGGGTTGCGCCATACCTGGCGGGACCATGAGAACGAAGCGATTCAGGTTCTTCTAGCGACCGCCGATCATCGGAGCTATGCCGGAGCGGATGCGGCGACTTCGAGGGGAGGATGCCTTGCACGATGTCATCCTCGCGACGGAAGGTCTGGTCAAAGACTTCAAGGGCTTTCGGGCGGTGAACGGCGTGACGCTCCGGGTCAGGCGCGGGTCAATCCACGCTCTGATCGGGCCGAACGGCGCCGGCAAGACCACCTGTTTCAATCTCCTGACCAAATTCCTGAAGCCGACGGCGGGCAGCATTCGCTTTAAGGAACGCGACATCACGCGAACGAGTCCGGCCGATGTGGCGAGGCTCGGCCTCGTCCGTTCGTTTCAGGTTTCGGCGGTCTTTCCCCACTTCACCGCTAAGGAGAACGTTCGCATTGCGCTGCAGCGCAAGAAGCGCGGCGCGTCCTTCGATTTCTGGCGATCCGAACGCGTGTTGGCCGCGCTTGATTCCGAGGCACTGGACCTGCTCGAAAGCGTCGGCTTGGCGGACTTCGCGGCGGTTCCGGCGGGCGAGCTGCCCTATGGGCGCAAGCGGGCGCTTGAGATCGCCACGACCCTCGCGCTCGACCCCGAATTGCTGCTTCTCGACGAACCGCTGGCGGGCATGGGACGCGAGGACGTCGAACGCACCGCCATTCTCATCCGACGCGTGTCGGCCCATCGCACTGTTCTGATGGTCGAGCACAACTTGTCGGTCGTCGCCTCGCTGTCCGACGTCATCACCGTGCTGGCGAGGGGACAGGTGCTGGCCGAAGGCGACTACGCCGCCGTTTCCAGAGATCCTCGGGTGATCGAAGCCTATATCGGCGAAGCCCATGACTGACGCGTCCATGCTCGATCGAGGGGCCGAGATAGTTGCGAGTGCTCCCTTTCTCGCCGTTCGCGATCTCGAGGGCTGGTACGGCGAGAGCCACGTGCTGCACGGGGTCGAGTTCGATGTGAGATCGGGCGAGGTGGTGACGCTGCTCGGTCGCAATGGTGCCGGCAAGACAACGACGCTGCGTGCCATCATCGGCATTCTCGCCAAGCGCAGCGGGTCGGTTGTCATCGAGGGCAGGGAAACCATCGGCATGCCGTCGCGGCTCATCGCCAAGCTGGGCCTCGGCTACGTGCCGGAGGAGCGCGGCATCTTCGCGAGCCTCACCGTCGCCGAGAACCTCACCCTGCCGCCCAGGCTCAAGCCCGGCGGCCTATCCCTGGCCGCCATCCACGAGATGTTCCCCAACCTCAAGGAGCGGGCGCGGAGTCAGGGCACGAAGCTGTCGGGGGGCGAGCAGCAAATGCTGGCCATCGGACGCATCCTGCGCACCGGTGCCAAGCTGCTTCTGCTCGATGAGCCAACGGAAGGCCTGGCTCCGGTGATCATCCAGCAGATCGGGCGAAGCTTGGCGTTGCTCAAGGCGCAAGGGTTCACCATCGTCCTCGTCGAGCAGAACTTCCGCTTCGCCCGGAGCGTGGCCGACCGGCACTACGTCGTCGAGCAGGGGCGCGTGATCGACTGCATCGCCAACGACGAACTCGAAGCCTCGAGCGGCAAGCTCCAAACCTACCTGGGTGTGTGAGGCAGGATCAAGCATGGGGCAGGCTTCGGCATGAGTACCGTTTTCGGAGTCCCGCTGCAGGCGCTCTTCGGTCAGCTCCTGCTCGGGCTGATCAACGGCTCGTTCTACGCGATCCTGTCGCTCGGTCTCGCGATCATCTTCGGGCTGCTCAACATCATCAACTTCAGCCACGGCGCGCAGTACATGATGGGCGCCTTCGTGTCCTGGATGCTGCTCACCTATGCCGGGATCGGCTATTGGTGGGCGCTGCTGCTCGTCCCGCTCATCGTCGGAGCCGTCGGCGTCGTGCTCGAGCGCCTGCTGATCGCGCGCCTCTACAAGCTTGACCACCTCTATGGCCTGCTGCTGACTTTCGGCCTCGCGCTGCTCATCCAGGGTGCGTTCCGCACGCAATATGGCGTGTCGGGCCTGCCTTACGCGATCCCGTCTGAACTCGCAGGCGGTCGCCGGCTGCCGTTCATGTTCCTGCCCAACTATCGAGGTTGGGTCGTCGTCGCCTCGCTCGCGGTATGTTTGGCGACCTGGCTGCTGATCGAGAAGACCAAAATCGGCGCCTACCTGCGCGCCGCGACCGAGAACCCGACCCTCGTCCAGGCTTTCGGCGTCAACGTGCCCCTGTTGCTGACGCTGACCTATGGCTTCGGCGTCGCACTTGCGGGATTCGCCGGCGTGCTGGCGGCGCCGATCTATTCCGTCAATCCCGACATGGGCGCCGACATCATCATCGTCGTGTTCGCCGTCGTGGTGATTGGCGGCATGGGCTCGATCCTTGGCGCGATCGTGACCGGCTTTGCCCTCGGCCTCGTTGAAGGCTTGACCAAGGTGTTCTACCCCGAGGCGTCCGCGACGGTGATCTTCGTGATCATGGTGCTGGTGCTGCTCGTCAAGCCGGCCGGTCTTTTCGGGACGCCCGCATGACCACGGAGACCACGTTGACCGCCGCCGGGGCGGCGCCTTCGCCCGGCGCGGCCGTCGTCGACGAGTCTCCTCTCGCGCTTCCGCCGCCCGAGAGCCCCGCCGTAGCACGGCTGCATCGCGCCGTTCTCGTCGGACTCGCGCTGGCGCTCGTGGGGGCGCCGTTTCTGCTCTACTCCGTCTTCCTCATGAAGGCGCTCTGCTTCGCCCTTTTCGCCATGGCCTTTAACCTGCTCCTCGGCTACGGCGGGCTGCTCTCGTTCGGGCACGCCGCTTTCTTCGGCATTGCCGGCTACGTCTGCGCCTTTGCCGCCAAGAGTTGGGGCTTGCCTCCCGAACTCGCGATCCTCGCTGGCGCCGCTGCGGCCGGTCTCGTCGGCGTCGTGTTCGGCACCTTGGCGATCCGTCGCCAGGGCATCTACTTCGCCATGATCACCCTCGCTCTCGCGCAAATGGCGTTCTTCGTATGTCTGCAGGCGGCCTTCACCGGCGGCGAGAACGGGATCCAGGCGGTTCCCCGCGGCAAGCTGTTCGGCTTGCTCGATCTGACCGATGATCGGGCAATGTACGCGCTCGTTGCCACCGTGTTCATGGCCGGCCTGCTGTTGATCTACCGGATCATCCACTCGCCTTTCGGCCAGGTGCTAAAGGCCATCCGCGACAACGAACCCCGCGCCATCTCGCTCGGCTATCGGACCGGCCAGTACAAGCTCGCCGTCTTCGTGATCTCCACGACGCTCACCGGGCTTGCCGGTGCAACGAAGGCGATCGTCTTCCAGCTAGCGTCGCTGACGGACGTGCATTGGACGATGTCCGGCGAGGTCGTGCTGATGACGCTGGTCGGCGGCATGGGCACGGTCTTCGGTCCGATCGCCGGCGCCTTCGTGATCGTCGCGATGGAAAACTACCTCGCTCCGTTCGGCAGTTGGGTGACGATCATCCAAGGTGCCGTCTTCGTGTTCTGCGTGGTCGCCTTTCGCGAGGGGATCGTCGGGCTGATCGCCAAGCTTGTGAAAAAGCCGCTCTGACGGTAGCGACAGTTTCGTGCGCTTCGGCGCCAAGAAACGAACCGCGTCGAGGAAACAATCCATGCTGAAGCCGCTTCTGCTCGCCACCGTGCTGTCCGCTTCCGCGCTGGGTGCCGCCTGGGCCGATACGCCCGTCAAGATCGGGGTGCTGAACGACCGCTCGGGCGTATATGCTGATCTGTCCGGCGAAGGGGCGGTTGTCGCCGCGCGTCTGGCTGTCGCCGACTTCGCCGCCGTCGACAAGGACTTGAGCGTCTCGATCGTCTCCGCCGACCACCAGAACAAGCCCGATGTCGGCGCCGCCGTCGCGCGCCAATGGTACGATAACGACGGCGTCGATGCGATCTTCGACGTGCCCACTTCGTCCGTCGCCCTCGCCGTCAGCCAAATCAGCAGCGAAAAGAACAAAGTGTTCGTCGCCTCCGGGTCCGGCACGACGGATCTGACCGGCTCGAAATGCACGCGCACCACCGTGCATTGGACCTACGACACGTACGCCCTGGGCAACGTGACGGGCGGTGCCATGGTCAAGCGGGGCGGAACGACGTGGTTCTTTCTGACCGCCGACTATGCCTTCGGCCAAGCCTTGCAGCGCGACACCAGCGCCATCATCGTGAAGGACGGCGGCAAGGTCGTCGGCTC
>CAXTFG010000169.1:0-6058 GCA_964243415.1 uncultured Beijerinckiaceae bacterium | reverse complement strand
TGGATCATCGGCTTTCTCGCGCTCGCAACCCTTTTCGCGCCGATTTTTTTTAATGATACGGCGCCCACCGAGATCTACACGAGCCTCCGCGAGGTCATCGGCGTCCGTTTTGGCATCCTGCTCTCAGCCGTCCTATTCGCTCTCGCGCACTGGGAATCAACCCACCTTTACGCGCTCGCCGTGTTTCCAGTCGGTCTCGCGCTGGGCTACATCCGGCAGAAAGCGGGAAGCGTGGCGGCGTCGATCACCCTTCATGCCATCTACAACGGCGTCGCCGCTGTTCTCTTGTTCGTCGCGAAATAAGGTCGACTCAGGATTTCTGCCAGGCGGTGATGGCCTCACCAAGGTCCCGATCCCCGGACGCCCCCTTCTCGAAAGTGAGTTTGGCGATCTTGCCGTTGCTCAGCAGCATCGGCACATCGATCCACTGCAAATCCCGCAACTGCTTGATGTTGACGGACTCGGCGTTGCCAGGGCTGAGCCCGACGAGAAACGAGTTCTGAACCACCGGGACGGTGACGCCGGCAAGGGCTTCGCCGCTCGGACTGTCCTCCTGCCTCAGTTGGGGAACGCTGATCTGCTGGATGTCGCCGCTGAGACTGCCCGGCTGCAGGGCGAAACGGACCTTGATCGTGTGCGAGGCCGGGAGAGACGCATCAGTGTTCTTTTCGAAAGTCACGACGGCCTTCATCTTGTCATCGGGTAGGTCGATGTCGGCTTCGACGGCGAGCCCAACGCTGTCGCCGGGACCATCGTTGACGTTGCTGAGCTTCCAAATAACCGTTCCCAAGAAAGTCTTGACCTTGTTGGGCTCATTGGGCGCTTCGATAAGGAGCGCAGCGCGCTGCGCGACGGGCACTTCAGGGTTGACCGGCGGCTGCGCCGAAGTCGGGACGGCGGCGGTCTGCCCTGACCCGCGGGCGAACCCTTGGGTCGGCGTAGCGCCGGTCTCGGACTTCGAAGTGACGGGACTTCCGACGCGCTCCGCGATCTTGCCGCTGTCTGTCTTCGCCGGCTGTTCGGTCGGCTGATTGCGGGCGACCGTCTGCCGCGTGTCGCGCAACGCGTAGGCGGCGATCGCGACAACGATCACGATCAGCGCGACTCCGGTGGGAACGATCCACACGCGCCGGCGGGACCCCTCGCCCGGCGGCGCCTGCGGTGCGATCGGGCGCTGCCCATCGATCCGAGGTCGCGTCGCGCCCTCTTCGGCCAGGGTGGCGTCGTACTCCGCCGCGGGCAAGACCTCTGGCGTTCGAGAATCCGGTAGCCGGTTGTCCTCGACAGACGGCCGTGCAACCGACGACGCGTCCGCCGCTCTTTGAACGTCGCTGCGCTTAGCCGGAATAGCAGCGCTTGTGGTGCCGTTCTCGACGTCGGTCGGCGGCTTGGAATTCGGTAGCTTGGTCCGGATCGGACCGGGCGGTCGTGTTGAAGCACTCGATGCAACAGCGTCGGGGATGACCGAAGCCGGGCGTGGTGCGGGCCGCACCGGCATGCTCGGTGTTCCCGGCGATTTCGACGGAGTCGACGGCCTCAGAGAGCTCGCCGGCTTGAGCGGGAACGCGGGCGTGGTGGAAGCGGCCGTCTTCGGCGGCGGCGATGATGGCCGAGCCGCCGGCAGCTGGCCCCCGCCGCTCGCCAACTCGCTCTCGAGCCGTTCGATCGCGCGATCCAGCTCGACCGACTCCCGCTCGATGTCGTCATCGGGAACTGGCGGATGCAGCATGCGAAGCTGGCCGATCAGCGCCTTGCGTGCGCGCTCGTACACGACACGGCGCTTATCCAGCGTGGAATTGGGCAGGCTCCCGACGGCTTTCGCCAGCAGCGGATAGTATTCGGCCATGCGCGCTTCAGAGCATTCCCGGTCACAGCCGTCAATTGTTTACGCGGCGCCAACTCGGGCGCAAAGCACAGCGCCTCTAGGTCAATCGCGAAACGGATTGTGCACCAGGATCGTGTCTTCCCGTTCCGGACTCGTCGACAGCAGCGCGACAGGTGCCTCGATCAGTTCTTCGACGCGCCTGACGTATTTGATGGCCTGCGCCGGCAGGTCGGCCCATGAGCGCGCGCCGGCGGTCGTCTCCCGCCAGCCCTCGATCGACTCGTACACCGGTCTGACGCGGGCCTGTGCGGCCTGACTTGCCGGCAAGCGATCGATCCGTGTCCCGTCGAGCTCGTAGTGGGTGCACACCTCGATCGTCTCGAAGCCATCGAGGATGTCGAGCTTGGTTAGAGCTATGCCGTCGATGCCCGATGTCTTCACCGCCTGCCGGACGAGCACGGCATCGAACCAGCCGCAGCGCCGCCGCCGCCCGGTGTTGACGCCGTACTCGTGACCGCGGTCACCGATGCGCTGACCGATAGCGTCGTGGAGTTCGGTGGGAAACGGGCCACCGCCGACGCGTGTCGTATAGGCTTTGGCGATCCCGAGGACGTAGCCGACCGCCTTGGGACCGAGGCCCGAGCCGGTGGCGGCGTTCGAGGCCACGGTGTTCGACGAGGTGACGAAAGGGTAAGTCCCGTGATCGATGTCGAGCAGCGCGCCCTGTGCCCCTTCAAACAGGATCCGCTTGCCGTTACGCCGCAGCTCCTCCAGGCGCTCCCATGTCGGACACATGAACGGCAGCACGTCGGAGGCGACCGCGAGCAACTCGCTGCGTATCGCGGCTGCGCTCACCGGCTCGAGGCCGAGTCCGCGGCGTAAAGGTTCGTGGTGGGCAAGCAGGCGCGCGATCTTGGCATCGAGGGTTCCGGGCTCGGCCAGATCGCTGAGCCGGATCGCGCGGCGGCCGACCTTGTCCTCATAGGCGGGGCCGATACCGCGCTTGGTCGTCCCGATCTGCACGCCGGACGCCATGGCCGACTCGCGATGGGCGTCGAGTTCGCGGTGAAGTGACAGAATCAGCGTGACGTTCTCGGCGATGGCGAGGTTGTGTGGCGTGACGTCGATACCCTGCGCCTTGATCGCCGCGATCTCGCCGACGAGGTGATACGGGTCGAGCACGACGCCATTGCCAATCACGGACAACTTGCCCGGGCGCACGATACCTGACGGCAGGAGGGCGAGCTTGAAGGTCTTGCCGTCGATGACCAGCGTGTGGCCGGCATTATGGCCACCCTGGAACCGGACCACCACATCCGCTTCGTTGGAGAGCCAGTCGACGATCTTGCCTTTGCCCTCGTCGCCCCACTGGGCGCCGACCACCACCACGTTCGCCATCGCACCTACATCAGCGACAAAGGGAGGGAGCGCACTCGCTCCGCAACAAAAAGCCCCGGTGCAGAGCAACGGGGCCGTCTGCTGAGAAGCTAGCCAATCGACCCCGCAGAGTAAAGGTGCAGCTCAGTTGCTCTCTCGACGAGAGCAGGACGATCCCCTGCCGCAAAGATTCCCCGTCCGAAGCCGGTCGGATGCACTCGGTGTGACCCTCGGAGATTACCGATCAGATCGCCGAACGACGTCGCAGAAGGCGATCAGGACGAGGTAAGCGAGGTCGACCCGACGATCAGCGAGATCGTGGATTGATCACACCCTCTCCGGTCAGCTTCAACTCTTTGACGAGAGCACAGGCGCGCCGCAGCAGCGGTCCCACGGATCGGAAGGGTGTTCAAACGATGAACATCGGACGCGTATTACAGGTGAACAAACTTTCAACCAGAACGACTAACCAGCCCTTAATCACCTAGCGTTGAGGAGTCGGATCGACAGCCTCGGTCGCACGCTGGGCGGCGTCGCTTCATACCTGGCGTCGTTACCGCTTCATATCAGGCGGCAGATGGCGATCCGCCGAGGCGCGCCCGTCTTTTTCCCGCATCATCTCTTCGTAGGCGCGCTTGGCCTCTTCGGACACGATCACGCGCTTGCCCTTCGGCGCGACACGGCGTGGCGCCTTCTTGAACTGTCCGCGTTCTTCGGCCATCGCTCGCTCCCGACCAGCTCTAACATCCCGCCGCGCTAAGGTCCGGCGGCGGAGAAGATCAGCACACGTAGCCCAGCCGACTCGCTCGACCCTGGCATTTTGCCGGTCACCACCGGCTTGCCAAAACTCGCCTGATCGAGGCCGCAGAACGCGATGACGCTATTGGGCTGCGGTTTGCGCACCGCCACGTTGGCGACCGGATTATCGAGCCAGCGCGCCGGGCCGTCGTTCGCCAGCGTGATATCCTCGACTTGCACCTGCGCATCCTTGCCTTTGAGCAGAGCACGCGCCGCCGTCATGACAGCTGGCGTGAGGCAAACCTGCTCCTTCAGAGCGTCGAAGCCGACGAGGCTCGTCGCCCCGACGCGATACACAGCCTTCACCGGCGCGAATGCAACGGACACGTTGGTCACGGCGCCTGGTTCGAGAGACTGCATCCAGCCGTGGATGACCCGCAGACTCCAGTCGGCAATCACTGGCGTGTCCGGCTGCCCTGGATCGCGTGGCGTCACGAGGCCGAGGCTACCGAGCTTGCCGAGGCTTTCCGGCTTGCTCGCAGCGATCGCCTTATCCATCGCGGCGCCGAACGGGATCAGCGGCAAGCCTTCGGCCTTGATCTCGGCCTGCCGATCGATGCCCAGCGCGATCGCTTGAACGAAGGGCGTCGTCGTAACTGGTTGGTCGTTGGCTTTGATGACGAGGTTGACCGGGTTCTCGGACGTTTGCGACGGCAGGTCGTAGACGTTGTTGCCCTCGCTGTTCACCTCCAGGTCGGGCAAAGCGACGCTGGCCGCAAGCGAGAGTTTCGCCGGCCCTTTATTGCGCAGGCGATAGGTGTAGTTGACCCGATCGATCGCGACATCCACCGCCATGGCCTCGATAGCGAGGTTGGCGTCGGAGGCAATCGCCATCGAACCGACGGTGAGCGGTGCCGGAGTCGGAGCATCTTCCTCTTCCCCCGTCCCTCCACCGGTCTGCGCCGGTCCGGGGCCTGCCGCGGCGGCGGGCACGGCGGCGACCCCCCAGATCGCAACGACGGCTGGAAGAAAGACTCGTCGCGAAACAGCCATGAATCGATCCTCGGTAGAACGGCGGTTGTCCCCTACCATGCCGACAGACGGCAAACACTAGGCGGCTCGCGGTCGAGCCTCTTCAGGACGCCTGACCGATCCCCACACCGGCCTGCTGGCGTCTCGGACGCCGGCGCGTTAGGTTCGAGCCTCCTCGCATCACGGACGTAGCGTGACCTTTCTTCCTTCCCTGCCCCGGCTCGGCCCTGCGACTCCCGCGCGGCGCTCTTCTCGGTTGGCTCTATGGCTGCCCTATACCGTGACAGCCTTGAGCGGCCTCGCCGGCTTCGCTTTGGCTGTGCCGAACGTCGAGATCGAACCGCGACTCGCGTTACTGCTGCGCTTCATGGCGGCGGTCAAGGCGGCGACCGTGCTGGCCGCGCTCGGCTTGACATGTTGGCGGCTGCGCTCGCCCGTCGCGACCTCCGCAGCGCTGGGCTACGTCGCCGCGCTGGCGGCGATGGCGGCCGCGCCTGGACTGATCTGGTCGCTGAACCACGTGGCGCTCGGAGCCGCATGCTTCCACGTCGGGCTGTTCGGCTTCCTCGTCTGCGCGTTGCGGGACGACGGCATCGGGCGCTTGCTGCCTCGCGCCGGACGCTGACCGCGTGGACGTCGCGCTTCCCGCTCGCCTGTCTCAACGCACCCGTCGCCGCCAATGGACGATGGTAACCTTGCTCGTCCTCGCCGGGGTGGTCAATTACGTCGACCGCTCGACGCTGGCCGTAGCCAACCACACGATCGCGACCGAGATGCACCTCTCGCCGGGCGAGATGGGTGCGCTGCTGTCGGCCTTCGCCTGGAGCTATGCCCTTTGCCAACTTCCCATTGGCGCGATCACCGATCGGGTCGGCCCGCACATCATGCTGACCCTCGGGATGACGGTGTGGTCCGTGGCGCAGATGATCAGTGGCGCGGTGGGAAGCTTCGGACAGTTCCTCGTTGCCCGCGCCGGGCTCGGCATCGGCGAATCGCCGATGTTCACCGCCGGCGCGCGGGCATCGGTCAATTGGTTCCCGCTCAAGGACCGCGGCTTCCCGCTCGGCCTCTTCAACGCCGCCTCCT
>CAXTFG010000168.1:0-6060 GCA_964243415.1 uncultured Beijerinckiaceae bacterium | reverse complement strand
ATCCAGGACGGCGCCCCGGTCTTCGTGCCGGGCAAGTACGACGAACATGGCAAGTGGGTCGACGGCTGGGAGACCCGCCGGCGCCGCGGCCTCGGCAACGACTGGTGCCTCGTCCGCCTCGGCGTCGTCGCGACGATCGACTTCGTCGAGATCGACACGCGGCACTTCACCGGCAACTACCCGCCGAGCGCCAGCGTCGAGGGCTGCGCCGACGAGGACGCGCCGACCGAGACGAGCGAGTGGCGCCCCGTATTGCCTGCCGCCGCGCTCGGCCCCGATAAGCGCCACATCTATCCCGTCTCCCACGGACGTCCCGTCCGCTGGCTGCGCCTGTCGATCTTCCCGGATGGCGGCGTCGCGCGGCTGCGCGCCTACGGCCGTCCCGCCCTCGACCATCGGATCGGCTCCGGCGCCGAGATCGAGTTGTCCGCGGTGCGCCATGGCGGCCGCATCCTCGGCTTCAGCGACGCCCATTACGGCGATCCCTGGGTGATCCTTACGGAAGGGAGAGGGCGCGACATGGGCGACGGCTGGGAGACCCGGCGGCGGCGCGAGCCCGGCCACGATTGGATGGTGATCGCGCTCGGCGTTCCCGGCGTGGTGAAACGCGTCGAGATCGACACCGCGCACTACAAAGGCAATTTCCCCGACAAGATCTCGCTTCAGGCCTGCTTGGCGGCGCCGGGAGCCGACGAGGTGATCGTCTGCCAGTCGATGTTCTGGCCGGAGCTGCTGCTCCCGCAGCCGGCGCGCCCGGACGACGTGCACCTGTTCGACGGCGAGACGATCGCGGCGCTCGGTCCCATCAGCCACATCAGGATCAACATGCATCCCGATGGGGGGATCTCCCGGTTCCGCGCCTTCGGTCGACCCTCGCGATGACAGGGCTCCTCGCCGTCGAGCCGCTCACCCGCGCCGCCTTCCTGCCCTATGGCGACGTACTGCAGCGGGACGGGGCGGAGCTGCGCCCGATCAACGACGGGACCACGGATCGCCTGCACGCCCTCGCCCATGTCGATGCCGAGGAGGGTGGGCGATCGGTCGTGTCGATCTTCGTCGGGCGACGGCGCCCGTTTCCGTTGGCGATCGGCATGCTCGAGCGGCACCCGCTGGGGTCGCAATGCTTCTTTCCGCTTCAGCCCTTCGACTGGCTGGTCGTCGTCGGCGACGCACCGGCGGGAAAAGTCCTGCGCTGCTTCCGCGCCAAAGGCGATCAGGGCGTGAACTATCGCGCGAACGTTTGGCACCATCCCCTCCTGGTCCTGCAGCCGACACAGGACTTTCTCGTCGTCGACCGCGACGGTCCCGGCAATTGCGTCGAAGGTTCGTTTGCCCCCGTTTTCGTCGACCTGCCGCGAGCCTGAACGCGATCCGTCGATCTGGACGCGCGGGCGCGGCTTGGTGGAACGCTTGGCACGGAAGCGCCGGGCATGCGCCTTGCTTCGCGGGTCGCTTAGGACGAGGGACTCTCATGACGACCAATACCGCTGCCAGCGAAGGCCACGCGAAGTCGCCGCTTTACGCCTCGCTTTTCGTCCAAGTCGTTGTCGCGCTCATTGCCGGGATCGTGCTCGGGATGCTGGCGCCGCATTTCGCGGTCGGCCTGAAATTCTTCAGCGACGCCTTCCTGAAGCTGATCTCGATGATCGTGGCGCCGATCGTCTTCTGCGTGGTCGTGCACGGCATCGCCGGCGCGGGCGACCTCAAGAAGGTCGGGCGGGTCGGCGGCAAGGCGCTGCTTTACTTCGAAGTCATGACGACGGTGGCCCTCGCCGTCGGCCTCGTCCTCGCCTACGTGTTCCATCCCGGCACCGGCATGAACATCAACACCGCGAGCCTCGATCCGCATGCGCTGAGCACCTACGCGGACAATGCGCACAAGCTGAAGGGCGGCGGGTTCGGCGGCTTCATCCTGAACATCATCCCGACCACCTCGGTCGATGCCCTCGCCCGCAACGACGTGCTGCAGGTGCTGTTCTTCGCCATCCTGTTCGGCATCAGCCTGTCGCTGGTCGGCGAGGTCGGCCAGCCCGTCGTGCGCCTCGTCGACAGCCTGTCCGCCGTGCTGTTCCGCGCCATGGGGCTCATCGTGCGCACGGCGCCCTTCGGCGTGCTCGGCGCCGTCGCCTACACCGTCGGGCAGTACGGCGTGGGATCGTTGGAACAGCTTGCATCCCTGGTCGTCGTCTTCTGGCTCTCGGTCGCCTTCTTCGTCCTGGTCGTTCTCGGGACCGTGCTGCGCGTGATGTCCGGACTGAACATCCTCAAGTTCCTCGCCTATCTCCGGGAGGAGCTGACGATCGTCCTCGCGACGGCCTCGTCCGACGCGGTGCTGCCGCAGATCATGCGCAAGCTCGAGGCGATGGGCGTCAAACCATCGATCGTCGGCCTCGTCGTGCCGACCGGCTATTCGTTCAACCTCGATGCGTTCTCGATCTATCTGACGCTGGCCGTGGTGTTCATCGCCCAGGCGACGAACGTCCCACTGTCCTTCGGCGATCTGCTGCTGGTGCTCGGGATCTCGCTGGTGACGTCGAAGGGCGCGCATGGCGTCCCGGGATCGGCGATCGTCATCCTGGCCGCAACCCTGAATGCCGTCCCCGCCGTTCCGGCGATCGGGCTCGTGCTCGTGCTCTCGATCGACTGGTTCATCGGCATGGCGAGGGCGCTCGGCAACCTGATCGGCAATTGCGTGGCGACCGTGGTGATCGGAGCCTGGGAAGGCGATCTCGACAAAGCGACCGCGGAGCGGGTGCTGAACGGCAGCGTCGTCATCGATATCGGCGCGCCCGCGGCTGTCGCGGCCCCAACGACGTAGGTATCAGGCTAACGCTCCGTCAGTGCGAGCTCAGCGAAGCAGCCCAGGGCTTGCCTAGTAGCTCTCGAGGCTGGGGCCCTGGGTTGCTTCGCCTCCGGCTCGCAATGACGGCACCGGGCAAGAGATCTCAATCCATAAGCGATCTGTCGGAAGCGGTGTGGCTACGGGCGTCCCTACGGCGTCAGGCAACGCCGTTGGCTTTGAAATGATCGAGCATGCGGGTCCAGCCGTCTTTGGCATCCGCCTCGTTGTAGCTGCTCCGATAGTCGGCATGGAAACCATGCTTCGCGTCGGGGTAGACGTGAAGGCTCGTTCCCTTCTTCCCCGCTGCGTCCAGCGCCGCGCTCATCGCCTTCGCGTCGTCCTGCGAGATGCCTTGGTCGAGCCCGCCGTAGAGGCCGAGCACCGGCACCTTGACCTCGCCGGCACGGGCGATCAGCGGTTTGAGCTGGCCGTACCAGGCGACCCCCGCGCGAACGTCGGGATTGACCATCGCGGCGCGCCAGACGACGGCGCCGCCGAAACAGAACCCGGTGATGCCGATCCGCTCACGGTCGACGAAGCCTTGGCTCTTCAACCATGCAGTCGTCGCGCGAACGTCGCCATCGACCTGCTCGACGCTCGCCTGCTTCACGATCGCGATGATCTCGTCCATGTTCGTCATCGCCGGCAAGTCGGCGCCCGAACGATAGAAGAGATCGGGCGCCACGGCGACGTTGCCAAGACGCGCGAGCCGTCGGCAGATGTCCTTGATGTAATCGTGGATGCCGAAGATCTCGTTGATCACGACGATCGTCGGGTGGCTGCCGCTCCCCATCGGACGCGCGAGATAGCCGGGCAGCGGCTTTGGCGCGCCGTTGGGAATGAGGATCTCGTCGATGACGAGGCCGTCCGCCGGGGTCGTGATCGGCGCGGCTTCGGCGGAGAGCGCGGCGAGGGCATAGCCGGCGAAGAACATGCTCGCCGTCGCGCGGCGCGTGACGTGGAAGTCTTCGACCTGCGAACCTTCGGGACGGGTCAATGTCGGCATCGAAACCTCCGCGCTTTGGCCTTCGGGCGCGTCGCCTCTCTCGAACGAGAACCGACGGGGAAGGATCTCGAGCGCCCTACCTGATATGGTCTGTTCGAGACTTCTTCTACGGCTTTCGTCAAGAGCTGCCACGACCGGCCTCACGGATTGTTCCCGCACTCCTCCGGATTGGCTAAGCTGGTTCGATGCACCTCGGCGATCAAACAATTCCTGAGGTAAGCAGCTAACATCGTCAGCCAATTCTCGGCACCGCTGCCGGCGCCTGATTGTCCCCCGATCATCCGCTGCCGGGAAATCTCGCAAACGAAGGAAGTCTGTCTATATCCGCCATCCAAGGTATGCGCTCGGCGGTTTGCACCTGCACCGAAGGTGGGAATGTCTCTGGATGATCAAGGGTTGCCGAGCGAACCTGCACCATTCCCATGTCGTCAAGCTTGTCATTCTGGAAGAACAGGCCCGTTCCACACCGCGCACAGAACGACCGTCTGCCATCCTTTGATGAATGATAGACAGAAGGCGTTCCAGTCGTTCGCAGCTCCGCGGAGCGCGTCATTGCCCATGCGATGATCGGAGCGCCTGACTGCCGCCTACAGTCGATGCAGTGACAAAGCGTGTTATGCAAAGTCTCGGCTGGTATCTCGTACCTGATTGCACCACAGCCACATCCGCCGCCGACCATCATGGATCGCTATGCCTCGCTGCTGAGCTCAGAACGTATGGCAACTTGCCTTGGTGCCCAAAGGACAGATACGTCGCTTATTCGGTGTCAACGCCGATCGTGATCGGTCGGTCGCTGGCGATCGCACAACCCCTTCGATGTGGCGCGAGCCGTTTTTACGGCACTAGGTCGGCGACGGTGGACGCGGCCTTGAGGCCGGTGCCCGTGATGATGACGACGGTCGCCTCGCCGGCCGCGATCGTTCCCGCCGCGATCAGCTTGTCGAGAGCAGCGACCGCGGTCGCGCAGGTCGGCTCCACAAAAAGGCCCTGCCGAGCCAATTGCCTCAAAGCGCCGACGATCTCGTCTTCGCGCACGGCGACGGTCCGGCCCCCGCTTTCGCGCAGCGCCGCGATGATCTGGCGCAATCGCAGCGGGTGCTTGATCGACGTCCCTTCGGCGATCGTGGGGCGGACGTCTCGGGGCGTGGTCGTGTCGACGCCAGCCTCGAAGCTTGCATCGATCGGCGAGCAGTTCAGCGGCTGGGCGGCGAACAGGCGCGGCATCTTCTTGATCTGCCCGGCGGCGAGAAGCTCGCGGAAGCCGATGTGGCAGCCGAGGAAGCTGCTGCCGGCGCCAACAGGCATGACGACATTGTCGGGCGCCGCGAAATGGAAATCCTCCCAGAGCTCGTAGGCGAGCGACTTGGTTCCCTCAAGGAAGAAGGGTTGCCAGTTGTGGCTGGCATAGAAGGTCCGGTCCGACTGGCGGATCGCCTCGGCCCCCGATTCTTCGCGCGGGCCTTCGACGAGCTGCACGTCAGCGCCGTAGGCGCGTACCTGCGCGATCTTCGCTGGCGACGTGTAGGCTGGCGCAAAGATCTTCACGCGCATTCCGCCGGCGGCTCCGAAGCCGGCGATCGAAGACCCGCCATTGCCCGAACTGTCCTCCAGCACGGCATCGACCCCGATCTGCCGGAGGAAGGACAGCATCACGGACGAGCCGCGGTCCTTGAAGCTGCCGGTCGGGCTGAACCATTCCAGCTTGAAGAAAGGACGATGGTCGCCCCACTCCCTTTGGACGAGAGGCGTGCAGCCTTCCCCCACGGTGATCGGGCGCGCGATGTCGACCGGCAGCGCCGCCCGGTAGCGCCAGATCGACCGGGTGGTCGTCTCGATGTCGTCGCGCGACATTCCGGATAGCGGCGTCACGAGGAGAGGCGTCCGGTCGTCCGAGCACCACCGCGGCACGTCGAGGGGGTAGAGCGCCCCATTGCGCGGATCGACGTAGCTGGGGGTGCTCACATGTCCTCTTGGCGATAGCTCGACTTGCCGTTGAAGCGCTACCCGGCGTCGACCGCCCCGAGCTCGCCGAGCTTGCCGGGACCGGCGGCGGCCTTCTCGATCGGGTTGCGCGCCTCGACGTCGGGCGACACGGCTTCGAGCACCAGTGGGTCGACGCCGTCGCTGGCGTCGAGCACGCCCTCCTTGAAAATGTTCCGCATCTTCGGCGTCCAGAACGCCTCGATGTGGTGGGCGATGCCCGCCACCGCCT
>CAXTFG010000167.1:0-6065 GCA_964243415.1 uncultured Beijerinckiaceae bacterium | reverse complement strand
CCGGGGATGAAGGCGATCGGCACGAACACCGACAGCAGCACGAGCGAGATGGCGATGATGGGCGCGGTGATCTCCGCCATCGCCTTCTTCGTCGCCTCGCGCGGGGTAAGCTCCGGCTCCTCCTCCATCACGCGCTCGACGTTCTCGACGACGACGATGGCGTCATCGACCACGATGCCGATGCCGAGGACGAGAGCCAGCAGCGAAACGGTATTCGCGGAATAGCCGATCACGAGAAGCACGGCGAAGGTGCCGATCAGGCTGACAGGCACGGCGATCGCGGGGATGATGGTGGCGCGCAGCGAGCCGAGGAACAGGAAAACGACGAAGACCACGAGAATGAAAGCTTCGACGAGCGTGCGGATGACCTCGGTGATGGTGTCCGTCACGAAGGTCGTCGTGTCGTAGACGACGGTTGTCTTGAGCCCTTCGGGAAAGCGCGGCGACAGTTTGGCGAGCGTGGCATTGACCGCGGCGGCAGTCTGCACCGCGTTCGCCCCGGGCGAGAGGTAGATGCCGAGCGCAACCGCGGGATTACCGCTGAGAGAGCTTTCCGTATCCTGGTTCTGCGCCCCGAGTTCGACGCGCGCGACATCCTTGATCTTCAGGAGCGAGCCGTCCTGGTTGGCACGCAGCACGATGTCGCCGAACTCTTCCGGCGTGGTCAGCCGCCCCTGGGTCTGCAGGTTGAGCTGGAACTGCTGGTTCGCCGGGATGGGCCGGGCACCGATACGGCCGATCGCGGCCTGGTTGTTCTGTGCCTGGATCGCGGTCGTGATGTCTGACGGCGCCAGATTGAGGCTCGTCAGGCGCTGCGTATCGAACCAGATCCGCATGGAGTAATTGAGCTTGCCGAAGAGCAGGGCTTGCCCAACGCCCGGCGTGCGCGAAATCTCGTCGAGCACGTTGATCACGGCATAGTTGGTGATGAAAAGCGGGTCCTGTTTCCCGTTGTCGGAGTACAGCATCATGAACTGCAGTACGGCCGACGAGCGCTTCTGCACGGTGACGCCCTGAAGTGTCACCTGGGCGGGGAGCTGGGATTGCGCGGTCTGGACGCGGTTGTTGACGTTGACCGTGTCGATGTCGGGATTGCTGCCGAGCGCGAAGGAGACGGTCAGCGTGTAGCTGCCGTCGTTGCCCGAGGTCGACTTCATGTAGAGCATCTTGTCGACACCGACCATCTGCGCCTCGATGGGCTGCGCGACGGCTTGCTCGACGACGGCGGCGGACGCGCCGGGATAGCTCGCGGTGACCTGGACCTGCGGCGGAACGATGTCGGGAAATTGCGATAGCGGGATCGCCCGGAGCGCCAGTGCGCCCGCGATCGTGATCACGATGGCGATGACGATCGCGAGCCGGGGCCGATCGACGAAAATGGCGGAGAACATGGCTTAGGCTCCGCCGCCGGGCTGCGTCTTCTTGCGCGCCATCGACCGAGCGTTCATCGCGGGACCTGAGCGTCCGTCGGCTGCGGCGTCATCGGCTGCGGCGTCACGGGAGCGCCGGCTTTTACGCGCTGGACGCCTTCGGCGACGACGAGCTCTCCCGCTTTCAGCCCGCTCGTCACGGCGGCGACGGACGGCGTGGACTGGCCGAGTTCGACCGTTCGCCGCACGGCCTTGTTGTCGGCGCCCACGACATAGACGTAGCTGCCGCTCTGGTCCAGGAGGACGGCCGAGCGCGGGATGGCCAGAACCGTGATCGGGGTGACACCTTCGAGCATCACGGTGACGAACTCGTTGTCGGACAGTTCGCGGATCTGCCCATTGCTGGTCGGGATCTGGAGCGTCGGATTGGGGATCGTCCCGCGCAGGATGATGGTGTCGGTCGAGGATTGCACCGTGTTGTCGACGAAATCGAGCGCGCCGGGCTGCCCGTAAACGCGCCCGTCGGGCAGGCGCACTTTGATGGTCACCGCCTTGAAGCCGCCCTTGCCCGCGTATTTTTCGCGGAGCTGAAGCAAGGTGCGAACGGAGACCGGGAAGGTCACGAACATCGGATCCTGGCTGACGATCGTGACCAGGGTGCCCGACGAGGCGGAGACGACGTTGCCCGGCGTAATGCGGGTGCGCCCGAGCTTGCCGTCGATGGGCGACACGATCCGGGTGTAATCCAGGTTGATGTGAGACTGCTCCACGCTCGCCTTCGCGCCGAGGAGTTGAGCGGCGAGCGCTTTCTGCGCGGACGTGGTCTGGTCGACTGTCGCCTGTGCTCCGGCGTTGCTCTGGAGGAGCGAGCGGGCCCGCTGCTCCGCCAGCTTGGCGTTGGTGAGTTGCGCGTCGTATTGGTCGGCCACGGCCTGCTTGGCGTCGAGGTCGGCCTGAAACGGCGGCCGCTCGAGCCCGTAGAGCAGATCGCCTTTCTTGACTTCGGCGCCGTCCTTGAATGCCACCGTCTCGAGGAACGCCGTCACGCGAGCGACGATGCTGACTCGGTTGACCGCCTCGATTCGGCCGATGAACTCGTTGACCTCGGTGATCGGCTGTTGCCGCGCCGCGACGACACCAACCGCGGGAGGAGAATTGCCCCCCGGCTTACCCTGAGCGAGGGCCGGGCTCGATAAATAAACCAGGCCCAGCACCGCAACCAGATGATGTCTCATCAATCTCCGCTGATGCGATTGAGCGGCCTTCATGGGGGAACGATCCACCAGGCGCAAGGTTTTTGCGGCGTCGAACGCGAGCGGACTAGGAGCGCTGCTTGTCTTTCGACACCTCGGCGGTATGTGAAAAAACACAGTCGAGAGCCCCGCTTTCGCGCGGGCCAAGGAGAAGTGTGTGGCTGCGGAGGATGCCATCGATTTTCAGGCGATCTTCGAGGCCACGCCGATACCGCTGATCGTCCTTTCGCCAGAGTTCCAGATCCTCGGTGCGAACGACCAGTGCATCGCGCTGCTTCGCTATAAGAAAAGCGACCTGGTCGGCCGCACTCTTTTCGAGGCGATGCCGGGAGATTTCGACCGGGCTGGGCATCTACGAACCTCGCTTGAGCGCGTCCTTGCGACGGGGCTTCCAGACACCGTCCCATTCCTGCGTGAAACGGGCCCAGGCGGCCCGATTGCCCACCCGAAGAAACACGGACGATCGGCGACCCGGAGTCTGAGCTTCTCTCACATTCCTCTAAAAGGCCACGAGGGCGAGGTAAGGTTCATCTTGCAGCATGTGCAGGAAACCATCGAAGGACAGAACGACGACCTGTCTGATACCGCTCCTCCCCGCTCAACCCCTCAGCACCGCGCGGAACGCTTCGAAGCGCTTAACATGTCGCTGCTCGCCGAAAGCGCGCAACTCCGAAACCTGTTCTTACATGCGCCAAGCTTCATGTGCGTCCTGCGCGGGCCTGAGTACACGATCGAGCTCGCCAATCTCGCCTTCATGGATCTTATCGGGCAGCGTCGACTGATCGGACGGACGTTGCGCGAAGCGATCCCCGAGATCGACGGTCAGCTTTATATCGGCCTACTCGACAAGGTATTTCAGACAGGCGAACCGTTCGTTGGCAAGCAGATGCGGGCGGAGTTCGAGCGCAATCATGGCCGGGGGCCGGAAGAGGTCTTCATCAGTTTCGTTTTCCAGCCGCTCCTCGGCGAAGACGGGCAGGTCCTCGCCATTTTCATCGATGGCAACGATGTAACCGATCATGTCCGCGCGGAACGATCGCAGGCGCTTCTGGTTCGCGAGTTGCACCACAGGGTTCGCAACACCCTTGCGACCGTCCAGGGCGTGATGAACTCGACCGCTCGCACGGCCGAAACGATCGAAGACTATCAATGGGCCTTTTCGGGTCGGATCTCCTCGCTGGCACGCACTCACTCTCTCTTGACCGAGGAAATCCAGCAATTCGTCTCGTTCTCCAATCTTCTGCGTCAAGAAATCGGAGCGTACGCCGAAGGCGAATCGGACCGGGTGGTGCTCGAAGGCCCGGACGTCGAATTGCCGTCGCAGCTCGCCGTCCCGCTCGGCATGACGATCCACGAACTCGCGACGAACGCCTATCGCCATGGCTCCTTGAGCGCTCCCGACGGCCGCGTGACGGTAACCTGGTCGATCCAGCCGGCGAAAGAGAAGCGAATACTGATCTGCCGGTGGAGCGAAACCGGTGGTCCACCGGTGACGCCGCCGGCGCGCAACGGCTTCGGCACAATGATCCTCACCAGGGTTCTGTCTCAACAGATCGGGGCGACCGTCCATGCGGATTATCTGCCCGATGGCTTCGAGCTGCGTGCCGACATTCCGCTCATCATCGAACGCGTTTGACGAACGCACGACATTGCGGGTCTGGCCCGCTTCACCGCGCGCTGTTCAAATGTTGCACTCGCTGGCGGAAAAGCCGGCTCGTGCTCCTGTTTAGGCGGGCAAGCAACCGTGCTCGCAAGCAACCGATAGGATCGAGGAGGCTGATGTGGCCAACGCTGCCGTGAGATCCGACACAGTTCAATTGTCCGATGCCGAACATTTCGATCACCTTGCGATCAACACCATCCGGACCCTCGCGATGGACGCCGTGCAAAAGGCGAACAGCGGGCATCCCGGTACTCCGATGGCGCTGGCTCCTGTCGCGTACACGTTGTGGAACAAGGTGCTGCGCTACGATCCAGCCGATCCGCAATGGCCGAACCGCGACCGGTTCGTGCTGTCGGTCGGCCATGCGTCCATGCTGCTCTACTCGCTGCTGCACCTTGCCGGCGTGAAGACGAAGCCCGGCGGCAACGAGCCGGCCGTTACGCTCGATGACATCAAGAAATTCCGCCAGATCGATAGCCGTACGCCGGGCCATCCCGAATACGGCATGACGGCCGGCGTCGAAACGACCACCGGCCCGCTCGGCCAGGGCTGCGGCAACTCGGTCGGCATGGCCATGGCGCCGCGCTGGCTCGGCGCGCACTACAACAGGGACGAGGCGGCGATCTTCGACTACGACGTCTACACGTTCTGCAGCGACGGCGACATGATGGAGGGCGTGGCTTCCGAAGCCGCCTCGCTCGCCGGCAACCTCGGCCTTTCGAACCTCTGTTGGATCTACGACGACAACAGCATCACAATCGAAGGCGATACTCCTCTCGCCTTTAGGGAGAACGTCGGCAAGCGCTTCGACGCGTACGGATGGAACGTGCTGCACGTCGCCGACGCGAACGACACCGGGAGCGTTCTCAAGGCGATCGAGGGGTTCAAGGCCGAGAAGAGCCGGCCGACCATGATCGTGGTCAAGTCAGTGATCGGCTATGGCTTTCCCACGAAGGCGGGAACGCACAAGGCCCACAGCGATGCGCCCGGCGAGGAGGAGATCAAGGGCGCGAAGAAGGCCTATGGCTGGCCAGAAGACAAGAGCTTCTATGTGCCCGACGGCGTTCGCGATCATTTCGATGCCGGCATCGGCAAGCGTGGCGCCGCCCTCAACGAAGCGTGGAAGGAGACCTTCACTGCCTATCGCACGCGCCATCCCGATCTCGCCGGCGAGATCGACCACATTCTCGCGCGCACCATGCCCGAGGGCTGGGAAAAGGCGTTGCCGGTGTTCGAGCCAAGCGAGAAAGGTGTCGCTTCGCGCGAGGCTTCGGGAACCGTTATCAACGCCATCGCAAAGGTGTGTCCCTGGTTCGTCGGTGGCTCCGCCGACCTCGCGCCGTCGACCAAGACCACCATCAAGGACCAGGCGTCCTTGTCGGCCGACGATCCCGGCGGCATGAACATGCATTTCGGCATCCGCGAACACGGCATGGGCTCGGTCTGCAACGGCCTGGCGCTGAGCGGCATCCGGGCCTTCGGCTCCACCTTCCTCGTCTTCGCCGACTACATGCGGCCGCCGATCCGGCTGTCGTCGTTGATGGATCTGCACAATTTCACGGTCTTCACCCACGATTCGATCGGCGTCGGCGAGGATGGTCCGACTCATCAGCCCATCGAGCAGCTGCTCAGCCTGCGTTGTATTCCCGGGCTGCTCACCTTCCGTCCGGGTGACGCAAACGAGGTGTCAGAAACCTATCGCGTCGTGATGAACCTCAAGCACAACCCGGCCGTCATGGCACTCAGCCGGCAGCCGATGCCGACCTTCGACCGAACGAA
>CAXTFG010000166.1:0-6070 GCA_964243415.1 uncultured Beijerinckiaceae bacterium | reverse complement strand
GTCGTCCTCGCCTATTCCGGGGGACTCGACACGTCGATCATCCTGAAATGGCTGCAGACCACCTACGGCTGCGAAGTGGTGACCTTCACCGCCGACCTCGGCCAGGGCGAGGAGCTCGGGCCGGCCCGCGACAAGGCGATCTTGCTCGGCATCAAGCCGGAGCACATCTTCATCGAGGATCTCCGCGAGGAGTTCGTGCGCGACTACGTCTTCCCGATGTTCCGCGCCAATGCGCAATACGAGGGCTGCTACCTGCTCGGCACTTCCATCGCGCGACCGCTCATCGGCAAGAAGCAGATCGAGATCGCGCGCCAGGTCGGCGCCGATGCGGTGTGCCACGGCGCCACCGGCAAGGGCAACGATCAGGTGCGCTTCGAGCTCGGCTATTACGCGCTGGAGCCCGACATCAAGGTCATCGCGCCCTGGCGCGAGTGGGACCTGACCTCCCGCACCGCGCTGCTCGACTTCGCCGAGAAGAACCAGATCCCGATCGCCAAGGACAAGCGCGGCGAGGCGCCGTTCTCGGTCGACGCCAACCTGCTGCACGCCTCCTCGGAGGGCAAGGTGCTAGAGGATCCCGCCGAGGAGGTGCCGGACTACGTCTATTCCCGCACCATCTCGCCGGAGGAGGCGCCGGACCAGGCGACCTACATCACGGTCGATTTCGAGCGCGGGGACCCCGTCGCCGTCGACGGGCAGAAGATGTCGCCGGCGACGCTGCTCGCCAAGCTGAACGACCTCGCCAGGGCCAACGGCATCGGCCGCCTCGACCTCGTCGAGAACCGCTTCGTCGGCATGAAGAGCCGCGGCATGTACGAGACGCCCGGCGGCACCATCCTCGCCGTGGCGCACCGCGGCATCGAGCAGATCACCCTCGACCGCGGCGCGGCGCATCTCAAGGACGAGCTGATGCCGAAATACGCCGAGCTGATCTACAACGGCTTCTGGTTCTCGCCCGAGCGCGAGATGCTGCAGGCGCTGATCGACAAGAGCCAGGAGCCCGTCAGCGGCCAGGTCCGGCTCAAGCTCTACAAGGGCAACACGATCCTCGTCGGCCGCTCCTCGCCAAACTCGCTCTACGACCAGGACCTCGTCACCTTCGAGGAAGGCGCGGTGGCCTACGACCATCGCGACGCCGCCGGCTTCATCAAGCTGAACGCGCTGCGCCTGCGCACGCTGGCGAAGCGGGATCGGCGGGCGAAGGGCGGGTAGGGAATGATGGCGAACGACGCGCCGGTGGCGATGTGCCCGTCGCTCGTCATCTTCGACTTCGATGGCACGCTGGCCGACAGCGCCGGCTGGTTTGCCCGCACGTTGAACGGCGTCGCCCGACGCTACCGATTTCGCGAAACGACGCGGGTTGATCGGGAGGCGATGCGCGTTAAGGACGCCCATGCCATGCTGCGCTGCCTCGGCATCGCGCGTTGGAAGCTGCCCTTCATCGCCCGCCACATGCGCCGGCTAATGGCGCGCGACATCGCCGAAATCAGGCTGTTCCCTGGCGTTTCGTCCATGATGGAAGAGCTCGATCGGGCTGGCATTTCGATCGCGGTTCTCAGCTCCAATGCCGAGGCCAACGTGCGCAACGTGCTCGGTCCCGCCCTCAGCGCCCGTGTGGACCATTTTGCCTGCGGGTCGGCGCTGTTTGGCAAGGCGGCGAAGACGCGGCGGCTCATCCGGCGCTGCGGGGTGCCGCGCGGCGCCGTGCTCGCGGTCGGCGACGAGACCCGCGACGCGGAGGCGGCAGAGCGGGCAGGGATCGCGTTTGCGGCGGTGGCTTGGGGCTACGCCGATGCGGCGGCTCTGCGTGCGAGGGCACCCGCGCTGATGTTCGCCACCGTCGAGGAGATCACCGACGCATTGATAGGTTCGCAACTCCCGCCGCACCCCACGACCCGCGAAGGTGCGGCGACAGCCGGCGCAACTCGGTTCAGGTGACCGCACACGATTCGCGTTGCGCGCATCGGCCAGCCCGAGGCAGCGATGCACGCGGCCCGCTGTAACCTTTGCTGCCCTGCCGCCGTTTCAACCTCGTGTTCCTTATCACGACGGCGAAGATCGTGATGTCGCCGCTCGGCATTCCCCACGTCAACACGGCAGATGATGACCCACGCGACGCCCCCCAATCCATCCGCCCCCGCCGCCGCGCCCCAAGCTGCATCGCCGACGCCCGAAAAACCGATGCCGGACATCGCCGCCCACGGCGCCATCGGCAACCTGCGCTCGGTTGCCCTCGTCTCGACAGCCGGCACGATCGACTTCCTGTGTCATCCCTACCTGGATTCTCCGAGCGTCTTCTGTTCGCTCCTCGATGCGGACGAGGGCGGCTCCTTCTCAATCGCGCCGGAGGGTGCGAGCTGGACGGCGCGGCAAATCTACATTCCCGACACCAACGTTCTCGTGACCCGCTTCATGGACGGCAGCAGCGTCGTCGAGCTCACCGACTACATGCCCATCACCAAGGCGGACGGGCCGCGGAGCGCCGTCGTGCGCCAGATCCGATGCATCCGCGGCAGCGTCGCCATGGCGCTCTCCTGCGCACCGCGCTTCGATTACGCCCGCGATGGACTCCCGCAGATGTCGCTTCAGGGCGATGCCGCGGTGTTCAGCGCCAACCGGCCCTGCCCCTCCTCCCCCATCCGCCTGCGTGGCAGCGTGCCGTTGCGCGAAGGCGAAGGCGCCGCCGTCGCGTCCTTCTCCCTCGAAGAAGGCGACCAGGCCAGCTTTATCCTGGAATGCGGGAACGAGCTGCCCAGCGGCGAGCAGGATCCCCATGATTTCATCGAGACGTCGTTCGGCGACACGCTCGCCTACTGGCAGAGCTGGGCGGCGCACTCGTCCTACAGGGGACGCTGGCGCGAGTACGTCATGCGCTCTGCCCTCGTGCTCAAGCTCCTGACTTCGGCCGAGCACGGCTCCATCGCAGCCGCCGCCACCTTCGGTCTGCCCGAGCAGCCCGGCGGCGGCCGTAATTGGGATTACCGGTTCTGCTGGATTCGCGATTCGGCGTTCGCGATCTTCGCCCTGATGCGCCTCGGCTACTACCAGGAGGCCAGTCGCTTCAACGCGTGGATCGCCAAGCGCGTCGATGCCCGAGCCGACGGCGACATCCAGATCCTGTATCGGCTCGACGGCAGCTCGGAGGCGGAAGAGTCCTGCCTCGACCATCTGTCCGGTTATGGCGGCGCCTCTCCGGTCCGGATCGGCAATATGGCGGCGAACCAGCTGCAGCTCGACATCTACGGCGCAGCCTTCGACTCGGCCTACCTATCGGACAAGTATGGCAAGACCGTCACGTTCGAGGCCTGGGAGCGGATGGCGCGGACGCTCAACTGGGTCTGCCGCAACTGGGACCAGCCCGACGAGGGCATCTGGGAAGTCCGCGGCGAGCGCCGGCATTTCCTGTCGTCGCGCCTGATGTGCTGGGTCGCGCTCGACCGCGGGCTGCGCCTGGTGCGCAAGCGCTCGCTGCCGGACGAGCACGTCGCGATGTGGGAGCAGAACCGGACAATAATCTACCGCGACATTCACGACAATTTCTGGAACGCGAGCCGAGGCGCGTTCACGCAGTACAAGAACGGCGACACGCTGGACGCGGCGGCGCTCCTCATGCCGCTGATGCGCTTCATCCCGGCGCACGACCCCCGCTGGCTGTCGACGCAGAAGGCGATCGAGCGCGAGCTCGTCTCCGACGTGCTCGTGCGCCGCTACGAGACGAAAGCGGGCGCCAATTTCGACGGCCTGGACGGCGAGGAGGGCGCGTTCACGCCGTGCTGCTTCTGGCTGGTCGAATGTCTCGCCCGATCGGGCGACGTCCGCCGCGCCCGCCTGCATTTCGAGAAGCTCGTCAGCTACGCCAACGACCTGGGATTGTTCTCGGAAGAGATCGGCCCCGGCGGCGAGCAGCTCGGCAATACGCCACAGGCGCTGACTCATCTCGCTCTGATCAGCGCCGCCTACACCCTCGATGCCGAGCTCGACCACAAGGGCCCTGAGATGGACAGCTGGCGGCAATACGGGTGAGCTGCGTGCCGAGCGCCGCGCTCCTCAGATCCCGGCGGCACCGCCGTCCGAGCGCGGGTCGTGGCCGGCTTCGATGCGGCCGTCGGCTCGACGGACGAGCGCGCCCGCATGGCCGAGATTGTCGGAATACGGTGCGTCGGTCACCGTCAGCTCATGGCCGGCGCGGCGCAGCGCCGCCACCACCGAGTCATCGAACCGCGGCTCGACGGTGAGGGCCGAGGTGTCGGTCCCCCAAGTCTTGCCGAAGAGGAAGCGCGGTCGATCCACCGCCGTGGCCACGCTGTCTCCCATCAGCAGCCGCGTCAGAACCTGCGCCTGGAACTGCGGCTGTCCGTCGCCGCCCATTGCGCCGTAGGACACGACGCGGCCGTCGTCGAGAACGGCGAGCGGCGGATTGAGCGTGTGCACCGGCCGCCGCCCCGGCTGGAGCGGGTTGCGGGCCGCCGGGTCGAGCGAGAACGAACTACCGCGGTTCTGCAAGAGCACGCCGGTCGCCGGCAGCACACAGCCCGATCCGTACTCCCAATAGACCGACTGGATGAAGGACACGGCGAGCCCGCTCGCGTCGATGGCGCCCATCCACACCGTGTCGCCGCGCGCCGGCCGGATCGGCGGCACGGCGGCTCGCGTCATGTCGATCATGTCGGTTTCGCGCTGGAGCGCGTCAGGCGTCAGGAAGTTGGCGGGTTCATGCTGAAGCCTGTCGAAATCGGTGCACACGCGGTCGCGGATGGCGAGGGCTCGTTTTGACGACTCGATCAGCCCGTGGATGTGCTCGAAACTTTCCGGCCGGACGGCGCCGAGCCGGTCGAAGACACCGAGCAGGATCAGACTGGCGAGCCCCTGCGTCGGCGGCGGCGCATTGTAAAGCGTGCGCGCCCCGTAGGCATCTGCGGCCCGCAGCGAGAGCGGCGCGCGCCATTTCGCGTGGTAGCCGGCGAGATCCTCGCGCGTGCCCATCGCGCCGATCCGGTCCATGTCGGCGGCGAGCTCGCGCCCGATGTCGCCGCGGTAGAAATCGTCGAGCCCGACGTGGGCGAGCTGTTCCAACGTCGCGGCGAGCTTCGGCGCGCGGCGGAGCGTGCCGGCCTTGGGGATCGCGCCGTCGACGAGGAAGACATCGGAAAAGCCCGGCGCCTGCTTCAACGCGTCGAACTCGAACGGCACCGTCCGGCTTTCGGACGCCGACTGGGGGTAGCCGTCCTTCGCCAGCGCGATCGCGGCATACAGCATGTCGGTCAGCGGCAGGCGCCCGCCACCCTGACGCGCCATCTCCTCGGCAAGGATCCAACCGCCGACCGTGCCGGGGATGGTCACGGCGGCGTGCGGGCCGCGCGCGGGAATCCGGTCGTAACCGAGCTGGCGGTAGTGCGCGGGCGTCGCTCGGGCTCCCGCCGGCCCTGCCGCCTCGATCGAGCGGACGCGACCTGACGGCTCGTGGATGAGCCAGAAGCCGTCGCCCCCGATCGCGTTCATGTGAGGGTAGACGACGGCGATCGTCGCCGCCATCGCGATCATCGCCTCGATCGCGTTGCCACCCTCCGCCAGGATCGCGCGACCGGCCTCGGCGGCGGCACGGTGCGGGGCGGCGGCTGCCGCCCGGTCGAAGAACAGACTTTCCACGCGCGCTCCGGAGCTCAAGCAACGTCGGCTTCCGCCGACTTGCGCCAGTCAGAACAAGAACCAGCAAAGACGAAGCGAAGATCGCGAGCGTTTTGCGCTCCTCGCGTCACTTCACGAAGACGTAGATGTCGACCTGCAGGTTGGGATCGTCCGACGTCGTCAGCTCGGTGAGGTATTCCTCGATGTAAGGGCTATCGACCTGCATGCCCTTGGCATCGAGGAAGGCCGTGATGACGTCGTAGGTCGAGTCGATGTCGTCGTAGGCGCCGCGGTGCTGAAACTTGATCGCCTTGCCTGCCGGCGACATCGACACTGTGACCCCGTTGCCGAGATCGGTCTTCTCCGGCTTCTGCGCGACGGGAACGCCGGCCTGGAACTTGAAGCCCTTGTCGTCCGGCTCGCTGAAGATCGTGATCATGTGGCC
>CAXTFG010000165.1:0-6139 GCA_964243415.1 uncultured Beijerinckiaceae bacterium | reverse complement strand
CCGGGATGAAGGCCTGGGTGCCGTTGAGCGCTTCCACCGCCGCCCATTGCGCGATCGAGCAGGTCCCTGACGTCTGCTGGCCCTGCAGCATGTCCATCGCCTTAATTAGAGGGAGCGGCCCGGCGGCGTAGCCGATGCGCCAGCCGGTCATCGCATAGCTCTTCGAGACGCCGTTGATGGTCAGCGTGCGGTCCATCAACTCGGGCTCGACTTGCGCCGGCGTGGTGAACTCGAATTCGCCGTAGACGAGATGCTCGTAGATGTCGTCGGTCATCACCCACACGTGCGGGTGGCGCAGCAGCACGTCGGTCAGCGCCTTCAGCTCGCCGCGCGTGTAGGCCGCCCCAGACGGGTTCGAGGGTGAATTGAGAAGCAGCCACTTGGTCTTCGGGGTGATCGCCTTTTCGAGGTCGGCGGCGGTGAGCTTGAAGCCATTGTCCATGCGGGTCGGCACCTGGATGCAGATGCCGTTGGCGATGGCGACCATGTCGGGATAGCTGACCCAGAAGGGCGCCGGCACGATCACCTCGTCGCCGGGGTTGATCGTCGCCAGGAAGGCATTGAACAGGATGTGCTTGGCGCCGGTGCCGACGATGATCTGGCTCGCCTTGTAGTCGAGGCCGTTCTCGCGCTTGAATTTGTCGACGATGGCGGCGCGCAGCGGCTCGATGCCGGCGACAGGCGTGTACTTCGTTTCGCCGCGCGTGATCGCCGCGATCGCCGCCTGCTTGACGTTCTCCGGCGTGTCGAAGTCCGGCTCGCCGACGGTGAGCGCAATGATGGTCTTGCCCTGCGCCTTGAGATCGCGCGCTTTCTGGGTGGCGGCGATGGTCGCGGAAGGGTTCACGCGCTTCAGCGCATCGGACACGATCGACATGAGAGGCTCCTCGCCGGCGGCGCGAGACCATATCTGGCCGTCGTCTCGGGCTGATCCGGGCGGCGCGGACCTTAAATACCCGACCATCCGAGGGCAAGGCGAAATGCCTGCGGCGCCGCGCACGGCTGCTTAACCCCTCGCATCTAGCCTTGCACAACCCTTTGCGAGGCAGTCGCTTGCAGCTCACATCCATCCAGCGCTTGCGCGCACTCGCCGCCATCACCGTGGTAATCGGGCACGCGCAGACCGAGGCCGTCGTCGCCGCGGCAAAAGGGTCCGGCGCCTTCGCGCCGTCGTCGCTGCTGCCGTGGGGCGCCGGCGTCGACCTGTTCTTCGTCATCTCCGGCTTCATCATGGTGGTGGCGTCGGACCGCTTCTTCGGGCAGTCAGGCGCGAGCGGCGTCTTCGCGTCGCGACGGCTCAAGCGCATCGTGCCGCTCTATTGGCTGTTCACCACGCTCTACGTCCTGATCCAGTTCGCGACCCACAAGCCGGTGGGCGGCCTCGACCTCCTCGCCTCCTACCTGTTCTGGCCGCGCGACATCTTCGGAGACGGCATCGCCCGGCCAATCTTCACGCTCGGCTGGACACTCGATTACGAGATGTTCTTCTACGCGCTCTTCGCCGTTGCCGTGCGATGGCCCGAGCGCCGCGCCGTCGCCATCGTCGCGGGGACGCTGAGCGTCGGCGTGGCGATCGGACAGCTTTGGCACTTGCCGGCGGGCCCGCTCGCTTTCTGGACGCAACCGATCGTCCTCGAGTTCGTGTTCGGCATGGGGATCGGTCTGCTCTGGCGGGATGGTTTGCGCCTGCCGTCGCCCGCTCGCGGGGCGATAGCTGCCGCCGCCATCGCGCTGCTCGCGCTCGACCTGATGCATTCGGCCCAGCGCCCGAGCACGTGGATCACGCCGACAGACTTCGCGCGCGTAGCCGCCTGGGGGTTGCCGGCCGCGATGCTTGCGGCCGCCGCTGCTCTGGGGCGCCCACGCCCCGACCGCGCGAGGGGTCTCGACCTCGTCGCGCTCGGCGACGTTTCCTATGCGCTCTACCTGGTTCATCCCTTCGTTGTCGGCACGCTCGTGCGGGGCTGGACGGTAGCCGGTTTGGCCGGCCGCGTCGGCTATTGGCCCTTTGTAGCCGCGAGCCTGGCAGTCTCGATCGCCGCCGCTTTCGCGACGCGCCGCTGGTTCGAAACACCGGTCGCCCGGCGGCTAGCGCGTCGGAAGCCGGAACGCGAGGCCCCGTCGGCGGCAAGGCCGAACGTGCTGGCTAGTTGACAGATAGCCGCCGATCCGCCTCAGACCTCCCCGTCGTCGTAGCCGTCAGACATAGGTCAAGTGCAATCTGGCCCGTCCAGAAGCGTTGGTTAACTATCTATGAAACTGTTTCACAAATGTCGCGTTTTCGGTTTATCTAAGCGGAGTAGCTTTCGGGAACCGAGGCTTTGGCTTTTCCGGCCACTCTAGCGACTTGCCGCAAGGCAGAGTGGAGTGAGTGATGTCGATTGCAGATCATTTCGAGCATGCGCCCGATGCGGGCTTCATTCGTGATTACGATGCCGGTACCGCGCGTCGGCAGTTCAACGTCTCGATGGTCCTGATCGCGATCGTCGCCGTCGCCGCTGCCGCCCTGAGCGCAATCGTCAGGTTCGACACGCCCCAGGCGACTGTCTCGGTGGCACCTGCGGCTCCGCCCACCTACGTCGGCAAGCTTTGACGTAGTAGCTAAACGGCAAAAAGGCCCGGTTCGACGTGCGGAGCACGTGAACCAGGCCCTTTACCCCTCAGCACTTTCGGGTCATGGAAGCTTTTTCCCCCGAAGAAGCTTCGTCATCCGCAAGTGCGTGATGTGTGGATAGCAGTCGGCGTGCTCGATGTCTGTTGCGGCCGCGACACAGCGCCGGGAAAGCGACATGGCGCCGGCTCAGTGCTGCGGATCTCGACCTAGACCATCCGACGAGACTTCACGAAAGGACACCGATGTTCCGCGACGATGCTGGCAGCGGCGGCCGAAGACCCGCCCGGAATGTACTCGGCGAGGATCTAGAGACCTGCTCTACGAACCCGATGACCGGCTTCCTGCGCGACGGCTGTTGCAACACGAGCGCAGAAGACCGCGGCAACCATACCGTTTGCGCGATCGTCACAAGCGAGTTCTTATCGTTTTCCAAATCGCGCGGAAACGACTTGTCGACGCCGATGCCGACCTTCGGTTTTCCCGGCCTGAAGCCGGGCGACCGCTGGTGCCTCTGCGCCCCGCGCTGGCAGGAGGCGTTCGTGGCAGGAAAGGCGCCGCGTGTGATGCTCAAGGCGACCCACGAAGGAGCTCTCGCTTATTGCGCACTTGCTGATTTGAAGGCGTACGCCGCCGACCTCTCTTGAGCATGTGAGCGTCCGCGACGGCTTGCGTCGCCGGAACCGCGCGTGCATCACGGCCCCAACTTTGACTGAGGCCGCGATGATCCGTTCCGCGTTGATGAATGTCATGACCGCAGCGGCCTTGAAAGCCGGGCGCGGGCTGAAGCGAGACTTCGGCGAGGTCGAGAACCTGCAGGTGTCCGTAAAGGGCCCAGGCGACTTCGTCACCGCCGCGGATCGCCGCGCGGAGAAAGTCGTCTTCGAGGAGCTCAGCAGGGTCCGGCCCGGCTATGGCTTCGTCATGGAAGAGAGCGGCTCCGTCGAAGGATCGGACAAGACGCACACTTGGTATGTCGATCCCCTCGACGGCACGACCAACTTCCTTCACGGCATCCCGATCTTCGGCGTGTCGATCGCGCTTGCCCGCGAGGACCAATTCATCGCCGGGGTCGTCTATAATCCGGCCGTTGACGACATGTTCATCGCCGAGCGCGGGCAAGGTGCCTATCTCAATAACCGCCGCCTTCGGGTGTCGAAGCGTCGTGACCTGTCCGATTGCATTGTCGGATGCGGCGTTCCCCACATCGGCAAGCGTCGCGATCACCCACGTTTCCTCGCCGAGGCTCAGGCGGTGATGGGCCAGGTATCAAACCTGCGCCGGCTCGGGGCCGCCGCGCTTGATTTCTGCTGTCTCGCCGCCGGGCGCTACGACGCGTACTGGGAACGGTCAATCCAGAGCTGGGACATGGCGGCCGGTCTCGTCGTGCTTCGCGAAGCCGGTGGCTTCGTCACCGACTGCGAGGGCGGCCAAGACATGCTGACCAAGGGATCGGTCTGCTGCGGAAACGAGGCGACCCAGCCCGCTCTGCTAGCGCTGCTGCGCGGGGCCGCGTGATCGCCTTCCCCGCCTTTCCTACTCCGCCGGCGCCGCCGCGGGCCTACGTCGGGCGGGCCACCGCAGGCGCGCCAGGAAATGGTGCAACCTGTCGAGATAAAGATAGATCACCGGCGTCGTGTATAGGGTGAGGACCTGCGAGACGAGCAGGCCGCCCGCGATGGTGATGCCGAGCGGGCGTCGAAACGCCGATCCGGGTCCGCTGGCGAGGATGAGCGGGACCGCGCCGAGGAGTGCGGCGAGCGTCGTCATCAGGATCGGTCTGAACCGTTCGACACACGCCTCGAATATCGCTTCCGACGCCGGGAGCCCGCGCTGACGCTCCGCGTGGAGCGCGAAATCGACCAGCATGATCCCATTCTTCTTCACGATGCCGATCAGCAGGACGATGCCGATGAAGGCGATCAGGGACAGCTCCGTCCCGGTGACCTGCAGGGCAAGCAGGGCACCGAGCCCGGCGGACGGCAGCGTCGAAATGATGGTGAGCGGGTGAGCCAGGCTCTCGTAAAGGACGCCGAGCACGATGTAGACCGAGATCAGCGCCGCATAGAGCAGAAGCGCTTGGGATCCGGCGCTGGCCTGGAACAGCTTGGAATCGCCGGTGAACTCGGCATGGAGCGTATCGGGGAGGTGCATCGCGGCGACCGCTTCAAGAATGGCGTTGTTCGCCGTTTCCTGAATGACGCCGGGCTTCAGATTGTAACTGATCGTCACTTCGGGAAATTGCCCCTGGTGGTTGACGGTCAGCGGAGCGAAGCCGATGTCGATTTTGGCGATCGACTGCAGCCTGATCTGGCCCGTTGGCGTCGCGGACTGCGTGGAACTCTGCGCATTGGCGCTCGAGGACGCGATGGCGCCCGCCGTGCGGCCCGTGACCGTCGTACTGGTCGTCGATGACGAGACGGTCGTCGACCCGGTCTGCCCGGCCGTGCTGCTCGTCGACGCCTGCGCCCCGTTGGTGTTGGAACCAAGCGAGGTCTCGACGCCGCCGCCACCGAGGCCTGTCGAGTTCTGCAGGCTCACGCCGGCGGGGACGTAGACATTCAGCAGATCGCTCGGCTCGCGCGCCTCCTCCGGCGGCGATTCCATCACCACCCGGTATTGGTTGCGCTGCGAATAGAGAGTGGAGATCTGTCGCTGCGCGAAACTGTTGTTCAAGGAATTGTCGATGTTGGCCATTGTCACCCCGAGCCGAGACGCAGCGGTCCGATCCACGACGACGTTGGCTTGCAAACCGCCAGCCTCGTGGTCCGTGGTGACGTCCGTGATCGACGGGATCTTCTTCAGGCGATCGACCACCTGCGTGAAATATTCCGTCAGCTCGGAATAGCTGTTGTCCGAAAGAGTGAACTGGAGGGACGCTTTGGAAGCGCGTCCGCCGAATTTCAGGTCCTGTTGGGCGACGAGGAACGTGTCCATGCCGACGACCGCCCGAAACTTCTTCCGCAGCCGGTCGATCACCATCTGGACCGGCTCGTTGCCGCGTTCCTTGAGTTGCTTCAGCGAGATGTAAAGTTTGCCCTGGTTGAGTGATTGCGACTGCGGGCCCTGGCCGGCGCTGCCGACGGAAGAGCCGACGTTTTGCACGGCTTGGTCGGCGAGGGCGATGGCAGCGACTCGATGCTGCAACGGAACGAGGTCCTTGTAGGAGATCGACGGCGGTGCTTCCGTCGTCGCCACGACCAGATCGGTCTCGTCCTCGGGAAAGAACCCCTTCGGCGTGACCTTGAACAGAACGACGGTAAGCGCGATCGTGCCGACCATGACCAGCAACGTCAGGATGCGATGGCGCAGGACGATGCGCAGCGTCGTCGAGTAGAAGTTCGACACATGCCCGAGCGCCCCCTCGATCACGCGATCGAAGACGTTCGGTTTGCGCGGTGGTTTGGTGCTGGTGAAATTCGCGCTGATCATCGGCGTGATGGTCAACGAGGCGATCGTCGAGATGATGATGGCGAACCCCCCCCCCCCCCCCCCCCCCCCCCCCCCCCCCCCCCCCCCCCCCCCCCC
>CAXTFG010000164.1:0-6192 GCA_964243415.1 uncultured Beijerinckiaceae bacterium | reverse complement strand
GGCGCCGAAGATGTAGGTCGAGGCGGTGCGCTGGTCGTTGGGGGCCGACGGCCTGCTGCCGCGCCCGGCCCAGCGCCGCGTGATCTTGTTCTTCCGGCCGATGCGCGCCTCGTCCTGGAACCAGACCTCTATCAGCTTGCCGCCGGTCTTCGTCTCGATGTCCGCCACGACCGTGGGGAAGTTTTTATAAAAGCCGCGGCCGCTGCCTCGCCCTTCTCGTGAAGGCGCGGCCGCGCCGAGAGCTTGAGATAGCCGAGCGCGCGCAACTCGCGGCTGAGGATCTGCTTGGTGACCGTGACGCCGTACCCGTCGAAGTCGCTGGCCGCCTTAACGTAGGTCCGGGCGGTGTCCCCGACTGCCTTCCGACCTGTCTTTGCGGCATCGTTGAGCGCCTTCTTCGCTGCCACGACGATGTTGTTCAACGCGATCTGGGCCGTCTTGACCGTATCGTCGCCGGCCTTCTGTCCGGCCTCGACGGAGACGTCGATCGCCTTCTGACCGGTTCTCGCCACGTCGTCGATCGCTTTGTTTCCCGTGCTCACTCATCGCTATTGCGCCTGAGGCCACGATGCCGCAGACGAAGCCACGACCGCACCCCCGGCCGATCCATCCGGGGTCGTAAGCCAACAATCGAGGCCACTATGAACGTCGCGATTTCGGTCATGTGATCCCTGTTGAATGAAGTTAAACGGATCTCTCGAAATACTAACCGCCGTCTCTTCAACGAATGCAGCCAGCACGCATCCGGCAAGTAAGAATTCAGGAACGGCAAGGGCATGCTTCTGGACTTTAGATGCGCGTCGATCGCTTCAGGCGCTTGCGCGCTTGCAAGACGCTGGCGAGATCAGATCGCCTATGTGCCCGGCGACGCCAAGGATCGGCTGGGCTTGAGCGCGGTTCTTGTGCGCCCGGACGGCATCGTCGCCTGGGCCGCCGATGCTGAACGGCCGACGCCGTGAAGCGATGGTTCGGCGAGCCCGAGGAGATGCAATCCTTCGAAATTTTGGCTGACGTGTCCAATATTTGCGGTTTAGAACTGGGCACCGCCGCAAATTAGGTGCTGAGGACCATGTTCATCTGCCGATTGTTACGTCAGCCTTTAGAATGTGCCTTCGAACGCGAGATCGGTGAGCTGCAGCCGCCCGCTCGGGTACTCGCGTTCCTGAAGGGGCTCGGGCAGCGTGGACGGATCGCCGATTTTTCCGACAGCATAGGCGGCTTCCACCGAGTATCCCTTCGGCACGTTGAGTTCGGCGAAGGCGCGCTCCCTGTCGAAACCGACCATGCCGTGCGTATGCCAGCCCATCTTTTGCGCCTGCAGCGCGAAGTAGCCGGAGGCGGTGCCGGCATCCAGGGAATGCGTCGGCGACGGCACCTCTTTATCCGCTCCCGGCGGTCGCATCAGCGAATTGGAAATCAGGATCACCAGTGCAGACGCGTTTTGCGCCCAGCTGCGGTTAAAAGGTACCAGCAGGTCGAGGAAGCTTTGCCAGTGCGGGGTGTCACGCCGCGCATAGGCAAAGCGCCACGGCTGAGAATTGTAGGAGGACGGCGCCCAACGCGCGGCCTCCAGCATGGTCAACAAGTCCTCTTCGGCTATCGGCTCGGCCGAAAAGGCGCGCGGCGACCACCGCTCCAAAAATATCGGGTCGATCGGGCGGTCAGCGGTTCTGTCGTTGATTGCGGTCATGGTCTTCCCTTCAACGTGTAAAGCCGGCGAGGACGACGGCGATCAGCACAAGACCGCACAGCGCATAGGAGATGAGCTGCTGCGGCGCTAAGCCCAACGGGCGAGTCAGATTGACCGCAAACTCCGGGTCGCCCCAGGCTGTGCCGGGAAATCCCGGTGCGAATGCCATGGCCACGAAATAATTCGAGGCGACAGCCGCCGCGACCAGAAACGACGGCAAAGTCAGCGGACAAGCGCCGAACAGGATGGCAAGCGACAAGGATCCGCTGAAGATACCCATGAGCATCGTCTGCCCATTGTGGAACTTGGCGTGAGGCGGCCATTTCGGGTTAAACAGATGCTGCCTGGCGCCGGCAGGCACAATCGCATCCGCGACAAGGCCGCCGTAATTGGCTAGCGCGACGAAGGCAACGATATACTTTGACACTTCCATAGGACGCTCCTCTCCCGTGATCGGGGAAAGGACGTACAGGTTGCCCATGTCTCCATAGACATGTAGGCTGCACGAACGCAAACGTCACCCGGACTACCTACCGGGCTGTGACTTTCGCACGTCCACTTTTATGATGGCTGATATCGGTAGAATTTGTCAAGGTAACAGTCGGGCATCTCGCGGATGCAGGCGCCGCCTGGCAGCTCACTGACTCGTCAACCATCCGAGCGCCGCGAGGTTGGCGATCGCCGTTGCAGCCGGCCCGAAGGTTTTCATTCGATCGTGAATGGTCACGCCGATGGCGGCATCGCACGCCTGGACGATGATCATGCCTACGGCGACGGCTTCCAGCATTGGATGGAGCCGTTCAAGAACGGACCGATGCTGATCATGGCGAACGCCATGCTTCTTGCGCTCGTGTAAAACGCCAGAGTCCGGGTCTTGCCGGCTGTGCCGCTCGTGCACGAACTGAAGACGATGCCCATCAGGGCGAACCAGCGCTCGACCTGGTTCAGCCAGGATGCGTAAGTCCGTGTGAAATGCAGGGTGAAACGCGGTCGCTCGGCCGCCATGCGCGGACCTTCCGAGGCCAAGCGGCAGCATCGGCCGTGGCGGTCTGTGTTCGTCGCCGCAGCAGCGTGACCGGAATGTCGCGCGCACTCATTACGTTGAGAACGGGTTGATCGAACCCTCTGTTTGAAACATTATAACGTTTCATCTGTCGAGTTTCCGCCATGTCGCTTCCTTCATTTTCAATAGCCTGTGCCGCAATCCTCTCGGTTGCCGTCACCTCGTCCGGGGCCGCGATGGCACAAACCGTACTTCCGTCAGTGATCGTCACCGAGCCAAAGAAAAAGCCGAAGACGCCTGCGCCCAAGGCTCCTACGCCGAGGAATGTGGAGCGCGTCGAGAGAGCTACGCCAGCGCGCGTGGTGGCGCGTCTGACCGAGGCCCGCAAACCGCGCGCTTCGTCGGGCGCCAGGCCCCTACAAAGCGCCGGGATCGGCCGAACGGCACCCGGAGCTTCGGCGCCTGGAGTGGCAGATGCGGGAACGCAGAGTGGCTTGGGCGCAGCGGGAACCGCAACTCCCGTGCCGGCCGAGGTCGCGGCCGCGCGCACTGGAGAAGCTCAGGCGAGGGAGACGCGGGCCAACCTCGTTCCTCGGGGGCCCGCCAACGCCACGACGATCACCAAGCAGAACATTGACCAATTGCCGGCCGGCAATCAGACCGGCTTCGATCAGGTTTTGCTGCAGCTGCCCGGCGTGTCGCAGGATTCGGCCGGCAGCGGTGACTTCCATATCCGAAACGAGCACGCCAACGCGCAATACCGGATCAACGGCATCTTCCTACCCGAGGGCGTGTCCGGTTTCAGCCAGGCGCTCGACTCAACCTTCATAAGCAGCGTCACCCTTCTCGACGGCGCGCTGCCCGCCGAGTACGGCCTGCGCACCGCCGGCGTTGTCGACATTCAGACGCGCAACGGTGCCGACGACCCGGGCACCACCGTCGGCGCCTACGGCGGAAGTCATCGCACGATTATCCCGACGATCGAGACGTCGGGCACGAATGGGCGCTGGGACTACTTCTTCACCGGCCGCTACACGACCGACGATCTCGGCATCGAGAACCCGACGCCGGCGCACGAGGCCGTTCATGACGAGACGCGACAGGGCCGCTACTTCGCCTACATCTCAGGCGTGCTCGAGGACAATTCACGCCTCACCTTCATGTCGGGCGCGACGATCGCGAAATATCAGATCCCCAACGCGCCGGGGACAGCGCCCGCATTTACCGCCTTCGGCGTCGACGACTTTGATTCGAGCCTTCTTAACGAGAACCAGGTTGAACGCTCTATTTTCAACGTGATCGCCTGGCAGAAGACGATCGGCCCGCTCGATACCCAGATCTCCTACTTCCAGCGCTACTCGACTCTGCATTTCACGCCCGATCCGATCGGCGATCTCGCTTTCAACGGAGTTGCATCGGATGTTAGTCGCGTCAGCTCGATCAACGGCCTGCAAAGCGACAATGCTTACCGCACCTCCGATCGGAATACGGTGCGGTTTGGCTTTACCGGCAACGTCGAGCACGCCGATGCAATTGGCCTCAACTCGCTTTTACCGACGACGGCCGCGGGCACGCCGATCGACGCGCCCTTCAACATCAATACGGCCGATCACAAGACCGGCGAAGTTGCCGGCGTCTACCTGCAGGACGAGTACTTTTTAACGCGGCAGCTCGCGATCACAGTTGGGCTTCGCTACGATTACCTGAACGAGTACGTGACGACCGATCAACTCAGCCCCCGCATAGGCCTCGTCTACAAGCCGTTCGAGACGACGACCTTTCACGCTGGTTACGCCCGCTATTTCACGCCGCCCGAACTCGCGTTGTCCGGACCGACCCCAACGACGGCGTTTGCCAACACGACACTGCAGCCGGGAACGAACGTGTCGGACCCGGTACGGCCGGAGCGCTCGCACTACTTCGATGTCGGAGTGACCCAGCGCGTGCTTCCCGGTCTCGATGTCGGTCTCGACGGTTATTACAAGATCGCCAAGAACCTGCTCGACGACGGCCAATTCGGCCAGGCGTTGGTGCTCACCGCCTTCAACTACGATCACGCGAACAACGAGGGAGTCGAATTCAAGACAATTTATCAGAATGGCGGCTTCCGCGCTTACGGCAACCTCGCGGTCGCGCAGCAGCGAGCCAAAGAGGTCACCTCCAACCAGTATCTCTTCGATCCGTCCGAGCTCACCTATATCGCCAACAATTACATCTTCACCGATCACGACCAGCTTTTCACCGTCTCGGGCGGCGGCTCCTATCGGATCCGTAACACGACACTCAGTACAGACGTGATTTACGGCAGCGGGCTGCGCAACGGCTTCGCCAACACTGGCACCGTATCGCCGCATGCCGCGGTCAATCTTGGTCTCGCGCATGAGCTTTATCTGCTGGCCGATCCGACGAAGCCCACGACGCTTCGTTTCACCGTAACCAACCTGCTCGACCACCCTTATGAGATCCGCGACGGATCGGGCATTGGCGTCTTCCAGGCGCAGTACGGCGAGCGCCGCGGCTTCTTCGTCGGGCTGAGTCAACGGTTTTGATCGTCATCGGTGGATGATCGAAACAAAGCAGCCAGAGAACTTCGTGATCGACCCGCCGACATGGCGGGCCGATCTCTTGTTTTATGGATCGGGGATGATGCTCGTCGCTGCGACGTTCGTCGGTCTAGCGGTTGGGTTCGGCCGCGCTCAGCCAAACCAAGACGCGTCCGATGTCGACACGGCGATCATGATCGATCTCCCGCCGGCCGATGCGTCCTCGCGGCCGCCGAGCGAAGCGCCAGAAGGACCTGAGCAGCAGCCCGCTGCCTCAATCTCCGCGACGCCGCCAGACGCGGTGCGACCGCCGGAGAAGCCCGCCGATGAGCCGAAGCCGAAGCAGGAGGTGGCGCCGATCAAAGAGCCGCCGCTTCCCCCCGCGCCGAACCCTGCAGCCGTGCTGGAGCAGAAACGCGAGGACTTGAAACCCCCGCCGAAGCCCATCGTAGCACCGACAGTCGCGCCGCAGGAAGAGCTCGCGCCGACCGGTTCGGATACGCTGACCTTGCGCGATGCGGACCAGGGCGAAGAGGGACGCCCGCATGCGTCGGCCCACGTCATAACGCTCTGGCAGAAGTCCTTGATGCGGCGTCTCGAGATCGCGAAGCGCTCTGTGGGGCATGCGGCGCGAAGCGCGGGAACCGTGAGGATTGCCTTCGAGATCAATGGCAAGGGGGCGATCATATCGGAGCGGATCGCCGAAAGCTCGGGCTCGCATGTCCTGGACGATGCAGCCTCTGCCCTCGTCAGATTGGCCGCACCATTCCCGGCACCTCCTGCAGGCGCGAGAACCGCCGACATGTCGTTCGTCGTACCGATCCGATTTTTACAATAGCCTTCTTGTCAGGCCTCTGGCGCTTTACAAAGCCCTAACATTTGATGCTACCTGAGAGGCACCTGGAGGTTTTGGCTTAAACAAGTGCTCGGGGCTTATGTCGCGGGTTTGTCTCTAG
>CAXTFG010000163.1:0-6199 GCA_964243415.1 uncultured Beijerinckiaceae bacterium | reverse complement strand
GGCATGTTGCGCATGTCGTGCATCGTGACCGGCATCATGTTCGTGTTGAGGTGGTACATGACCCAGATCGAACCCGACAGCGTGATCCCCAGGAGGACGAGGGTGAAGCACAGGGCGAGGAAGGTCCAACCACCTTCCGACTTCGTGTTCATGTGGAGAAAGTAGACCATATGAACGACGATCTGCACGGCGGCGAACACCATCACCAGCGCGGCCGTGAAGAAGTGGTTCTTGAAAACGTGACCCATGACCAGCCAGAACGGGATGGCCGTCAGGACGACTGAGAGGCCAAACCCGGTCAGATAACCTCGAAGTGTGCCGTGGCCGGCCTCGCCCTCGTTGGAGAGGTGCGCGACGTGAACGGCATTTGCATCGGTCATGGGAGCACCGAGATCAGGTAGACGAAGGAGAAGACGCCGATCCAGACGACGTCGAGAAAATGCCAGAACATGCTCAGGCACATCAGCCGTCGCTTGTTCTCGGGCACGAGGCCGCGCTGCAGCACCTGGGCCATCAACGTGATCAGCCAGACGATGCCGAAGGTCACGTGCAGTCCATGCGTGCCCACGAGGGTGAAGAAGGCGCTTAGGAACGCACTCCTCTGCGGTCCGGCCCCTTCACGGATGAGGTGAGCGAATTCGTTCAACTCCAGTCCGAGAAACGCCGCGCCGAACAGTCCGGTCACCACCAGCCAAAGCAGCATCGTGGTCTGCCGGTTGCGCTCCATGTCGAGCATGGCGAAGCCGTAGGTGATGGAAGATAGAAGCAGCATGGAGGTGTTCAGGGCGACCGTGCCGAGATCGAACAGATCGGCCGGCGATGGCCCCGCGGCGTAGTTGCGACCGTACACGGCGTAGCATGCAAACAGCGTCGCGAAGATGAGACAATCGCTCATCAGGTAGAGCCAGAACCCGAGCATGGTGGCGCTTTCGGCGTGTCCATGCTCGTCGGCAACGAAGAAGCGGAGGTCCTCGTCGGTGTCGACGGGCTCGGTAGACCGTGTCAAAGCCTGACCTCACTCAGCGGCGACAAGACGGGTCCGTTCTTCCTCAGTTTTCATTACCTCGTCGCCCGGTATGTAGAAGTCCCGGTTGTAATCGAAGGTGTGTCCGATCGCGACGGCAATGATGCCGATAAACGCCATCGCGGCGAGCCACCAAACGTACCAGATCATGCCGACCCCCAGCGCGAAAGCCAAGCCGGCAAGGATGGCGCCGGCGCCCGTGTTCCTCGGCATGTGGATCGGCTTGAAACCTTGCAGCGGCCGCGCGTACCCCCGCTTCTTCATGTCAGCCCAAGCATCGGTCTCGTGGATCATCGGTGTGAAGGCAAAATTGTAGTCGGGGGGCGGCGACGACGTCGACCACTCAAGCGTGCGCCCATCCCAAGGATCGCCGGTCACGTCGCGCAAAGCCTCGCGATTGCGGACGCTGACGTAAAGTTGGATGAGGAACGACGCGATCCCGAGCAGAATGAGGAAGGCCCCGAAGGCGGCGAGCAGGAACCAGATCTGCAGAGAGCGGTCGTCGAAATGGTTCTGGCGCCGCGTAACGCCCATCAAACCGAGCACGTACAGCGGCATGAAGGCGAAATAGAACCCGATTGTCCAGAACCAGAACGAGCACTTGCCCCAGAACGGATCGAGTTTGAAACCAAACGCCTTCGGAAACCAATAAGTCGTGCCGGCCATGAGCCCGAACAGGACGCCACCAATGATGACATTGTGGAAGTGGGCCACGAGGAAAAGGCTGTTGTGGAGCATGAAATCGGCCGGTGGCACGGCGAGCAGGACACCCGTCATGCCGCCGATGACGAAAGTGACCATGAACCCTACGGTCCACAACATCGGCACCTCGAAGCGGATGCGTCCGCGGTACATGGTGAACAGCCAGTTGAAGATCTTCGCCCCCGTCGGGATCGAGATGATCATGGTCGTGATGCCGAAGAACGAGTTGACGCTCGCGCCCGACCCCATGGTGAAGAAGTGGTGCAGCCAAACGATGTAGGACAGAATCGTGATCGCCACCGTGGCGTAGACCATGGAAGTGTAGCCAAACAGTCGCTTGCCGCAGTAGGTCGAGGTGACTTCCGAGAAGATGCCGAACGCCGGCAGGATGAGGATGTAGACTTCAGGGTGGCCCCAAATCCAGATGAGGTTGAAGTACATCATCGGATTGCCGCCGAGATCGTTCGTGAAGAAATTCGTCCCCACATAGCGGTCGAGCGTGAGCAGCGCGAGGACGGCCGACAGGATCGGAAAAGCGGACACGATCAGCACGTTCGTGCAGAGCGACGTCCAACAGAAAATCGGCATCTTCATCAGGCTCATGCCGGGCGCCCGCATCTTCACGATCGTCGCGATCAGGTTGATTCCGGACAACGTCGTTCCGATGCCCGCGATCTGCAGAGACCAGATGTAGTAATCGACACCGACGCCCGGGCTGAAGGTCGCCTCGGACAACGGCGGGTAATTAAGCCAGGTCGTACGCGCGAACTCACCGACGAAAAGCGACATCATCACGATCATCGCGCCGGCGACCGTCATCCAGAAACTGAAATTGTTCAGAAAGGGAAAGGCGACGTCACGCGCGCCGATCTGCAGCGGGACAACGTAGTTCATCAAACCTGTGACGAACGGCATCGCCATGAAGAAAATCATGATCACGCCGTGGGCGGTGAAGATCTGGTCGTAGTGGTGCGGTGGCAGATACCCGTTGCTGCTGCCGAACGAAACGGCCTGTTGAGAGCGCATCAACAACGCATCGGAGAACCCGCGCAGCAGCATGACGATGGCGAGTACGACATACATGATGCCGATCTTCTTATGATCGACGCTGGTGAACCACTCCGACCAGAGATAGCCCCACCAGCGATTGGAGGTCACCCACCAGAGCAGCGCGATGCCGAGGACGGCGACGACCGCGAAAGTCACGACCAAGATCGGTTCTTGGTAAGGGATCGCGTCGATGGTGAAGCGCCCGAAGATCAGCTTCTGAAGATTGAGATTCGACAACATCGAATGTGCCCTGTGGTGGGACGATGGGCGGACGAGTTCAGCGGTCGTTAAGTTGAGCCGGCGCTTGCGATTTTTCAGGCGCCCCGGGCATATTCTGACCTTGACCAACGCCCGGAGCCGCACGCTGGTTGACGGTCGGTGCCGCTTCGCGCGGCTTGGCGCCCTGCGGCTCGACCGAGAGGCTGTTCGGCGGTCGACCGGACGCCGGGAACGTCGCGGCCGGCGCTTCGTCGCCTGCCTTGGATCCGGAACTGTCGTCGAGCAAGCGGGCGCGGTTGGCGAGGCTATCCTTGCCGCCTCCACCCATGGCATCAATGCGCATCATTTCGCTCTGACACATCTTTCCAGGCGTGGCGCACATGTTCAGGATGGCCTCGTAGAGCCCAGGGTCGACGGATGAGTAGTAGGTGTGTGGCACTTCCTCACTCGGCTTGCGCAGTTGGTTATACGTGGCAACATCCAGAGCCGAGCCTTTCGACTTCGTCTGGGCCACCCACCGATCGAAGTTCTGTCGCGTTAGGCCGCGTGTGGCAAAGTTCATATGGGAGAAGCCCGTGCCGCTGTAATGCGACGAAAGGCCGTTGAATTCACCCGTCTTGTTCACGACCACGGACAGCTTGGTTTCCATTCCGGCCATCGCGTAGATCTGGCCCGCCAGCGCCGGGATGAAGAACGAATTCATGACCGTTGCCGACGTGATGTGGAAGGCGACCGGCACGTTGGTCGGCAGCGCCAGATCATTGACGGACGCGACCCCCTGCTCCGGGTAGATGAACAGCCATTTCCAATCCAACGCCACGACATCGATCGTCAATGGCTTGGCGTCCGCCGCCACGGCATGCTGAGCATCCAAACGGTCGACAGCGCGAAAAGGGTCGAGAAGGTGCGTGCCCATCCATGTCATCGCGCCGAGTGCCACAACGATGAGCAAGGGAGCCGTCCAGATTAACACCTCAAGCTGCGTCGAATGATGCCAGTTCGGATCGTAGGGCGCCGTCGTGTTGGTTGCCCGATACCGCCAAGCAAAGACCAAAGTGGCCACGATGACTGGGACGATGATCAGCATCATGAGCAGCGTCGAGGCGACAATGAGATTGCGCTCGCGCATCGCGACATCGCCGGCCGGGCTCATGATTACGGCGCTGCAGCCACTCAGACAGGTCATGAGCAGGAGTGTCGCAAGGACACGCAGAAATCTCACGATCGACACACCATTCACTTGGAGGAAGCCGGCGATCAGTGCCTGTTACCTAGCTGGGAACTGGTCTTTATCCAAGCTTTGCCGTTCGCACATGCGAAGGACTGCGGCCTAGCCGACACTTGCGAAGCGCTGGATATGGAGTAGCGAATGTCGGCGAGGCTTGAAGAGGTATTTCGGGATGGCCATCGTCTCTCAACGTGCCGCCACGTCCTCGGGACTGGAGCGGGATGCGCAGCGCGCAACGATGGGCCAAGGAGCCATCTCCCCGGGCGAGATCGCTCTGGGCGTGATCATCGGACGCACTTCGGAGGCGTTTAATTTCTTCGTCTTCGGCATCGCCTCGGCCCTGGTCTTTCCGGCTGTCGTGTTCCCGTTTGTCAGCCACCTCGACGGCGTCCTTCTGTCATTTGCCGTGTTCAGCCTGTCCTTCCTCGCCCGACCCCTCGGGTCCGTGGTCTTCATGGAGATCGATCGCCGACACGGGCGCGGCACCAAGCTGACGATCGCGCTTATTCTGCTCGGCGGCTCGACGGCCTCCGTCGCCTTCCTGCCCGGTTACAGCGAGATCGGCTATCTCTCGATTCTCGGCCTGATCCTGTTTCGCTGCGGGCAAGGATTCGCGCTCGGCGGCGCTTGGGACGGGCTCGCCTCCTTGCTGTCACTCAATGCTCCGCAAGGGCGACGAGGCTTCTTCGCGATGATGCCGCAGCTCGGCGCGCCCATCGGCTTCGCTTTGGCGAGCGGCCTTTACGCCTATTTCCTGCTCAGCGTGTCAGAAAAGGACTTCCTCGATTGGGGATGGCGCTACACGTTCTTCGTGGCTTTCGTCATCAATGTGGTGGCGCTCTTCGCGCGGCTGCGGCTCATCGCCACCAAGGAGTTTGTCCAGCTTTACGAAGGTCGTGAACTTGTCCCCGTTCCAGTTTTCGCGATGCTGCGCGACAACTGGCGCAGCGTGCTGATCGGTGCCTTCGTCCCCTTGTCCAGCTACGCGCTTTACCACCTCGTCACCATCTACCCGATCTCGTATATCGACCTCTACCAGAGTGACTCATCGATCGGTGGATTCCTTCTGCTGCAGTGCGTTGGTGCCGCGATACAGGTCGTGACGACCGTCCTGTCCGGGATCATCGCCGACCGCATCGGCCGACGGAACCTGCTGGGCATCTGTGCCGTTGCGGCCGGCATTTTCAGCCTAACGCCGTTCTTGCTGGGCAACGGAGATCTCGGCCGCGCGGTTTTTGTGCTTGTCGGCTTCGGTCTGCTTGGTCTGTCCTTCGGTCAGGCGGCAGGTGCGGTGGCGTCGAGCTTCACGGGCGTCAACCGGTATACCGGATCAGCCTTGACGTCGGACCTTGCCTGGCTGTTTGGCGCAGCCTTCGCGCCGCTCGTCGCCATCGGATCCTACGAGCGCTTTGGCTTCTGGGCCGTGTCCCTTTATCTTATGTCGGGTGCGATCTGCACCCTCGCTGCTCTGGCCGTCAACCGACGCCTGGAATTGCGAAATTCTTGACGCGATCGGACCTTAACTGTCCAGGTCGAGCCGTTGATGAGGGTCGGTCCGCCCCCGGCCGGCCGACGCTCGAATAGCTGAAGCCCTGTAGTTCCATATCGGCGGGCGGGTAGATATTGCGCAGGTCGACGATGACGGGCGTCTTGAGCAAGCGCTGGAGGCGGTCGAGATCGAGGGCGCGGAACTCGTCCCATTCGGTAAGGATGGCGACCGCGTCGGCGCCCTCCACGCACTCATAGGCGTTGGCCGCAAAGGCCATGTCGGCGAGCAGCGGCCTCGCCTGCTCCATGCTCTCGGGGTCGTAGCCGCGGACGGCGGCGCCGGCGTCCAGCAGCGCGGCGATGATCGACAGCGCCGGCGCCTCGCGCATGTCGTCGGTGTTGGGCTTGAAGGCCAGCCCGAGGATCGCGATCGTCTTGCCGCGCACCGAGCCGCCGCAGGCCGCGATGATCTTGCGCCCCATCGCCCG
>CAXTFG010000162.1:0-6220 GCA_964243415.1 uncultured Beijerinckiaceae bacterium | reverse complement strand
CTCGATCCGTTTGGGGATCACGGATGGCTTCGCACGTACCTTGCTGACAGGCGTTTTGGCGATCTTCTTCGAGCAGTTCCCGAATTTCGAGCTCGAGGCGACCTGCGATGCGAGCCATCGCTTGGATTCGGAATTCGAAGACGGGCAGTATGACATCGCCGTCTACATGAGTGGGACGGCGCGGGGCGAGGTGCTCCAACCTTTACCGCTCTGCTGGATTGGGTGCGAAGGTCAACTCTGCCCGGTGCCCGATCCGGTGCCACTCGTCATTCCTCCGGCACCCCACCTCGCCAGGACGATCGCGCTTGAGGCGCTGCACAAAGAGAAGCGCTCGTGGCGCATTCGCCTGCAGACCCCAGATTCGGCGGCGACGGAAGCTGCCGTGAGGGCCGGGATCGGCGTCTCCATCTTCGGGTCCTTCCTGCCGCGTTCGGGTGTCGTTGTCCTGGATGGCGTCGCAGGATTGCCCGTCCTTCCCCAGCAGAACATCGTTCTGCAGCGGCGCTTCGGAACGCCGTTCGATCAAGGCATTGAGGCGATCTGCGCCATCATCCGCACGACCTTCGCTCAATACGTCACCTCGGTTTCGAGCGCTAGTCCGATGGCAAACCATTGAAGGGCCGCTTAGCAAGCAGCGGCTACGATCCGAGTAGGGTCGCCCCGATCAGCCGCCCCTAGCGCACGCGTTTGACGAGACGGGCGAGGCGTCGCTGGACTGCGTCGGCCCTTTTCGGACTACAAGGCGCACTTGCCAAATGTCGATTGAGCCACAGGTGAGCTGGCAAGCAGCGCAATGCTTCATAGTAAATTGGCACAAATTATACTTGTAATAACCTTCGAATTATAAAGCCTGAGATCTCTCGTGATCGAATTGTCTGATGCATCAAGGATTGTAGATGAAGCGCTTGCTTTCGCACGTGCGCAGCGGTTAGCGCCGATGACGGTCGCCGTTCTCGATGCGCGCGGCTGTCTTGTCGCCCTTAAGATGGAAGATGGGTCGAGTTTGCTTCGACCAAACATCGCGAGCGGCAAGGCTTGGAGTGCGCTCGCAATGGGCTTCGGGACGAGGAACCTGGCCGCGCGTGCCGCTAAGCTTCCCTCGTTCTTTGCAGCGCTTGGGTCGCTCGCAGAAGGACGCGTGCTGCCGGTTCCAGGCGGCGTGCTGATCCGCACCGACGACGGAGCGTTGATCGGGGCAGCAGGTGCCAGCGGGGACGTCGCCGACCAGGATGAAGCTTGCGTGCTGGCCGGCGTCAAGGCGATCGGCTTGCTCGCGGACCCCGGCAGCCCAGAGGCGTTCTAAGCCGTGGTGCAACGGGAGAGGCGAGCGCATCGGCAGCGCGGACAAGATCCCGTGCCAAGTCATATGAAGCTTGCCTCGGTCACGCACTCAAACGGAGACGATTATGTTCAAGAGGAACGAGGTCGGCCAGGTGTTCGGCGCTCAATCCCAGGACTTCAAGGACCGGTGCTTCACGTTTCTCGATGTGCTCTGCAATGACAAGGACATGGAGAAAGCATCGGCCTATCTCGCGCCCGACTGCCTCCTAATACACGAGGATCATCCTCCCGTGAGGGGAGCGAGGGAGTTCATCGAGGTCTGGATGAAAAACCTGGCTTCGATGCCGGGCTACCATAAGGATATCAGGGACATGTTGGTCGAGATCGAGCCCGATGGAGCAAGCGTTGCCCGCGTTTGGGTATACTCCCGCATCGAAGGCATCGCACAGGACGCCGTAACCGATAGCATCGACATGATGCGGTTCACGGCGGACGGGCTGTTCCTTGAGAGCAAGGACGTGCAGCGGACCATCAAATCTTGAGGCCGGCAAGACGTTGGGGCTCGGTCCATCACGACGCCCCCTTGAGCGTCGTCGTTCACGACGCTCGTCGTGCTTATCTGCGGAGAGTTCGATGAGCGATACCGGTGCCGATGGCGATTGCTTCTCGCTGGCGAGCTGCACGCCGCCCTACCAGGGTCTCACCGTCGAGGGCGGAACGCTTGCCTGGTGGGAACAGGGCGGCGGTGACGAGACGATCGTCTGGCTGCACGGCCTTCCGCTGGACAGTCGGTCCTGGGAGCTGCAGCGTCGGCACTTCGCTCCGCGGTGCCGCAACGTGTTCATCGACTTCCGCGGTTATGGTCGCTCGACCGCGGTGCCGGACAGCGACGACGTCACAGCCCTGTATTGCCGTGACCTGCTCGCCCTGCTCGATGATCAAAGAATGCCGCCGATCACGCTCATCGGTTTCGCTTCCGCCGGGCACATCGCATTGCGTTTCGCAGCGCTCCATCGCGATCGCGTCAGCAAGCTGGTTGCAATCAATGCTAGCCCGCGCTTCCGAGTCGGCCCGGATTGGCCGTGGGGTTTCGACGCCGACGGCATCGCGCGTTTCACCCGATTGCTCGAGAGCGGCGAGATACAGGCAGCGACCGACGCTATCCTCGATCCGCGCCGCGCTTTCCGCGACGTGCCGAGGTGGAAGGCAGACGACTTGGTCGCATTCTTCACGCCGATGAGCCTGCACGCGGGTTCGGGCACGTTGCTCGGCTTCTTCGATGGAATCGCGGGCGACGATGATCGAGACCTGCTTGGCAGTATCGGATGTCCAACGCTGCTGATCGCGAGCGCCCTCGGGCAAGAGGTTCCGATCGAGGTCGCTTTGTTCATGCGCCAGCGTATCCCTCGCGCTCGATTGATCGAACTCGCAGGGGCCGATCATTTCGCCTTCGTGACCCGCCCAGCCCTCGTCAACGGCCTTATCGAGGATTTCTGGCGAACGCCTCCGACGCACGACGGGGCGACCGCACCCGAGAAGATGTCATGAGCGAAACCGTTGCCGAGGCGATAGTATCCGTTCTCGAGGCGGCGGGGGTCCAGCGCTGCTACGGCCTGCCAGGCGACACGCTGAACTATTTCACCGACGCGATCCGGCGCAGCGGCATTCGCTTCGTGCACGTCCGTCATGAGGAGGTCGGCGGCTTTGCGGCCGGAGCTGACGCCATGCTGACGGGCCAACTTGCGGCATGCGCGGGCTCCTGCGGGCCGGGAAGCCTGCATTTCATCAACGGGCTGTTTGAGGCGCACCGCAGCCGCTGCCCAGTGGTTCTTATCGCGAGCCAAGTGGTGCGCGACGAGATCGGCTTCGACTTTCCCCAGGAGGTCGATTTCAAGGCGGTCTACAAGGTGTCGACGGTCTTCTGCGACGAGATTCGCACTGCGGCTTCAGCCCGGCGCATGGCGGTCATGGCGGCTCAGGCAGCGCTCGCCAAGCGGGGCGTCGCCGTTCTGATCGTGCCGGCCGACCTGGCACGCGAAACGGCCCCGGACGGCCCCGCCTTCTCCGTGCACCGCTCGGTTGTCGCGCACGTGCGACCTGGCGACGTGGACCTTGATCGCATCGCGGCCGCGCTCGACGCGGGTACCCGTGTGGCGATCTACGGCGGCTCCGGTTGCCAGGGCGCGCACGATCAGGTGGTAGCCTTAGCCGCCCGGCTGAAGGCGCCGGTGGCGTTTACGTCCCGGGCCAAGGACTTCCTGGAATACGACAACGCGTTCGCCGTCGGCATGACGGGCGTGTTCGGCACAGAAGGCGGCTACCACGCCCTTATGGCATGTGACACGTTGCTCCTGCTCGGCTGCGACTTCGCATGGCGGCAGTTCTACCCGGACAAGGCGACGATCATCCAGGTCGACATCGACGGCTCGCATCTCGGCCGGCGGCACCCCGTCGACGTCGCCGCCGTTGGCGACGTCGCCTCGACACTCGATGCGCTCCTCCCGCGCGTGGCGGCCAAAACCGATCGGCACTTTCTCGACGAAGCCCTCGTAAGGCACCGCCGGGCGAGCGCCAAGCTCGACAAACGAGCTCGCGTCGGCAAGGGTGGCGCGATCCATCCGCAGTATCTAGCCGACCTCGTCGCCCGGCACGCGAAACCGGACGCCGTGCTGACGGCAGACGGCGGCTCGCCCATGGTCTGGCTGCTGCGCCACGTCCCGGCCACCGGCCACAACCGTACCGTCGTCAGTCTGACGCACGGCACCATGGCCAACGCCATGCCCCAGGCGCTCGGCGCCGCCGCGGCCTGTCCGGGCCGGCAGGTGATCGCCCTTTGCGGCGACGGCGGCCTGACCATGCTGTTCGGCGATCTGCTCACCGCCGTGCAGGAGGACCTGCCGATCAAGCTGGCCGTGATCAACAATTCCTCTCTCGCATTCGTCGAGCTGGAGCAGAAAGTCGAAGGCCTGCTCGACAGCTACACGGACCTCAAGAACCCCGATTTCGGTCGGGTCGCCGAGGCGATGGGCCTATGGGGCCGACGCGTCGAAAAGGCCGAGGACCTCGAGGAGGCCGTCGTGGCTTGGCTTGCGACGCCTGGGCCGGCCTTGCTCGACGTCGTCACCGACCGGTTCGAACTCGTGATGCCTGCCCATGTCGAACCAACCCAAGTGTTTGGGACGGCGCTCTACTCGGCCAAGGCAGTGCTCGGAGGCCGCGCCGGCGACGTCGCCCGCCTCGTCGGTAAAGCCGTGCTTCCATGAAGCGAACTACGATCTTCTGCTGCGGTGCGGCCGCGCCTTGGCGAGAGGAGCCGGCTAATGCGGCTCCAACCAAGTCATGCCTCGCTGCGGATCCGAGCAGCCGACCTTTGACAGGCGGTCGTAGCGTACCCGATCGTCAAAGGAGCACGACATGGGAAGACCGGGCCAACCGGTGGAGCTCGCGCCCATCTACGTGCCGCTCGCCTCCCAATAGGGGAGCTACATTACGGGTGAGGTCTACGGCGTCACGGGAGGCATCAGCATCGCCTAAGCTGCGTCCGTTTGGGCTGGAACCATCTCTTCACTCTCAACCGGTGCATCTGCGATGACAGACCCGCACGATCGCATGCGGCTCGTCCAGGACCTCGAAACGAACGGCGCGCGAGCGATCGCCCCGTTCGAGCTTGACGGCGTCCCGCACCTGGCTGTCCCGCAGCTTGCGAAAGATGTGCTTGGCCAGCCTGCTTCGGTCGAGGCAGGAGACAGCGACGGCATCCCCGTTTTGATCTATCGATGGACGGGAGCACGATTTGAGGAGCGCTTTCGCTTGCCAGCGAGCGGCGGCGAGGATGTCGAACCGTTCCGGATCGGCGACGAGCTGTTCCTCGCCGTGGCCAATCTACGCTCGGGTCAGGGTCCCTACGATCTCAATGTCGACTCGACGCTGTTCCGCTGGTCGGGGCACGACTTCGTCGTCGTCCAGAGCTTTCCCACGTTCGCAGCGAAGCAATGGCGGCATGTCGCAATCGGCAAGCGTCATTTCCTCGCGCTTGCTCAGGGAGTCGACCAGCCCGGGGCAACGGCCAGCAACCCTGCTCAGTCGGCAATCTACGAGTGGGAGGGCGACAGCTTCCACCTCTTCCAGACGATCGAGTCGATCTGGGGCTACAACTGGCAGCATCTCCGGATTGGCGACGAGAACCTGCTCGCCTACGCCGACCACAAGGCTCCCTCCAGGATCCTACGCTGGACGGGCGAGACCTTCGCGCCGCTGCAGCGGCTCGACGGCGACAGCGGCAGGGCTTTCTGTGCCTTCGACATCGACGGGACGACATATCTCGCCTTTGCCCGGCTGATGGGCGACAGCGTTCTGCTACGGTGGCAGGGCGACCGGTTCGTCGAGCACCAAAAGCTGAGCGGAGCGGGCGGCCGCGGGTTCGCTACGCTGGAACAGGACGGCGAGCGGCTGCTCTTTCAAGTCGATTTCCTGACCGGGTCCCGCGAAAAGCCCAGAACCGACCTCCACGGTCACGTCTACCGCTGGGATGGAAGTGCCATGCAGGAGATCGAAACCTTTCCGACGTGCGGGGCGACCGACATCGCGGTTGTCAAGACAGGTGGGGAAACGCTCATCGCGGTATCGGAGAGCCTGTCGCCGGCGATCCGCTTCCGGCAGGACAGCCACATTTACAGGATCGCCCCATGACGGGAACACGTGGAGGCGAAAGCCCCGAACTCGTCGCGCTGTTCGAGGTCTACACAGCGGGCGATCAGACGATCGGGGCCGACCTCCAGCAGCTCGCCGTGGAGACGGCGAGAGATCAGCCGCTGATCGTGGCGACCGCGACCGACATGGCGCTCTATCCGGGGGGCGGTCGGCCCCCCGAACTCCTCGCGTTTCGGCTTTCGACGCGAGGCTTCAAGGAGCTGGCGGGGATCTCTCACCTCGGGCCGGC
>CAXTFG010000161.1:0-6279 GCA_964243415.1 uncultured Beijerinckiaceae bacterium | reverse complement strand
CTGCCGGGCGATCTCGATCGCGTTTTCTTCTCGGATTCCGGTTCGGTCGCCGTCGAGGTCGCCATGAAGATGGCGCTCCAGTTCTTCATGAACGCCGGCGTCCGCGGGCGCACCAAGATCCTGTCGTTCCGCGGCGGCTACCACGGAGACACGCTCGCGACCATGGCGGTCTGCGATCCCGACGAGGGCATGCATGCGCAATTCAGGGGCGTGCTGAGCGAACAGATCATCGCCGATCTTCCGCGCGACGCGGAAAGCCTGGCCGCTCTGCGCTCGACGCTGGAGCGCCATGGCGAGAGCATCGCGGCTATCCTCGTCGAGCCTCTGGTCCAGGGTGCCGGCGGAATGTTGTTCCATGGCGCGCCGGTCCTCGCTTGCTTACGGGAGCTCGCGACGCGCTACGGCTGCCTGCTGATCTTCGACGAGGTCTTCACCGGGTTCGGGCGCACCGGCGCCCTGTTCGCATGCGTCGAAGCCGGCGTCGCGCCCGATATCGTCACGCTGTCGAAGGCCCTGACCGGCGGCACGATGGCGCTCGCCGCCACGGTCGCCTCCCAGCGCGTCTTCGCGGGTTTCTGGTCAGACGATCCTGGGCATGCGCTGATGCATGGGCCGACGTTCATGGCCAACCCGCTCGCCTGCGCCGCCGCGAACGCGTCGCTCGACTTGTTTGAGAGCGAACCGCGCCTCGCCCAGGTTCAGGCGATCGAAACGGCGCTGCGCCGAGGGTTTTCGCCGCTCAGCGGCCGCCCCGGGATTCGTGACGTCAGGATCAAAGGGGCGATCGGCATCGTCGAGTTCGACCGGATCGGCGATCTTGAAACGATGAAGGCCAACTTTCTTGCGGAAGAGGTTTGGGTCCGCCCCTTTCGCAACATCGCCTACCTCACGCCGGCTCTGACGATCGAACCCGAAGACCTGGCGAGATTGATCGCCGCGGTCACTCGGGTGGCGATTGCTCGCGGCGACACGCGTCGAGGCGAACGCGGTTAGACCGGTGTCGCTTGGACGAGTTGGCCGCGTTTGCTCACGGTGCACGAGATCGCGGCCTGTCGGACCTCCACACCGTTGTCTTTGGGATCCGCGTAGAAGATGCGGAAGAAGACCTGCTGGCTTTTGCCCTTCGCCACCCGGCGCTCCGGGCCCGACGCCGCAGCTTCGATCGAGTAGGCGCCCGCCGCCCGCGCCTGCGGGTCGAACGCGTCCTTGCACGCCGAGGCGATTTTGCTGTCCTCGCTGAAGGCGACGATCTTCTGATCGATCTGAGCAAGAGCCTTGTTCGTGCCGCGAATGCGACCGAGCCCGGCCTTTTCAACGACCAGCGTCTGCTCACCCTGCGCGACGGATGCGGCTGACGCGGGCGACAACTGCCACGGGATCGAGTTCGGTCCGGCGAGGTTCGCGGGCGTGACGACCGCCTCGGTCGCTGCTACGCGCGAGCCAGTGTCGCCGAAACTGGTTTGGATCTGGGAGACGAAATCGTCCGCAATGCATCCGCTGAGCGCAGGCGCAATCACGACGAGGATAGGTAAAGCCGTTCGAAAGTTAACCATGACGCGTGACCCCCCCAACGCAACGTGTTCATGAATTCACAGACCGAGTAGCTTGACAAGTATCGCCGTTATGAACGGATAACGCAACTCGATCCCGATCGACGAGTTGATAGGGTTGGTAGCGAGTACGCGTAATTGTTCGTGCAATCAAACTATACGTATTTACGTTTACCGTGGTTGCGAATGTCTTCCGGCATCGGACGAACATCGGTAGTTTGGCGCGTGCCCATCTTGAGCTTGGCCATAGGCTCGTTGACGTTGGCTTCGGGGGTTGCGGCGGGACTATATGACGCGGACGCTCAAACGCTCACGCGTGGAGCTGTTTCGGAACACGACCCGTACGGCGCGCTCGTGCCGTTACATGTCCTGCCAAACGTGAAGGTGTTGGATCCGGCCAATATCCCCGGCATCGACTTGGCCCCGCAAACGCAGGCGGGGATCGCCCCTGCAACGTTCACGCACACGGCTTGGATCTTCCCACATCGTTTCGAAAACCCGGCGCCGAACAAGACGTCTCCGGACCCAGCGCCTGCCCTGCCCGCACCGTCCGAGCGCCTGGATGACCGCCCGCGGCCACCGATGGTTTCACCACGTCCTGCTGACGCTCCTGCGCCCCTCAAGAGAAGCGCGCCGAAGATCATCAGGACGAAAAGTTCGCGGGATAAATTCCCGTCGCAGAAGCTGGGTCAACCGGACGCCGCGCCGTGGGTGGCCATGCCGCAGGTTCTCGCGCCGACCGCGCCGCCCTAAGCAGGCCGCGTCGACGAGAGGTCCAGCCCTCGAACCCTCGACGACGGCGCCAGCGGCGATCTGACCATGGCGAGCACGGCGACGAGCGCCGCCGCGGCGAGGTCGGCGTGGGACGGGCTAGGTAGGCGGTCCGGCTGTACCCTACGAGACATCGGCCTTGCCCTCGGGACGTGAATGAAGCCCACTTCGGGAGCGAGAGGCGACACCAGTGATCGATAGAGAGTCGCATTGCACACGTAGTCTCCGGCATTCCGCGACAACTCCGCTTTGAAGCCGGTCGTGCGAAGCGCCGCAACGAGGCGACGCGAAGCGACCGTCGCGGGCAGGACATGCGCTGACGCCGGTAAAAGGACCTGGGCAGGGCAACGGCCGGACGCGTCGGGGTGCAACGGCCCCGCGCGATTGACCGCTCGCGTCTCCACCGATATTCGGCGACGACGGCCGGCGACGCCGAAATGGAGGATGACATCGGGTCGATGTCGCTCGGCCAATTCTTCGAGGCGATCGTGAAGTGCCGCATAGACGACCGGCAGGGTGACGCAGTGCAGGTCGACACCGAGGCGGGCGAGGCGTGGCCGATGCTGCCGGAGGCGCGCGACGATGGTCTCGGTCGGATTGCGTCGGGAGCCCGGGAAGGCGCCGAAGCCAGTGACGAGGATCGTGCGACGGGGAGTGTTGGCGCGCATCTGCCGATTGTGGTCGCAGGAGGCGAAACGTCAATGGCGCCGAGGTGGGCTGGCTTGTCCCTCTTCGCTTGAGGATGGTGAACCGCGGCAAAGCCCTCGACGCCGAGGTCGAACTCGAGCGAAAGCGCTTCGAGGCGCTCGGCGCTCGGCACATGGTGGCGCTCGAGCGTTGCCGTTCGCAGGTGGCCGCGACGTGGGGAGACGTGCCGCATTTCGACCCCTTCGACGGCGGTGACGAAGCGACCTGTCTGCTGCTTCTCGAGACGCCGGGACCGCGGGCCGGCGCGATCCGTTTCGTGTCACGTGACAATCCGACGGCGACGGCGCGTAATCTCACCCGTTTTTGCGACATGGCGGGCCTGCCACGGCAACGCATGGTCCTGTGGAATGCCGTGCCCTGGGTGATCCATGCTCCCGGTGCGCGCAACCGCGCGCCGCGCCGCGCCGAAATCGTCGCTGGGATCGCCCTGGTTCCTGGCCTTCTGGAATGCCTGCCAAGGTTGCGTGTCGTGGTGCTCGCCGGGAGCGTCGCGGCGCGTGCCGCCTCCCTCATCGCGCAAACTAGGCCGGAGCTTCAGGTTCTCGCCATGCCGCATCCGAGCCCGGTCTACGTCAACACCGCTCTCACGATTGCGCCCGGTATCGTGTCGACCCTGCGAAAGGCTGCGGCTTTGCTCGATGCACCGGAGAACGCTGTCTCGTCGAGCTAAGTCAGCGGGAACCACTTGGCGAACGCTCCAATTCCCCCTACGGCTCGACCAGCTGGCATCGCCGCTGGCTGGAAATGATCGGGTGAGTTCCAACCCGAAAAGGAGAAACAATGTCTCGCAGTTTACGACGCCTGGTTACCTGTGCGGCTCTGGCCGTGACGGTGGCAGCACCGTTGATGTCCGTGCAAACGGCCGATGCGGCCACCAAGCATCACCGCCGCCACGCCATGAAGATGAGGCTCCGAGGCTCCAGCCAACGGCCCGACTATGTCGGTGCTCCGGGTTTCGCGGGCGGCCCTGCCGTGAGCCAGGGCCCGGCGTATTCTCCCCAGCCCGGTATCCTGGGTGGGGGTGGTTTTCTCGGGACGGGCGTGTTGCCCCAGACGGGCGTCTTCACCGGCGTGCCGGTGCTCGGCGGGTTCGGCTTCTAAGAACAGACTGCAAGCTCAACGATCGAAGGCCGCGGGGATCTCGCGGCCTTTTCGATTCGAGCTTTTATTGCAGCCGTCAGACTTGTCGAAGATATATCTTTGTGAGATACATCTGTGACCAGTCTGGAGGCTTCTATGCGGTTTAGTTTTGGATTGGATCAGCGGTGCCACGCGCCGATGGGAAGAGGGCGGGGCGGCGGCCATCCTTTCGGTGGTTTCGGGCCGCGCGCACGACCACGCATGTTCGAGCAGGGCGACCTGCGTTTCGTCGTCCTCAAGTTGCTCGGCGACAAGCCGGCGCATGGCTACGAGATCATCAAGGCGGTCGAGGAACGGTTCGGCGGTGGCTACGCGCCCTCGCCCGGCATCGTCTATCCCACCCTGACCCTTCTGGAGGAACAAGGCCTGATCGAAATTGTCGGCGCCGAAGGCCCTCGCAAGCTTTACGGCCTGACCGAAGAAGGGCGGTCGGAACTCGCCCAGAGCTCCGCGGATGTCGAGCGGGTCTTTTCTCGCATAGGCGAAATGCGCCAACGCTTCGGCGACGGTCCCGCCCCCGAAATCATGCGCGCTCTGGACAATCTCAAAGCCGCATTGCGGCTGCGGCTCTCACGCGGAACCGCGGTGGACGTGAGCAAACTGACCGCGATCCTCGACCGTGCGGCGCGCGACATCGAGGTGTGCTGAAGGCAGCGGCTTTGGCCGACCGGTGAAGAAAAACCAGCGCGCGGCCGAGCCGCCTCCGCGTGAATCGCTTTTTCATGATTGCCGCGGCGGCCGGATACCGGTCTCGTATGGTTCGCGGCATCCACGCCTTGCAAGTTGGCATCCAATCTCGTTTGTTGTTGAAGCGGCAGTTGAATGCAGGGGACACGGATGGTTATGAATTCCAAACGACTTTCGGCATGTGCGAGCTTGGTGTTCGCGGGGCTCGCGACCTTTACGCTCATCCAGCCCGCCGACGCCGCGAAACGTCACCACCGCCGTGTGCTCCTCCGGCCGGCAGTCCTTCGGCCGGGGTACATCGGCGCGCCCGGCTTTGCCGGAGGGCCTCCCGGACCAGTCTATCCCATGCTGTTCGATTATCCCGCGCCGGTCGGCTTGTTCACCGGTATTCCGGTGCTCGGCGACTTCGGCCTCTGAATAGGGCGAGCCCGCGTCCGCGCGCGTGACGTGGGCGGCCGCTTGATCAATCGACGCGTTGCCCCCGTCAAACCGGGGTAATCAAGATGCCGCCGAGTCAGGAACCAAGGTGTTGACTCGAACGTCCTGCGGGCACCGGTCAGGTTGTGCCGGATTTCGTCGGAGAAATGTCGGATGGTGTTTCTGAAAAGACTCGCCTTGAGCCTGACGGTCCTGGCGCTCTCGCACCTGCCTGCCGGAGCGCAGACGCTGACGGTGACGCCAGCGCCCCGATTGCCGGCGGCAACTCCCGAGGATCTGGTCGGGAAGTCGGTGCAAGATCTGGCGAAAGGACAGGTCGGCGCCGCCTTGAAAGACGACGTGACCGCCCTGCAGCGCGGCCCGCTGCTGATCCACGGCAATTACTGCGGGATTGGCAATCGACCAGGGTCGAAGCCTGTCGACAGCCTTGACGAAGCCTGCATGCGCCACGACGCGTGCACCACGACAGGCGACGTGCCGAACTGTGCCTGCAACGATCGACTTCGCCTCGAATCCGCGGCGATCGCGCAAGATCCGCAGACCCCGCCTAACATCCAGGGCCTGGCCGCCGCGACCGCCGCAAGCATGGCCGTGCTCATCTGCAAGTAGCGGCCGGCCTCGGCTTGAGTGTCAATCGCCGCCAGACGAACCTCGCAGGAGCCTGGCCGGCATCTTAGCCCGCCAGCGCTTCCTTGCTGCGCACGAAGCGCTTGCGCTCGTTGGGGTCGAGATAGGTTTTCCGCAAACGAATGGACTTCGGCGTCACTTCCACGAGTTCGTCGTCTTCGATATAGGCCAGCGCTTTTTCCAGCGTCATGCGGATCGGAGGTGTGAGGCGGACGGCCTCGTCCTTACCCGCGGCGCGGATGTTGGTGAGCTGCTTGCCCTTGAGCACATTAATTTCGAGGTCGTTCTCGCGGGTGTGCTCGCCGATGATCATGCCGCGGTAGACCTTGATGCCGGGGTCGATCATCATCGGCCCGCG